>CAUZJR010000488.1:0-4096 GCA_963580005.1 Planctomycetota bacterium
AGGGGTGGATAACCGGACTCGAACCGGCGACCTCCAGAACCACAATCTGGCGCTCTAACCTACTGAGCTATACCCACCATCTGTCGCCGGGCGGCGTTGCAGTTGGTCGAGAGGACCGGCCTGGCGCGACGGGCCCAGAATAGCTGAGCATTTCGGGTGTTGCAACTGACGCTTTTCGATGGAAACTGCGGGCGCTGGTGGTTCGAATTCGTCAGGTCGGGGTTTTAGAAGGCCTGGCAGCAGGGGATCGACGGGGTCGGCAGAAAGAGCCGTCCCAGGAGCGGGATGGCGGGTTGGTCGCCACGTCGGTAGGCCAGGCGTCCCTGCACGAACACGGCGGTGACGTGCGTGGCGTGTTCGAACGGGTCGCCGTCGTAGAGCACTAGGTCGGCGGTCTTGCCTCGTTCGATACTGCCATGAGTCTTCTCGATGTTCAGCAGCCGTGCGGCGTCGAGCGTGATCGAGCGGAGTGCTCGGTCGAAGCCCAGCCCGTAGGTCATGGCGATGGCCGCCTCGTAGCGAATCACTCTGGACTTGGGCACATAACCCTCGACCCCGCTCCCGATCGCCACGGCGGCTCCCTTTTGTCCGAAGGCGTCCGAGAGTGCTGCGGCGTTGCCCAGGAAGCTGTTGATCGTCTCGAGCCCACCGACTCGTTGCATGGTGGGATGGACGATCACCGGCACTCCGGCCCGGGCCAATTGGTCACGGATGAGGTAGCCCTCGGTCGCCATCGACAGCACCGGTTTCAGTTTGAATTCTCTGGCGATCCGCAGACCGGTCAGCAGGTCATCGGCGCGGTGTCCGCAGAAGACTGCGACGATCTTCCGATCGAGCAGCAGGTTGAGAGCTTCGAGCTTGAGGTCTCGATCGGGTGCTGTTGCGGAGTCGTCGTCGCCGGCCGCCTTGAGCTTGGCGCGGTAGCTGCGGGCCTTGGCGAGGGCTTCGCGGATCAGCGCGGCGGTGCCCATCCGGGTTGTCGGTCTCTGGCCCGAGTAGGTCTGCTTGGGTGCGACTCCGAGGTTGAAGGCCATGGCCTGGGGGAAGCGGATGGTCATGGCATCGACGTCGATGCCGTGGGTGCGGAAGACACCGGTCAGTCCCCCGATCACATTGGCTCGTCCGGGCGACGCGTGGATCGCCGTGACGCCCTGTTCGAGCAGAAATCTCAGCAGGGGTTCGGCGGGGTTGAACCCGTCGAGCACGCGAGCGTCGGCCTGGTTGGGGTCGCTGGTCTCGTCCTGGTCCTGGTCGGCGGGGATGTTGTATTCGCCCGAGAGCGGGACGATGGTGTGGGTATCGATCAGTCCCGGAGTCACCTCCCGTGCGGTGATCACCGGGGTCCCTGGTGGCGGCTTGACGTCCTTGTCGCGTCCGACCCTGACGATCTTGCCCTTGCGGATCAGCACCGCGGCATTTTCCAGCGGCGGTTTCGAGACGCGATGCAGGCGACCTGCGCGGACGAGCACGGTATCGCTGGCGGCGGTGACGGTCGGGGAGTCCTCGAGGGTCCTGGGCATGCTGGCCCTGGTCCTGGGCTTGACGATCGGGGTCCGGGCCGGGATCAGTTCGCGGCGGGCCAGCTGGAATCCGCCTTCCTGGTAGAGCCGTTGCCTGGGGTGGGACAGGTCGAAGACCTGTCGGCCATCGATCCAGGTCTCGAGCACCCGGGTGTAGATGCTGAACGGGGCACCGCTGAGGATGACGAAGTCGGCGTCCTTGCCGGGTTCGAGCGAGCCGACTCGCTTGTCGAGCTTGAGGGCTTGAGCGGGATAGAGCGTAATGGCTTTCAGCGCCGTGTGGGTGTCGAGTCCTCCTCGGACGGTGGCCGCGGTGGTTCTCAGGAAGAAGCGGCTCTCGGTGACCGGGTCGTCGGTGTTGACGTGCACCTTGACGCCTCGCCGGGTCAGCTCGGCACCGCAGGCCTCGATGAAGTCGACCACCTCGGCCTTGCCGCCGGGGCTGTCGACGATGGTCATCGAGACGGGCACACCGGCGGCGGCGACCTGGTCGATGACCTTGTAGGCTTCGGTCCCGTGCTGGATGACGAGGTCGAACTGGAATTCGCGTTTGAGCCTGAGGGCGGTGAGGATGTCGTCGGCGCGGTGGGTGTGGAAGTGCACGGTGCGTCGCCGGGCGAGCACTTCGGCCAGGGGCTCGAGTGCCAGGTTCCGATCCGGCGGCATCGCGTCCTTGTCCTTCTGGCGGGCCTGTTCGAAGTTGGCCCACTTGCGTCGGTAGTCCTGTGCCTTGACGAATTCGGTTCTCTGAAGCGCCGCGACCTTCATCCTGGTGACCGGTGGCTGGCCCCGGGACCCGTAGGACCGCTTGGGGTTCTCGCCGTTGGCCATCTTCAGGCCGCCAAAGTGCCCCTCGGTCCCGATCCACATCTGCTCGGGGCTGGCTCCTCGCAACTTGATGTAGATCGTCTGTCCGCCGATGACGTTTCCGCTGCCTGGCATCACGTTGGCGGTGGTGATGCCTCCGGAATGGGCCATGCGGATGCCGGGGTCAAACGGATTGAGTGAATCGAGTGCCCGCACGATGCTCTGCACCGCGCCACTTCGCTCGTTCCCGTCGCTGTTGGCCTTCTCCAGCGGACGCGACGCGACTCCGAGGTGCGAGTGGCTGTCGACCAGTCCGGGGATGACGACTTTGCCGGTGAGATCAATGACGCGGGCGGCCCTGGGGATCTTGACCGCGTCGACGGCTCCGACGGCGACAATCTTGCCGTCGGCGATGAGAAGGGTACCGGCGGGGATTGCCGGGCCGCTGGCCGGCAGGATCCGGGCACCTCGGAAGGCGACCACTTCGGGGTCGGCCGCGGACCCCGTTGGGGAGATCCCGGTCAATCCGGCCACTGCGACGGCCACGGCCAGCCACGTTGCTCGTGTCACCTGCATCACGACGACTCCCGGCTCGATTCGAAGGAGTCGTATGGTGGTCGTGGCCGGTCGGTTTTTCAAGCTGCCGGAGCTGCCGCCGCGGCCAAGGTCAGGACCAAGGTCAGGCCAGGGCGCGTCGGGC
Source organism: Planctomycetota bacterium (assembly GCA_963580005.1). Lineage (GTDB taxonomy): Bacteria > Planctomycetota > Planctomycetia > Planctomycetales > Planctomycetaceae > UBA8437. Next base: position 3,028 of record CAUZJR010000488.1, read on the forward strand.
GACGTCCTTCATCTTCCGCAGGCCGGTCTGACAGACGAGCAGGGCATCCTGTTTCCAGTAGGTGCGGTTGAAGAGTTCCAGCGAGAGGGCCACGGGGTGTCGCTTGGCGGCGATTCCCTTGAGGACCTCGACGACAGGTGCGACTCCGTCGCCGGGGTAGACTCGGTCGGCGTCCGAGATCGAGGCTCTCGGCGGCTTGTCGGGATAGTCGTTCACGTGGAAGCAGTGGACGGCGGTTCCCGAGAGCAGTCCCAGCCCGGTGAAGTCCGAGCCTCCCTTGTAGATGTGGTAGATGTCGGGCAGCACGCAGGCCTGCGGATGACCACTCTCGATCGCCACGAAGGCGGTTTCGCCGAGTCGCGAGAGGGATTTCGAGAAGCCCCAGACTTCGACCTGCGGCGTGACTCCGATCTGCCGTCCGACCTCCAGCAACGCGTGGTACCGCCTGGCGGCGGCGAAGAGGTCGAGGTCCTGCTGGCCGGTGGCACCGGCCGGGGGAGCGGCGATCCGGGTCCCGCCCAGGCTGCGGACCTTCTGCATGTCGCGTTTGGCCTGCTCGAGTGCGGCGGCGCGTTGTGTGTCGTCGTCGACGATCCACTGGGCGAACCCGATGGCGCTCTCGACCTGCAGGCCCGCGTCCTTGATCCGCTTGGCAAGGTCCTTCAGCGAGCCGCCGTCACGTGTGTACTGATCGATTTCCCGGATCCACGGCTCGATCCCGCTGTAACCGACTTTCCCGGCCAGGTCGATCTCCTGGACCAGCCCCAGCTTCTGGCCGCGGATGGTGCTGGTGTTCAGGCAGAAGCGGAACGGGGCAGGGGGTGAGGACGGGGCAGGGGCCGGCCTGGCGGTGGCTGCTGCTGTGGCGGTGGTTGCTGCTGTGGCGGTGGTTGCTGCTGTGGCGGTGGTTGCTGCTGCGGTGGCTGCGGTGGTCAGGAGTTGCCGTCGGGTGATCGTCATGGGGTGTCGGTCCGGTGGGATGGTTCGTCGTGCTTCAGGCGGCTCGTCTGAGGGTTGCATCCTGGTGGTTGTTGTCGACCAGTCCGGCGACGGTGTTCTTGAGCGAATC
>CAUZJR010000489.1:0-4065 GCA_963580005.1 Planctomycetota bacterium
CCACCGCAGCAACCACCGCAGCAACCACCGCAGCAACCACCGCAGCAACCACCGCAGCAACCACCGCAGCAACCGCCGCGAGTTCCTGCTCGACACCTCTCGAGGTCTGGGCGGCGTGGCCCTGGCTTCGATGCTCGCCGACGACGGCATGACCCGCGCGGGATCGACCACCGAAGTCCCCGACGGACTGGCTCACATCGCCCCGCGTGCCAAGAGCGTGATCTGGCTGTTCATGGTCGGCGGGGCCAGCCACATGGAGACGTTTGATCCCAAGCCGGCGTTGAACAAGTATGCCGGCGTCTCGATCGACAAGACGCCGTTCTCCGAGACGCTCAAGAACCCCTTCGTCGACGAAAACGTCCGGATCGTGGTCCCCGACGACGCCAACGGGCACATCTGGCCCAAGGTCTATCCGTTGCAGGTGGGGTATCGTAAGCGGGGCGAGAGTGGGATCGAGATCTCCGACTGGTGGCCTCACCTGGGCGACCACATCGACGACCTGGCGGTCGTGCGATCGATGTGGACGACCGACAACAATCACGGCGCGCAGTTGCAGTTTCACACCGGTCGTCATTCCCTGGACGGCTTCTTCCCCACGGTCGGTTCCTGGATCCACTACGGCCTCGGATCACTCAACGACGACCTGCCTCAATTCGTCGTGATGGGTACCCCGATCGCGGATTGCTGCGGCGGCCAGGGGGCCCATGGTGCCAACTACCTCGGCCCCGAGCACGACGGAGTGCAACTGGACGTCAACCCGGCCCGGCCGCTGCCGTTTGCCACTCCCCGAGGAGCACTCTACCGCGAAGAGCAACGGGGCCAATTCGAGCTGCTCAACCGGCTCAACCTGATGACCGCCGCCCTGCATCCCGACGACGCAGCGTTGCGGGCCCGGATCAAGTCGTACCAGCTGGCCTACCGGATGCAGATGGCGGTGCCCGAGGTGATGCAGTTCGACAGTGAGACGCGGGCCACCCAGTCCGACTACGGACTCGGCAACGGCACCACCCGCACGTTCGGCCAGCAGTGCCTGGCGGCCCGGCGGATGGTCGAGCGGGGGGTGAGATTCGTACAGATCTTTCATGGGTCAAACGGCGGAGCCGGTCGATGGGACGGGCACAGCAACCTGAAGACCGGTCACGCCAAGGTCTGCCGCGAGACCGACCAGCCGATCGCCGCTCTGATCGGTGACCTCAAGACTCGCGGCATGCTCGATGAAACCCTGGTGGTGTGGGGCACCGAGTTCGGCCGCACGCCGGGTGCCCAGAATTCCAACGGCCGCGACCATCACCCCTACGGCTTCAGCATCTGGATGGCCGGCGGAGGACTCAAGGGCGGCATCGCTCACGGAGCGACCGACGAGCTGGGCTTCCACGCAGTCGAGAACCGGCACTACATCACCGACGTGCACGCCACGGTGATGCAGCAACTGGGCCTGGACGCCAAGCGATTGGAGATCCCCGGACGCAAACGGCTGGAGATCGATTACGGCCGACCGATCGACGCCGTGATCGCGTAGTCCGCATCAGAGCCTCCCGCCGGCAGGGTCTTGCCAAGCTCGCCTGTGCTGGTAGTGTGAGTTTCGGGGAGACACCGGGGCCGCGTCGCGAATTGCGACCGAGCCGATGGAACCCGCCACACCCCGCAGCCCGTTGCTGGCCGTTGCCCTGGCTTTTGCCTCGGGCGTTGCCTGGAACCTCTACGCTCCGGCAACCGCCCCCGTCTACCTGGCCCTGGCCGCCGCACTGGTCGTGGCCACGCTCGGCTTGCATCGGGGCGACCGCCGTCGCCTGATGACCGGCTGCCTGCTGTTGGTAGTGGCCTGTGCCGGGGCACTGCGTCACCACGCCGCGGGGTCGATGGTCCCACCCTCTGCCCTGGCCCGACTGGTCACCTCGTCTCGCCAGCTGGTTCAGCTGGAAGGAGTGATTGCAACCGCCCCGATGATCCGCCCTCCGCCGCCCGGATCGGCCCGGCATTTCCGACCAACCACTCGCTGGCAACTGCGGGTCGAGACGATCCGCCGCGGCAATTTCAACCAACCGGTCACCGGTCGGCTGTGGGTGATTGTCCGCGACCGGGTGACCCGACTGCGTGTCGGAGACCGCGTGTCGCTGACCGGCTGGCTCGAGCGCGCCTCGACCGCCCGCAACCCCGGTGGGTTCGACATGAGTCGTCTGCTGGCACGACGGGGACTCTCTGGAGTGCTGGTGATCACCTCCAGCGGCGGCATCCGCAGGATCGGAGTCTCGGCACGGATCTCCGACCAATTCGCCCGCCGCCTTGCCGACCTCCGCCGCCAGGGCACACGGCTGCTCAAACGTCACCTCTCACAGCAGACCGCTCCGGTGGCCGCGGCACTGTTGCTGGGCGTCCGAGACGACCTGGACCGAGGTCACCGCGAGATGTTCATCCGCAGCGGCACGATGCACCTGCTGGCGATTTCGGGCCTGCATGTCGGCCTGCTGGGAGGCCTGGTCTGGATGCTCGCCCGTCTCTTGCGGCTGGGTCCGACATTGACCACGACGCTGATCGTGATCTCGGTGATCGGGTACGCGTTGTTGGCCGAGCTGCGTCCGTCGGTGCTGCGGGCGGCGATCCTGGTGACGATGAGCGTGCTGGGTCATCCCCACCGGCGCAAGGCAGCGGCAGCCAATTCCCTGGCCCTGGCGGCGTTGATCGTGCTGGGCCTGCGTCCCGGTGACCTACAGAGCCCCGGAGCCCAGCTCTCGTTCCTGGCCGTCGCGGCACTGGCCTGGTCGGCTCCGAAGGTCGCTGCGGCGGTCCCGATCTCCCACGCCCAGGGATTCCTCAGTCGCCTGGTCCGTCGAGTGGTCCAGGCGTGGTTGGTGGGGGTCGTGATCTGGTGCGTCACCGCACCGCTGATCACCTCGAAATTCGGACTCGTGGCCCCCGTCGGGCTGCTGATCAACGTGGTGATGATCCCGCTGGTCGGGCTGGCGCTGTGGCTGGGCGTGGCGCTGTTGGCCCTGGGTGGCTGGGTTCCGGGAGCCGGCTTCGTGTTCGGCATGCTGCTCGACGGGCTGCTCCGACTGGTCCTGGCCATCGCCTCGACGTCGGCCGCCGGCCCGTTGGCGTTTGTCGAGACTCCTGGCCCGCCCACAGCCTGGCTGGTGCTGTACTACGGGGTGCTGGCGATGGTGGCCGCCTGCAAGAACCGGCGACTGCGATCTCTGTGCCTGGTCTCGTGGGCAGCGATCCTCACCGCCGGGCTGGCCGCTGCACTCAGACCCCCCATCGACGGAACCCTGCAGCTGGTGGTGCTCGACGCCGGACACGGAGGAGCGATGCTGCTGGAATGCCCCAACGGGCGGACGCTGCTTTTTGATGCCGGGACACTCGGTGACCCCGATCGCCTGGCCGAAACGATCCGCGACGCTGCCTGGAGTCGCCGACGACGACGGATCGACGCCCTGGTCCTCTCACACGCCGACCGCGACCACTTCTCGGCCGCCCCGCGACTGATCCCCCTGATGGGAATCGGATCACTGGTCACCTCCTGCACGTTCCTCAACCCCCGCCAACCCGAAACACTCGACCTCTGCACCGACGCGGCGACGGCCGGAGTGGCGATCGAATTGGTAGTCGCAGGAGACCGGTTGCGACTGGATCCGGCTGTTGCAATTACTGTCAGGCACCCGCCGGTCGGCTTTGCCGGCTCCAGTGACAACTCCAACAGCGTGGTACTGGAGATCGTCTTTGCCGGAGTGCGGATTCTGCTGACCGGAGACCTCGAGAACGAGGGACAGGGTCAGTTGATGAGTACCACGATGGGAGACGTCGACATCCTGCTGTCGCCTCATCACGGCAGCCCACCCGCCAACCGGAGGGACTGGGCCGAGTGGACTCGGCCCCGGTGGGTGCTGGTCAGTGGAGGGAGATCCACAACCGGGGCACAGCTGCGAAAGAGCTACCTCCGGCCAACGAAAATCCTCTCCACGCGAGTCAGCGGAGCCATCGAAGTGACGGTCTCCGCCGGGGGTGAGATCAAGGTCACCACAGCGACCCCCTGACCGCCTCAACCTGGCCGCCTCAACTGGCTTA
>CAUZJR010000490.1:0-4059 GCA_963580005.1 Planctomycetota bacterium
GGGACAGGCACCTTCCGACGTCCGCCTGCGGCGCACCTCGGAACGAGCCAGTCCCCACACCCTCACCAGCCTCTACAACACCCCCGCCCCAAAATCAGGTGGCTCGCCTTCAGCCGATTCAGCCGACTCAGCCGATTCAGCCGACTCAGCCGACTCTGAACCCTGACCAAGATGCGGCGGAGCAGGAGTCTCGGCGGCCGGCTCGATCCGGCCGGCGATCGCCGGGGACCCATCGGCCAAGGCCGCGTAACGGTCCTCGTCGTAATCGTCGTAGGTGCAGATGTAACCCGGCTCGGTGGCCAGGATCTGCTCCTCTCCGTAGGCCTCGATCACCCGAGTCTGGATCATCTCGCGGCACGACGAGTTGATCGGGTGAGCGATGTCGGCGTAGAGCTTGGCGCGGCCGTCGTCACCCTTGATGGCACGATCATCGCAGAGCTTGGCACTGCACTGATTGCAGTACGTGCTGCGGAGGTGGTTCTTCATGTTGCACTGCGGACACCGATCGGTGAGCTTCCGCGAGGGCATGGCCACGAAGGCACCCTTGGTCCCCAGGATGATCTTCAGGTCCCGGATAACGAAACACTGGTCAAAGGTGACCGAACAGAACGCCAACAGACGCTCGTGTGGATCGGCCATCAGCTTGATGCGAACTTCCGTGATCTCCACTGTTGTCCTCCTTGTCGCGACTCCTCAGCCACCCCGCTTCCCGGTGTTCAGCCTTGCGTCCCGCATGCGTCCTTCTCAACTCCTTCAGCCTCACGCCCGGGTCCGAACCGCACTCGCCCACGGTACGCCACCGTCGACAAGTGCCCCGGCGATGCGACGAGCCGACCGGTCGGTGGCACACAGGCCAAAACAGGCCGTGCCACTGCCGGTCATCGCCGACGCCAGGACGGGGTGACGATCCAGTTGAGTGATCAGGTCGGTAACCTCCCGGTTCAATCTGCTTGCGGTCTGTTGCAGGGAATTGTGGAAAAACCTCGAGGCGTCGGCGAGTCGACCGTCGGCAAGCAACTCGACCAGCGGCTGTGCCGAACGAGGATCGGAGCTGACCTGGCAATGCCGGTACACCTCCGCCGTCGACAAACCACTCGCCGGTCGCGCCACGACAAACGACAACTCCAACGAACGCTCGACCGGATGGATCTCCTCGCCACGGCCCCGACAAATCGCCGCCGGAACCCCTCGGACAAAAAAAGCCACGTCGCTGCCCAGCTCGGCAGCCAGCGACAACAACTCCCCGGATGAAAGGCCCAGCTCCCAGAGCCGGTCCAATGCCACCAGGGTCGCCGCCGCATCGGTCGATCCGCCCGCCAAACCCGCCGACACCGGGATCCGCTTCCACAGGTCGATCGCTGCACCCCGTGAGGTGCCCGAATGAGCCTGCAACAGCTTTGCCGCTTGGACGACGAGATTGTCATCGCCAGATGGCACCGAATCGTCGACACCACTCCGACCATGACAACGCAGCCGAATCGCTGGGGTGGGTTCCTCCGTGAAACGCAGTGTGTCATGCAGCGAGATGGCGACCATGAGCGTCTCCAACTCGTGAAATCCGTCACCTCGCCTGCCCAGAACTTCCAGGAACAGATTCAACTTGGCCGGAGCATCGACTCGCAAGGCCAAGCCGTCTTGACGGATCAGCATCGAGCCTCATGCTCCCAATTCACCACGTCTCACCTGCATCGATCCAACAGCCAGGCGGGTCATGACCAAGCTGGCTCTTCGACCGGAATTGTCGTGAGCGTCTAAGCCGTGTGGGAAACTCCGTTTTCTCCCGGTTCGTCAGAATCCTGCGGCCCGCTCTCAGCAAACCGCCTCAGCCGAAAACTCTACCCGCATCGCTCCGGCTGAGTCAACCCCCCGCAATCGTCCTGGGCTCAGAGCTTCAAAGTGGTCAGCAGCTTGCGCAAACTTCGTATTTTACCAGGTCGCCAACCCCGGCTCACTGTGCAGATTCTGACCCCAGGACCAGGGCCAGGGTGCCCAGGCCGTAGAAGGTGTACTCGACATCCGCGTCGGTGTCCCATGCAGCGCCCCGGAATCCTCCCGTCGGAAACTCCAGCTCACTCTTCAAGAACGCCTCGACCCGCTCGCACTTCAACACCCCCACCAGTCCCAGGTCCTGCACGGTCAGCAGGCCGGTGAAGGTCGAGAGTCCGTCGCAGAACGGGATCCTCGTGTTGGCCAGGAACCCCCCCTCGTCGCCTCGTACCACTTCCAGAAATTCCCGGACGTCATCCCGCAACTCGTCATCCATCCCACCCAGCATCACCAGCAACGCGACCGCCGCGGCCGTGGGGTTGGTCCCGCTCCGCTTCATCGGAGCAATCTCGACAAAGCCCCCGTCGTCACGCTGGCGGTCATAGACAAACTGGATCATCCGGTCCGGCTCGGGCACGCTTTGCCCCAGCAGTTCATACGCCAGGGCGACCATGAACGAGTGATACGTGCTGCCGGCGGCACCCAGAGTTGTTCGAGCGTACCCCCCGTCGGCCGTCCGAGTGCTCTCGAGCGACGTGGACACCGACTCGATAAAACCCTCTTCGGCACCGGCCAGCGGATCGGGGCCACCGGCCAACTGCACGACCAGTCCGGTGTAAAGCCAGCTGACCAGGTCGATGACCGAGAGATTCTGGGACCGGCATCCGATCACGTAGTCCCCGATTCTCTCGCACTGCTGGCCCTCCAGGCCGCCGAGCATCGCCAGCCCACGGACAGCGAAGCTGGTGTAGTACAGGTCCGAATCACCCTCGCGGCCGCGGAATCCTCCATCGGGCAACTGCTGCGACAGCAGGAAGTCGCGATGACGCCCACGTCGGTCGGCGTCGATCTCGGCAAGTCCCCTCGCCAGCCGGTTGCTCAGCCGCAGCAGATACGGTTCGTTGCTCGTCACACGATCACCGGGCCGCGGGCGGTTCCCAGTCGTCGGTTCGAAACGGAGCCACCGGGATGCCGGCCGAGTTGTACAGGTTGACGGCGGGATTGTCGCCAAATGCGTAGCGAACCGCGATCGGGTCGCCCACCAGCCGTGACTCGACCACCACCGTCTTTCCCTCGACCCGCGCCTCGGCCAGGTGAAACACCCTGTCGGGCCCGGCCAGGGCAAACCCCTTGACCGCCTGGCCCTTGCCGCGGACCACCAGCTTCGTTCCCACATGGTCGAACTGGACCCGCACCCGAGTGTCCTCGATCGTCACCGATCGCAGCAGCGGACCCATCGCCACCACTTCCTTCTTATACGCCACGGCAAGAGCCGCCTGGGCCAGCCGGTGACCGACGTCCTGCTTGTTCTTCGGATGGATGTCCCGGGCTTCTCCGATGTCGATCGTCACGGCCATCGCGGTCGCCGGCTCCTTCAGCCCCAACTGCATGCTCTCACGCATCACCGCCCAGGTCGTGACCGGGTTCGGGTCGGCCTGCCTCGCCTTGAAATTCGGCAGTTGCACCCAGACAAACGGAAAGTTCGCGGCCTGCCCTTTGCCCTGCCCCCATCGCTTTCGCCAGTCCCTGATCAACAGCGGCAGTTGGTGTCGGTAGAGTCGAGACGAGGCGATCGTCCGCGAGTTCCGCTCGCCCTGGTACCAGATCGCGCCCCGGATGCCGTATCCGACCAGGGGCTGGATCATCCCGTTGAAGAGGTTGGCCGGCTTGTTGCGATCGGCTTCGGGCTTGTTCTTCCAGGGAGCGAACACGGCGGCGAAGCGATTGTCCTGCTTCTGCACCTCGAGACTGGTCCAAGCCTCGATCGCCGTCCCACCCCACGACGAGTTGATCAACCCGACCGGGACGCCCAGTTCCTTGTGCAGGCGTCGACCGAAGTAGTAGGCGGCTGCCGAGAACCCTGCCACGGTCCGGGGGCTGCAGACCTGCCACGTGCCCTGGCAATCCGCTGCAGGCTTCAACGCCGCGGTTCTCTTGACGGTGAACATCCGGATCTTCGGAAAATCGGCCGCAGCCTGCTCGGCCTGGGCGTCGCGGCAGCGGCCCACCGTCATCGCCATGTTGCTCTGCCCACTGGCCAGCCACACCTCTCCGAACAGGACATCCTTGACC
>CAUZJR010000491.1:0-4058 GCA_963580005.1 Planctomycetota bacterium
GTCGCACGAGTGTGCGGGGGTCGGCTGCGGGCGAGAAGTCCAGTCCGGCCTCGGCCAGGCGTCTGCCGATGAAGGCATCGATCGGGTTGTCGGCGGCGGGGACTTCCGGCGGAGCCCGATCCGCCAGCGGTTGGAACGACCAGTGCGAGGAGCCTGGGGACGGGTCGTTGGCCGAGCGGGGGAAGCGGGCTCCCTGGTCGATCCAGGCGCGGAGCAGTGCGATCTGGCGGGTGGTGAGTCGAGGCCCCTTGGGGGGCATCTTCGTGTCGGGGTCGAGACCCGCGACGTATTTCAGCAGCGGACTGTCGGCTCCGCGGCCGGGTCGGATCGGTTTCTGTTCGCGGTCGCCTCCAGAAATCGCCACCCGGGCCTGATCGAGCCGGTAGTCGCTTTCCTGTCTCTTGGGACCGTGACACGAATAGCAGTGTCGAGTGAAGATCGGGCGGATGTCGGTGTCGAAGTCGACGGTTCGCTTGACCGCCGGCGGCAGCCGGGGCGGGGCCGCGTGGCCGCTGGAGTGGGCCAGTGCGAGCATCGTGGCGGCGAGTGCCAGGCGGCGGATCGTGCGGCGGGTGCTGCGGGGTCGTGACATCGGCGATTCGATTCTACCCGGCGGCCCGAAACCACGGCAACGACCTCGGACACACAGTGTGGGATCTCCGGCCCATTGCTGCCGATATATTCCAGAGGGCCCGGAGAGCCCAGAGAGTATTGTCCGGGGATCTGCTTGGGGGGAGACCGTGCGGGCGGGATATCGAGGCAGGCTGTTGCTGGGAGCGATGTTGGCCACGATGTTGCTGGTCGGCGTGGGCCTGCTGTGGCGCAGCTGGTACCTGGACTCACGTCGCGAGGTCACTCCTCCGCCGGCCAGCGACCCCTTGCCCCGGCTGGGAGCCCGGGGCGACTTTGTCGGTTCGGAGGCCTGCCGCGAGTGCCACGAGCAGAACCACTCGAGTTGGCATCGGACATACCATCGCACGATGACCCAGGTGGCTTCGCCCGGGACCGTGCTGGCTCCGTTTGACGGCGTGACGCTCGAGTCGCGGGGCCGTCGTTACGAGTTGTCGCGTGCGGGAGACCGTTTCGAGGTGAACCTGGTCGATCCCGACTGGGAGTCGGGCCAGTTCTTCGAGGGCCGTGACGCGTTGGCGGTCGATCGCGATTCGGTTCGCCATCGGGTGACTCGGCCGGTGGTGATGACCACCGGGTCTCATCACATGCAGGGCTATTGGATTCCGGGTTTTCGAGGCAACCTGCTGAGACAGATTCCGTGGTACTACCACATTGCCGAGCAGCGGTGGATTCCTCGCGAGGACGCCTTCCTCGAGCCTCCCGGTTCGCCGCGTCACTTCATGGTCTGGAACGACAATTGCCTGGCGTGTCACAGCACCGGCGGCAGTCCGGGCATGAATCTGCAGACGCTCGAGGTACGGACCGAGGCGGCGGAGTTGGGGATCAGTTGCGAGGCGTGTCATGGTGCCGGTCGCCAGCACGTTGCCAGGCACTCAGCCAATCGGACTCCTGGAGGTGAGTCGCGGGAGGCGGTCGCGGGGTCTGGGTCTGGGTCTGGGTCTGGGTCTGGGTCTGGGTCTGGGTCTGGCGAGGCTGATCCGACGATCGTGAATCCGGCTCGTCTGGATCACCAGGCGGCCTCGCGGGTTTGCGGCCAGTGCCACAGCACCTTCGTGCCACCGGACCACGACGACTACCTGGCCCACGGCTACCGTTACCGTCCCGGCGAGGAGCTCTCGACCGCGTTCCGCACGGTGGTCGCCGGCGGTTCGCTGCACACTCAGATGGAACGACGTGGCAAGCCGGTCTACTGGCTGGATGGGACCTGTTGGGTGGGGGGTCGGGAGTACCTGGGCCTGAAGGATTCGCAGTGTTTCACAAAGGGCCAGATGTCCTGCCTCTCGTGCCACTCGATGCACAACGCTGCACCCAACGACCAGTTGGCTTCGAAAATGGCCGGGGACCACGCCTGTGTGCAGTGCCATACCGATTTCACCGGCAGCCGACTGACCGAGCACACTCACCACGCCACAGGATCCTCGGGCAGCCGCTGTTACAACTGCCACATGCCCCACACGTCCTACGCGTTACTCGGAGCGATCCGCAGTCACCGGGTCGACAGTCCGCAGGTGGTATCGATCCGCGGCGGCGGTCGTCCCAACGCCTGCAACCTGTGTCACCTGGACCGAACGGCTCGCTGGGCTTCACAGCGGTTGGTCGAGTGGTACGGGCACGAAGAGGCGGTGCTGGTCGAGGAGGAGGAGCGGACTTCCAGTTGGGTGCTGCTGGTGTTGCAGGGCGACCCGGTGCAGCGGGCGGTGGCGACCTGGCACGGGGGCTGGCAACCGGCTCGAGACGTCTCGGGCACCGACTGGCTGGTGCCTCACCTCGCCGATCAACTCGACGACGCCTACTCGGTCAACCGCTGGGTGGCGTGGCAGGCCTTGAAGAGCGGCGAGGCGTACCGCGAGTTGGCCTTTGATTTCGTCGGTTCGCGATCCGAGCGGGACTCGATCCGGATGCGATTGCGTCGCGAGTGGGCTGCGGGGTCCGGGAAACTCGATCCGGACCTCGCCAGGCGGACGGTCCTGATCCCGGGCAAGGGCCTGGATCGCAAGCGGGTCGAGAAGCTGTTGCTGGAGCGGGATTACCGGGAGGTGATGGTTCCGGAGTGATCGGCTCTTGGTTGAAGGCCGGGGTCTGACGCCAGTTACTGAGAGTCCTCTCGGACCCCGACCCCCAACGCGGTCAGCAGCACCGCCAGCAGCAGCAGCAGTGCTCCGATGGGCACCAGCACGATTCCCAACCCCGGATCTCCGCCGAGCACACCGAGCCTGAGTCCTCCGGTCTTGACGAACCCGGGCATCCCGGCCAGCAGGAACCCGGCGGGCACCAGGATGCCGGCCGCCTGCAGGCTGCGTGAGGCGACCGAGGAGGATCGTCGGGCAAGTCCCCGGGCCTGGGAGGTGGTCCAGGCAAAGGCCAGGTGCACCAGCGACAGGAAGGTCCCGTGTGCGTGAGCCAGCCGCAGCATCAGGCGGGTGGTTTCCGACTCGCCGGTATTGACGAACCAGGCGACCTTGAAGCCGTGCAGCGTTTCGAGCACCAGGCCCAGTGCCACGAAGATCAGCAGGCTCCACCAGCCGATCACCAGGTGACGTCGCACGATCGTGTCGCGGGCTTCCACCGGATCACTCATTCGGGAATCTCCACCGGACGCTGATCGCGTCGTTTCCAGAGGTCTGCCAGTCGCTTGAGATCGAGTTGTCCGTCTTCGGTCACCGGCAGTGCGTCGGGCACGTCGGTGTGAGTTCGTTGCCAGTCCTGCAGCACGTTATTCATCGCGGCTGTGCGTCGGGCTGGTGGTCCGACGAAGTTGTACTTCAGTTCACGAAATTCGGGCAATGCCTTGAGTTTCTGCCACGAGATGAAGCGAACGGCCGAGTAGGAATCCTCGAGCAGCCGAGCCAGCAGTGGCGCGGCCCAGCCGGATCCTCCTGTGGCCTCTTGGGCCGGTCCCCAACCCGTGTGCCAGGCGGCGATCGCTCGTTGTGCCGCGTCTCCTTTCATCATCCAAAGCACTCCCGCAGCCAATTCCCGTTCCTCGGCGTCCAGTTCGGCCGGTGCGTGTCCGTACCACTGCTGCAGACGCTGGCTGGCCCAATCGAGTGACTTGTCGAGGTGACAGAGGTTGCAGGCGTTGGGTTGAGCGGCGTGCTGGACCGGGAGCACTTCGGGGGACTTGATCCGGTGGATGCGGATGGCGGTAAAGAGAGCGTAGGAGGTGTGTGGCATGTGGCAGTTGTAGCAGCGGCTTCCCGAAGACCCGCCGGCGTGGTGTGTGTGCTGTGTGAGTCTGTTGCCGGTAAATTCGGCATGGCATTGCACGCACGCGGTGTTCTCGCTCATGCCTTCGGCCAGTTGGTCGTTGGGGTCGCTTTGGTGCATGGCGTGGCACGAGAGGCAGGACATGGTTCCCTGGGAGTAGCATTTCGAGGCGATCTGTCCGAGGAATTCTCGGCCACCGAGTCGGCACGAGCCGTCGT
>CAUZJR010000492.1:0-4035 GCA_963580005.1 Planctomycetota bacterium
AAAAACCGCCCGCGTCGGGTTTCTGTTCCCCTCGCTGGGGACCATCGCCGCGACCGCCAAGCGGCCTCAACGACTGAAACAACTCGCCGACCTGCTGGTCACAAGACGAAACGGCCGCTTCACCCGCACCATCGTCAACCGGTTGTGGGCCGTGCTGTTTGGACGCGGACTCGTTGAACCTGTCGACGAGATGGAACGAGCGGCCTGGCACCCCGAACTGCTCGACTGGCTCGCCGAAGATCTCGCCGACCACAAGTTCAATCTCAAGCACACGCTCATGACCATCTGCACCTCCCGGGCCTACCAGCGACTTGCCGTGCCCACACCCGGCAGCACCGCCGATTACCGATTCGCCGGACCGTATGTAAAACGGATGACGGCCGAACAGTTCGTAGACGCGCTGGCCGTGATCACCGACATGCCGCTGACCACCGACAAGCAGATGTCCAAACGAGATGGACGAGGCCAGGGGGGCCAATTGCCGCTGCTGAAGGCTGTGCTCGATGCCGACAAACAGGACACACGCCCGCTGCAGATCCGTGCCGCGTTCGTGATGCCCGATGCACTGCAGCGAGCCATGGGACGACCCAACCGCGAACAGATCGTGACCCGCCGCGATTCGCTGGCCACCATGCTCGAGGCCATGGAACTGACCAACGGCACGACGCTCGACAAGACCCTCAAGGCAGGCGCCGCCAAGAGACTGCCCGCCGCAACCAGGAACCTCGACGCCGTGATCGACACGCTCTTCCTGGAAGGACTCGCGCGAGAGCCCACTGCGTCGGAACGACGTCTTTTGACTGCACTGGCTGGAAACCCGGTCACGTCCGAGGGTCTCCAGGACGTGCTCTGGACTCTACTGATGCACCCCGACTTTCAGCTCATCCACTGATCACTCCTTCGGACCAACACCATGGACCGATTCGACCTCCGCCACGACACCTGGACCCGCCGCGACCTGCTGGCGTCGGCCTCGACTGCCGCTCTGGGCGCCCTGGCCGCAGGGGCACCACGACGTGCCATCGCCGAGGACACCAGGCCACCGGTGGCCACCGCCGACTCGTGCATCGTGCTCTGGATGGCCGGTGGGATGGCTCACACCGAGACCTTCGATCCCAAGCGACACACACCTTTCCGCAAGGGACTGCCGGCCAACGACGTCTTGAGCACCTTTCCGTCGATTCCCACCGCGGTCGACGGCGTCCGGTTTTCCGAGGGCCTCGAAAAGACCGCTGCCGTGATGGATCGTGGCACGCTGATCCGCACCGCCATCGCCGGCGATCTCGGCAAGATCCTGCACTCCAGGCACCAGTACCACTGGCACACCGGCTACGAACCACCGCTGACGGTCGCCGCGCCTCACCTGGGCGCCTGGATCGCCCAGGCCCTGGGCCCCCGCAACCCAGCGGTCCCGGCCTTCATCGACATCGGACAGCGTTACGAAGGCAACGGCGAGGCCGAAGAACTCAAGGCCTTCCAGACCGCCGGATTCCTCGGCAGCGAACACGGCCCGTTCCGAGTCCCCGATCCCAGGCAGGCCGTTCAGACGGTCCGCCCCCCAGCCGGCATGAGCCTCGAGCGGTTCCGACGTCGATACCAGGCCTACCGACGCCTGGTCCAGTCGTCGCCACTGGCCCGGGATGCCAGTGATTTTCAGAGGCAGAGCCTGCTGAGATCACTCGAGAACTCCTATCGGCTGCTCAATTCACCCGCCGCCAGCGCCTTTGATCTGAAGGCAGAGCCAGCCAAGAGCTTCGCCCGCTACAACACCGGCCCCTTCGGGCAGGGCTGCCTGCTGGCTCGCCGACTGGTCGAAGCCGGGGCCCGCTTTGTCGAGGTGACGACCGAGTATGTCCCGTTCCTGGGCTTCGACACGCACGACAACGGCCACACGCGACTGAGAACGATGAAACAGATGATCGACGGACCGGTCTCGCAACTGGTTCTCGACCTCGAACATCGTGGCCTGCTCGACCGAACCCTGGTCGTCCTGGCCAGCGAATTCAGCCGCGATGTGATCATGGAGGGTCGGCCGGAAAAGCGTGTGCCCGACCAGGTCAAGCAACCGCCGGTGATCGACGAGCTGAAGTTCTACGGCATGCACCGTCATTTCACCGGCGCCGGCAGCGTGCTGCTGTTCGGCGGAGGCGTCCAGAAGGGATTTGCCTACGGCAAGACGGCCGAGGAACGCCCCTGCACGACCCTCGCCAACCCGGTGCCGATCACCAACCTGCACGCCACCATCCTGACCGCCATGGGCATCTCGCCCCGGTACAACGTCGAGGTCGAGCAACGGCCCTTCTTTGCCACCAAGGACGGACACGGCAAGGCGATCACCGAGGTGCTCGCGTAAAACACCAGGGACGGGCTCAAGAGCCAGTCCCTGGACTACCTGCCGGTGGCGTCTACGGCATCGTGGGCCACGTCAACGTGATCCGCACCAGCCGCCTGGGCCGCCTCCAGAACCTTCACAAACGTCGCGTGATCCGAGCCGGCGTCGCCGCGATAAGTCACCACCTTCCGCCGCGCACGTGAAAGCAGAAGCCTCAACCGGTCGCCCAACTCCTCCTTCCCGATCTCGTCCGCGTTGACAAACATGCGGCCCGAGCGATCGACCGTCACCACGACCTCCGGTGCACGCACGTCAGCGGCCAGGGCGGCGTTGGGCAGGTCGAGGTCAACAGCGGGAGCAAGCATCGTGGAACTGAGCATGAAGAAGATCAGCAGCAGGAAGACGCAGTCGATCAGAGGACTGAGCTCGATCGACAGCGACGGGCGACGTTGTCGAGATATCTGGTCCATCGACTAGGTCGCCGACTGCGGATCTGGGGTTACGTTCGAGGCGGCGGCCGGGGCAGGTTGCCGCACCTCCGCACCCGCGAGCCACTCGTCCAGCTGAGACGTCATCCACTGCATCTGCAAAGCAGCCTTGCCGGCCACCGACTGCAACAGGTGATAGGCGGCCAGGCAGGGCAGGGCGATCGTTAGGCCACAGACGGTCGTCAGCAAGGCCGACCAGATCCCGCTGGCCAGGTCGCCCGGCTGCACCTGCCCCCCCTTGATCTCGATCTGGTGAAACGCATCGACCAGTCCGGCCACGGTTCCCAACAGGCCCAGCAGCGGTGTGGCGTGAGTCAGGATGCCCAGCCAGTTGAGACGTCGGTCATATCGCGCCACCTGCTGTGACGCCTCGCGAAGAACCACCTGGTCCCGAAACAATTTCTCGGCCGACCGATGCCCCAGGTACGCCACCACGACCCGATGCAGGGGACGAGGACTGTTCTGCAGGCTGCCGACCAGGACATCCAGCGACCCGTCACCGACTCGAGACTCGAGGTCCTCCAGCAACGGCCGGTAAGCCACGTTCAGGCTCCAGTACACCATCACCCGTTCTACAATCAGCGCGACAGCCAACACCGAGCAGGCCAGCAACGGCCACATGACCGGCCCGCCCCGCTCAAACAACTCAGTTAGGTTCTGGCCCCACATCCACCGATCACCAACAGGAGGCTCGGAAGAACACGCCCCGCTTCGGGATGACACGCTCTTGGCCGAGGTGTTATTCTGGTCCGCTGACAACTGAGCATTCTGAACCGCACTGGCTGAACTTGTCCACCCGCCCAAGGGTGCGATCCGGTTCACCCCAACCCACGGCCCGTCGTGTCCCTGCTGCGTGATCCACTGCTGCTGACGCTTCTGGGCAGTTCGCTGGCCCATGGCCTCGCCTTCTCGCTGGATCCCACTACCACCTCACCTCCCGCCGCGGTGGCCCGCTCGGGCCGCACCGCCGTGAGACTGCTCCCCACGCCGGAGGCACCGGAAGCCTCCTCGAGTGCCCCACACCTGCAAGCACAGACGCTGCCTGATCCCGTGGCACCGCTCATCCCCAAGCGAACCGCAGACACCAACCGGCCGTCACCCCCACCACGGCACTCACCTTCTCGCCAGGCCCCTGCACCCGCACCGTCGCCAAGACCCGAGTTGCCTCAACTGGCCTCCGCGCTCATCAGCCCCGCACCCAAGGACCCCGTTCGC
>CAUZJR010000493.1:0-4030 GCA_963580005.1 Planctomycetota bacterium
TTTGCCCGTCTTCAGCCCGTCTTCAGCCCGTCTTCAGCCCGTCTTCAGCCCGTCTTCAGCCCGTCTTCAGCCCGTCTTCAGCCCGTCTTCTTCGCGTGAATCGAACGGAAGTCGGGGACCGAGCCGACCACGCCGGTTGCCGCCTGCCGCCGGGTTGTCGCCGGCGCGTTGCCCAGCAGTTGGTACAGGGGTTGACCATTGCAGACATGATGTGGGCGATCGGCGAGGTCCTGGAATGTCGCGTTGTGCCCGATTCCCAGCAGGTGGAAGATGGTTGCCGCCAGTTCCTGGGGCAGCACGCGTCCGCTGTGTGGATGCGCGCCATTGGCGTCACTCGATCCGTACACCTGGCCACCGGAAATGCCGGCTCCGGCCAGTGCGCAACTGAACACCGAGCCCCAGTGATCGCGGCCACCCGCGGGATTAAACTTCGGGGTTCGTCCGAATTCGCCCACCGCCACGACCAGTGTCTCGTCCAGTAATCCACGGTCGGCGAGATCTTCAATCAGGGCCGTGAAACCGACATCGAACTGGGGGCAGAGGACGTTCTTCACCCGGTTGTTGTTGTCGGCATGGGTGTCCCACATCGGACGATTCGAGCTGAGATCGCCGGGCTCTCTCGGCCACTGCACGTGAACAAATCGCACGCCGGCCTCGATCAACCGCCGGGCCAGCAGCACGCTCTGTCCCCACTTGCCCCGGCCGTATCGGTCGCGCAGCTTGGCCGGCTCCTGCTTGATGGAGAATGCCGAACGGGCTCTCCCGTTGGAGAGAATTCCGAACGCTTCACGGCGGTGACGGTCGAAATCACGTACGGCGGCAAAACGCTCCACGTCGCGGAAGTGACCGTCGATCTGGTCCAGCAGCGAGGAACGGCCCGAGAGACGAAGCGGTGAGACATCTGCCGGAAGCTGGAACTCCTTGACTTCAAATCCGGGGGTCTGTGGATCGCACGTGAATCGCTCGGGGTTGGCGTGCGCACCCAGGAACCCACCGCTCTGTCCGGAAATCAGCACTCCCGGGTTGGCCACGATCGGCTCGGGCAACCACACGAAACTGAACGGGACCTTCTCGCTGGGCTTCAGCATCTTCACGATCGACCCCAGGTTGGGCCAATCGGTGGGTCGAATCGTCCGGGCGTCGGGTCCCTGGTACTTGTACCCCGTCAGCACCCAGTACCCGCTAGTGGAATGGGTGTTGTCGTTGGTCGACATGGCGCGACAGACAGCCAGTTGGTCGGCCATCCGCGCCGTCCGCGGCAACAGTTCCGAGAACTGGATGCCGGGAATGTTGGTGTGAATGGGACCAAATCCGCCGCGGACCGCTGCGGGTGCGTCGGGCTTCGGATCGAAGGTCTCGTGTTGGGGCGGGCCACCACCCAGATACAGGTAGATGACGTTCTTGGCCCGTCCGAACGTCGGATCGGCCGTGTTGCCCACCGTGTCCTGTTCCTGGGCGGCCAGAAATCCTGGCAGTGAGAGACCGAGAGTGTTGAGCCCGCCGATGCGCAACCACTCTCGTCGTCCCAACGAGGAACGAGCGGTCTCAGTTATCGACAGCATCAACGAACTCCAGGATCAAATAGCACCGGCAGACACATGCCCGGTGGGTTTGCAGACAGGATTGTACTCCCATCAGGCGACCTGCCACCAGCGCGATCGAATCCGTTGTCACGGCCGCGACAACGGCATGGTCGGTTCCGGGTGATGCCCGAGGCTTCTCAGGGAGTGTCTTCCAACGCCCGAAGGCCGAACGGGGCGAAATGAAACGACCGGCTCTGGTAGCCCGCCTGGATATTGGGGGCCCCGGTCTCCAGGTCGCGTTTTCCGGCCTCGATCGCCGATTGGAAGGCCTGCCGGAAGATCTCGCGGTGACGCGCGTTTCCCGTGAGACGGATCTCGTGGGCGAATGCGAGTGCGGCGAGCAGAACCGTCGAGTACGTCTTGGCCTTTTTGCCGTCCCGGTAATGCGTGCAGGCGGTGCCCCAGAAGGCCTTCGTTCGAGGATCCCAGCACTCGCGGATCATCTGGTCGATACCCGCAGTGAGTCCCATCAGCACCTCCGGGTCATCTGTGACGCGGTGATAACGCGCCAACGCGCTGAGAGTCAGGGCCAGGAGATACGAGTTCTGGCCGCGACATCGCTTCGACTCGGACTTCATGATGCAGTGCCCGTAGGCGAGTCGCACAACCCAACCTCGCTTGGGGTTCAGGTGTTCACGCAGGACGTGCCAGGTTCGTGTGGCGGCCTCCAGGTATTTCTGGTCGCCCGTGGCCTCGTAGGCTGTCATCAGCAGGTTCAGCGGCCAGCCGATCTCGCGGATGTGGTCCGAATAGCGTCCCCCCTCACTGGCCACACGGTCGGCGCTGAGTCGGGCGACATCCAGGGCGCGACGGTTGCCGGTCAGCAAGTACGAGTCGAACAGCCCGCCGAGCCAGAGATGACCGAGGTTCTGCAACATGCCTTCTTGGTACCAGGGCGGAGCCTCAAGCCGTGCCTTCCTGTAGTACCCTCCCGTGTGCCCGACACTGTGTGTCCAGATGTGTCCCGGCTGAGGTTGTCCGTGGTGATCGAGTCCCCGGATGTGACGATTGACGGCGTGCAGGATGTCCACATCCATCACGTGGTCCGCGCCCTGCCGGGCCCGGTCAAAGTAGCGACGGTCGCCGGTGCGAAGATACTGGACGAAGAAGCAGTGGGCGGTGTCGTACTCGAGATTTCCCCAGCCGCCGCCGAATTTCTCTTCGTGGTACCAATCCCCAAAATTCAGCAGACCGTTCTCGCGATTGCTGACCTGCCCCTTCAGGTGCGTGGCGAACATGGTGTCCAGGAAGGCGTCATACCCGAAATACCGAGTGGGGTCGGCAGGCGGTGCGGCACCCAGGACTCCCGTGGACACCACATCGTCGGGAGCCAGTTGTGCCAACAGGGGATGTTCGGCGGCGAGAAAGAACGCGTCCAGTCGCTTGGCCAATTGAGGCGCTGGGTCGGACTCGCGGCCCCAGGCCAAACCCCAGACGGTGTGCGTCCGAGCTGCTCCGATCTTGAGCGTGTAGACGCCATCCCTGAGGTAATAGAAGTGCTTGACCTCTTCCTTGATTGGTCGGCCATCGTAGCGGCCGCGAGGAAAGTCCGGGCAGAGTCCGACCCGGAGGTGGTCCGGTTCGACGGAGAAACTCTTGGGCCAGTTTTGCCAAGCCTCCCGGAGGCCCAATGCCAATCCTCCGGCTGTGCCACTGACGGCGGCCCAGCCCCTGGCATGTCCGGGGTGTTTCTGGCCACGGACCAGGTGGTGCAGGTCGTCTACCTGCTCGACACGGCCAGGGGGGCCCGGCACGCCGTTGAGAAACATCTGGCCTGCTGTGCCGGTGGTCGAGCATCTGAGTTCGATCGCGTGAAACCGCGACATCAACGATTTCTGGTCGTCGTTGACGAAGGTGTATTCCAGCCGGAAAAAGGGCCGGCCTCGAAACACGTGCAGACGGAGGATGTAACGGAACAGGGTCTGGTCGCTGTCCGCGAGGGCGTGCCGACCCTCGATGCGGATGCACGCTCTGAGTGGACCATGTTGTTCCACCTCCCAGGTGGCCAGTGACAGGTCCGCGCGGAATTGGCGACCATCCGGACCGGTCAGCACCAGCCCGGTGTCTCGATCGTCCGTGATACGTTCATCCGCCGAGAATCGGCCGTCTCCGTCCTGGTCCAGGGACAGGTGGTCCAACAGGCGGAATCGGTCTGCCGATAGGATGATCTGCAGGGGACCGGTGCGGAGGACCGGGACGACACGGTTTTTGAGAGAGGCGAGAGTGATCACCAAGGGAGGGCCTGCGGGCGGGGCCTGTTGAACATCCGGTCCGTATGACAGGACCAGTTGCCTGGCCGCCCGGGGCTTGAGGTCGACCTGGAAGTCGAGCAGCAGCCATCGCACACTGCCGTCAGGCCAGCGAGACAGCACCTCGGCCTGGACCGGGATCGTCTGGCCATGGGCATCCCGCAGAGCGACCCGGCGGGCCTGTCGCAGTCGACCCCG
>CAUZJR010000494.1:0-4021 GCA_963580005.1 Planctomycetota bacterium
AACTCCGACGGAGCCGCCCAGCGGACCCTTCGTCGGCAACTCGAAGCGATGCACCGACCCGGGCCCGTTGGAGTCAGTGAATCGCTGTGGCCTCACCTCTCGAACCCCGATCGCCACATCCGCTTCGCCGCCCGCGTGGCGGTCGAGCACCAGCCGGTGGACCGCTGGGCCAGGCGGGCACTTGCGGAATCGCAGCCGCGGGCACAGATCGAATCGGCCATCGCCCTGGCACGGCATGGCGACAAGACACTGCAGCCGCAACTCGTTGCCTCACTGTCGCGGATCAAGATCGCCTCGCTCGAAGAACCCCAACGGCTGGGGTTGCTCCGAGCCTACGGCCTGGCAGGTCTCAGGATGGGTCGGCCCAGCGGCGAGGTGCGGCAGAAGATCCTCGCCCACATCGACCCGCTCTTTCCCTCGGCCTCGACACACATGAACCGCGAATTGGCCCAGCTGCTGATCTACCTCGACGCCCCACGCGTCGTCCCACGTACGCTCGAACTGCTCGAGGCCGCTCGCACCCAGCACGACCGACTGCACTACGCGCTATTGCTGAGGAAGCAGACCAATGGCTGGACCCGCGAGGGCCGCAAGGTGTACTTCGAGTCGTTCAACGCGGCCGCGGCCGCCCGCGGAGGCCATTCGTTCGCGGGGTTCCTGAGGAATATCCGCAACGAGGCGATCGCGGTGCTGCCCCCGGCTGAAAAACTGGCTCTGGCCAAGACGCTCGAGGCCACCGCCAAGCCCAACTCGGTCGCACCCGACGCGACACCGCGGAAGTTCGTCCGCAAGTGGACCACCGATGAACTGCTGCCGGCCTTCGCCAAGCCGCTGGTGAACCGGAACTTCCAGAAAGGCCGCAAGCTGTTTGCCGCCGCGAACTGTTTCAAGTGCCATCGGTTCCGTGGCCAGGGAGGCATTGTCGGACCCGACCTGACAGCCGCCGGACGACGGTTCAACAGCAAGGATATGCTCGACTCGATGACCGTGCCCTCACGCACTGTCTCCGATCAGTACCAGGCCTCAATGTTTGTCCTCGACAACGGCAAGACGGTGATCGGTCGAGTCGCAAACCTCAGCGGCCAGAACATCATGGTGATGACCAACATGCTCGAACCCGGCACGTTCACCACGGTGAGGCGGGACACGATCGAGGAAGTGATTGCGTCCAAGACATCGATGATGCCCGAGGGACTGCTGAACACTCTGACCAAAGACGAGGTCCTGGACCTGGTCGCCTACATCAGATCCGGCGGCAACCCCACGCACCCGGTCTACGTGAAGTAGGCCCCAGGCGGCCCGGCTCTCCGTGTTTCTACCGGCTGCTAGCGACGCTTCCCCGGCCAGGGCAGCACGTTGGCTCGGATCGCCCACGCATTCCAGAGCGACTCGAGCTTGCTGGCTCGCGCGGGTTTGGACCGGGCCAGGTTCTTCAGCTCGCTGCGGTCCGCCTTCAGGTTGTACAGCTCCCACGGACCCTTGCGACCCTTGGCGACCAGCTTCCAGTCGCCAACCCGCACCGCCCGGTTCCCCTCGTGCTCCCAGTACAACGGCCGATCCGGCAAGTCGTCTCCGGCAAACACCCCCACCAGGCTCTTGCCCTCCATCGGACGCACCGAACTCGTGTTCCACTTCAAGGGATACCGCGCTCCAGCCAACTCGACACAGGTGGCCATGATGTCGACCAGGTGTCCCGGTTCATGGCGGAACTTCCCGCGATCGCTGATCCCGCTGGGCCAATGAGCGATCAGTGGTGTCGAGATACCTCCCTCGTGGACAAAGTGCTTGTACTCGCGGAAGGGAGTGTTCGACGCGTTGGCCCACTGGATGCCATAGGCGATATAGGTATCAGCCGGTCCGGGCATCACACCCAGTCCCTGCCTCAGGGGCCGCCCGTCGCGGGTGATTTTCGGGACCATCGAGTACTGCAGCTCACCGGGCTTCATCGCCGGCCGCCGGGCCAGGTTCTTGGGTCGCACAGCACCCCGGCTCCCAAACTCCTCCTGGCAACCCCCGTTGTCCTGCAGGAACAGCACCAGCGTGTTGTCAAACTGGTCGGTCTTCTTCAGGGCCGTGACGATCCGCGAGATACCCTGGTCCATCGAGTCGATCATGGCCGAGTAGACCTCCATGCGAGCCCGCTGCCACGGCTTGTTCCTGGCCTGGGACCAGTCCTGGACGTTGGGCGAGAGCGGCCAGACCCGGTCGAGCAGGCCCATCTTCCTCATCCGCTCAAACCGCTCGTCACGCAACCTGTCCCACCCCTCGTCGTACCGCCCCTTGTACTTGGCAATGTCCGACGGCTTGGCGTGCATTGGCCAGTGAGCGGCCGTGTAGGCGACATACATGAAGAACGGCTTGTCGCGATCGTGCTCGGTGATGTACTTCGCCGCATTGTCGCTGATCGCGTCGGTGTAGTAGTAATTCGGTCCCGAGGGAGCAATCAACGTGTTGTCTCGAGTCAGCGAGTTGGGGTCGAAGAAGCTGCCGGCACCATGGATCGTGCCGTAGAAGCGGTCGAAGCCACGCTGCCGGGGCCAGTTGTGCTTGCCCGCTTCGTTGGCCGGACGCACCGTCTTGGTGATGTGCCACTTGCCCGCCATGTAGCAGCGATAGCCGGCGGTGCCCATCACCTGGGCAATCGTCACGCAGTGAGCGTTCAGATCGCCCCGGTAGCCGGGATGGCCCCGGTCGTTCATCATGTGGCCGATTCCGGCCTGGTGAGGATACAGCCCGGTCATCAGGCTGGCCCGCGTCGGGCAACAGCGGCCGGTGTTATAGAACTGAGTGAATCTCAGGCCACCCGCCGCCAGCCGATCGAGAGTCGGAGTGGCGACCTCGCTGCCGTAGCAGCCGATGTCGGAATACCCCATGTCATCCGAGAGGATCACGATGATGTTGGGACGCGGGGCGGCTGTCGCCGTGGCACACCAGGCGCACAGCAGGACGGAAAGGAGCCGGGGAGGCATGAGAGTGCTCTCGGGGACTGACGTTACGCCATGATCTCGCGGATCGGTTCGGCTCCTTCAACACCGACCAGCTTCTGATCGAGCCCGTTGAAGAAGTAGCTCAGGCGGTTCGGATCGAATCCCATGCGATCGAGCACTGTGGCGTGCAGGTTGCGGACATGGAACCGATTCTCGACCGCCGCGCTGCCCAGCTCGTCGGTCTTGCCCACGTTGACGCCACCGGTGATGCCGCCACCGGCCATCCACATGGTGAACCCGTATGAGTTGTGGTCGCGGCCGGTCCCCTTGGCATACTCGGCCGTCGGCTGACGCCCGAATTCACCGCCCCAGACAATCAGGGTCTTCTCGAACAGACCTCGCTGCTTCAGGTCGTTGATCAACCCGGCGATCGGCTTGTCGGTTTCCAGGGCGTGCATGTCGTGGTTGCGTTTCAGGTCGCCATGAGCGTCCCAGTTGGAGTCGTTGTGGTTGCCACCAGAGTAGACCTGGATGAAACGGACGCCTCGTTCGACCAGTCGACGTGCCATCAGGCACTGGCGACCGAAGTAGGAACTTTCCTTACGGTCCAGGCCGTAGTCGGACTGGGTCTGTTTGGTCTCCGACGCCAGGTCTGTCGCCTCGGGGGCCGCCGACTGCATCTTGTAGGCCAGTTCGTAGCTGGCAATCCGGGCGGCCAGGTCGCTGTTGTCGACCCGACGCACCAGGTGCTCGTTGTTGTAGGCTCGCAGCGAATCCAGCAGCCGACGCTGCATCGACTGGCTGAGATCACCGGGTCGCTTCAGGTTGAGAATCGGCGACCCCTGTGATCGCATGATCGTGGCCTGGAAGCTGGCAGGCATGTAACCGGCCGACCAGTTCTTGGCTCCACTGATCGGTCCGCCCCGGGGATCAAGCATCACCACGAAGCCGGGCAGATTTTCGTTCTGGGTCCCCAGTCCGTAGTTGACCCACGAGCCCAGGCAGGGGCTGCCCGAGACGATCTTGCCCGAGTTCATCATCAGCATCGCCGAGCCGTGGATCGGGCTGTCGGCGGTCATCGAGTGCAAAAAGGC
>CAUZJR010000495.1:0-4005 GCA_963580005.1 Planctomycetota bacterium
CCGATGATCTGGTCCACGCTGTGACGTTTTCTGGAAATCTCGAGAATCTCCTTTCCGGATCACTCAGATCCGGGTGATCCTCTCATTTCCACTGGTACAACGGGAGGGGGTAAGGTCAAAGTTGAGCCGCGACTTGTCTGCCAAATAACCAGCATCCGCCAGGAGACACCCCATGCACCTCTCACGACTCCTCGTCCTGTCCCTCCTTGCCCTCGGCCTGCTACTGGCCGCGCCGGATGCCCAGGGCACTTCCCTGGAGACAACGGTCTCCTCGTCCACCGTGGCTGCACCGCCCGCGCCGAAGGATCTGGTCAAGGACACCGTCTACATCACCAAGACCGGCAAGAAGTACCACCGTGGCACCTGCCGGTACCTGAAGAAGAGCAAGATCGCGATCAGCCGCAAGAAGGCCGAGAACGCGGCGGCAGGTGCGCCAAAGACGAAGGCTGACGAGTTACCTGTTCAAGCTGCTGCCGAGCAGAAAGCCGCCGCGAAGAAATCCGTTGAAGGCCGGGAACCGCTCACACTCGAGGGACACTCAGATTGGGTCCTCAGCGTGAGTTTCAGCCCCGGCGGGCAGCGGCTGGCTTGTGCGCGTGAGGGGTCGTTGGAGGTGTGGGATGTTCACTCTCTGACCAAGTCGAAGTAGCCGTGGCTGTGTCTTGGAGTTCTTGTCAGGCTGGTCGGCTGTTGATTGAGTTTCCGAGTCAACCGACGGGGTTGGCCGTTGGGGTTTCACCGTACAGGTCAGGAGAGTAGGCAGGATGATCACTGTTGGGATGAACTACCACGTCATCGAGGGGAAGCAGCAGGACTTTGAAGACAAGTTCGCAGCTGTGATCGACAGCCTGCGAGCGGCCGAGGGGCATAGCAGCTCGACGCTGTGGAAGGATGTCGGCGACGACGCCTCGTACCTGATCACCAGCGAATGGTCCGACGAACAGGCGTTCACCGACTTCATTCGCAGCGATGCCTTTCGTGATGTGACGAACTGGGGCAAGGAACAAATCCTCTCGGGTCGACCGCAGCACAAGATCTACAGGCACTAGGGGTCTGGTGGATTTCGAGAGGCGATCGGCCTGTCGCCCGAGCGGTCGGCTACATCATGTCGGTCCGTTCCTGCTCGGTGAAGTCGTTCGACACCTCCTCGCCACGACGCCTCTGGCCTCGCATCCGCCTGACTTCTGATGATGCCGAGCAGAAAGCCGCGGCGAATAAATCTGTTGAAGGCCGGGGGACGCTCACTCTCAAGGGGCACTCAAGCGGTGTCACCAGCGTGAGTTTCAGCCCCGACGGGAAGCGGATCGTCAGCGGTAGCAAGGACAATACGCTGAAGGTCTGGGACATCTCCTCGCTGGACACGTCCAAGTAGACCGCCGCCTCCGCCCGAACACGCGATAACCGGAGTCACGCCGCGAGCGAGGGGCGGGACCGTGGTTTGGATCTGGCGGGTTGAACGCCCGGTGCCCCACAGCGTGAACGCGGGATAACCAAGGAATCCCACTCCGAGAGGGGTGGGGGGTCGGTTCGGATCTGGCGGAGAATGCCAGGTGTTACATAAAGTGTTACCTGAACCCCACTCTGACCGTGTTTTCTCGGGGTTTGCTGCACTCTCAAACCCGGCGTTTACACGCTATCGCAGGTCATCCGTAGGGCTATGAGGGTCTACGTCGGATTGCAAATCTGCCATCCCGGGTTCGAATTTAGGCGGCGCCTCTGGCTGCACCAGATTGTCTAACGCGTGTGATTCCTTGGGCTTGGAAGCATCCGCGTTTTTGTTGTGAACGTTGGTTTCCGGGACAACCTCGAGATTCTCGCACGAGACTTCCGGGTGAGAATCACCCACGTCTCGTGTTGCTGGTTCTTCGTCAACTCGAACGGGTGACGGGTCGTCGGGATCGGGTTTCGGCACTTGCCTGACTGAATGAAGCAGGCCACTCGCCCGACCGATGGATGTCGAGCCAAACTTGTCACGGATCTGATCCGCCGCATGGTCCAGGTTGGTTTGAGCCGCATGATCTTCGTCACCGAAAAGAGAACGCTGAATGTGATCTGGATTGTCCAGACCACTGATCCCCACGCCCAGCAACCGGACAGCCTGGTGGTTGGCCGGCAGGCGGTTCGAAAACATCTCTTCGGTCGCCCTCCAGATTTCCTGGGTCACGTTGGTTGGACGCGGCAAGGTCGTCGATCGTGTGATTGTTCGGAAGTCGCAGAAACGGACCTTCAACTGCACGGTACGACCGAGCAACTTGTGGCGGCGTAGTCGCCGAACAACCTGCTCGGTCAATTCCAGGATCCATCCGCGAAGCACGTCCGGATCTTCGATGTCCTCGGAGAAAGTCGTCTCGTGGGATATCGATTTTGCCTCGCGATCCGGGGTCACACTCCGATCGTCAATGCCGTGTGCCAATTCCCAGAGATGCCGACCGTGATCGCCAAATTGCTGTCGCAGCGTTTCCTGCGGCAAACCACGAAGGTCGCGAATCGTCCGCACCCCGAGTCGCTCGAAGACCTGTCCCGTCACGCGACCGACGCCCCAGATCCTTCCGACCGGCAGGGGGTCGAGAAACTGCTGGTCTTGACCCGGTTCAACGACCACGAACCCATCTGGTTTTTCCAGGTCGCTTGCCACCTTGGCCACGAACTTTGTCGTCGCGACGCCGACCGAGGCCACAAGTTGCAATTCCTCGGAAATCGCCTGTTTTATCTGACGGCCAATCTCAACCGCCGATCCAAACAACATCTCGCTGCCTGTCACATCCAGGAATGCCTCGTCCAGCGACAGTGGTTCGACCAGCGGTGTGTACCGTTGAAAGATCTCTCGGATCTTTCGAGACACCTTCGCATAGTGATCCAGCCGTGATGGAAGAAAAACGGCCTTGGGGCACAGCTTCTTCGCCCGCGACGCCGGCATCGCGCTGTGGACGCCATCCCTTCGAGCCAGGTAGTTGGCCGCCGCAACCACTCCTCGTCCCTCCGGCGTCCCACCAACAATGACTGGTTGACCTCGCAATTCTGGACGTTCACGTTCTTCAACGGATGCGTAGAAGGCGTCCATGTCGACATGCAGGATCATGCTTGTCTTTCAGTGAATCCGTGGTTGCATGACCAATCATCTCTCGTTTGGTGATCCGGTCCACCCATTCTCCTGGAAATTCCGCTCACGCCACTGATTCCACCGATCAGTTGTTCACAGAAGCAATTCCGACGCCGACAGGTTCCTCGACGGCCTAACGAGCCTGTCGGACGCGGCCGCAGAGAGCCTCAGGAGGCACGAGGGATTTCTATTCCTTGAATTGCACAATCTCCCCCCCCCGCCCGACGCCGGGAGGCGTGGTTTGAATCTGGCGGTTACCGCCCCTGAGCGGCCTCGACGATTGCCAGGATCGCCGTGCGGGTGTCCGGCGGTAGCGAGTGCCAAGCCTCTATCACCTGAGCCAGATCGGGGTCGATTGGCGGCAAATCGTCACCAACTGCAGCGCATTCTGCAGCGCGCCGATTCGGCGTTTGACGTAAGTCCGTTGATTTGGCCGGGTTACGTCACCGGGTTGAAATCCAGTAGGGACCACTGAGCCAGAAACCGCCCCCTCGCACCGGGCCGCACTCTCACGCAAAGCCTTGCAATCTGCAGGTTTGGTGGGATTGGTCATTTTCGGTTGCGACGCCTTGCGAGGTAGGGCCACGCCGAAGGGACTCGAGCAGGTCTCGAAGAACCAGCTGGGCACGATTGTCTTCGCCTCCCCGACGATCTGCGGCGGCGAAGTCTTCCTGCGTGTCGCCGACATGGTCGGAGACAAACGACAGGAGTCGTTGTACTGCCTCAGGCAACCTGCCGCCCGGTGACGTTGCCAAGCCTGTCGCGAAGACGGGACTCGAACCGCTTCAGGCCGGTCCCTCGGCTGTCCGCGGAACTCCGCCACGAGAGCGGTGAACACGCTCGCTCACGTAGACCGCTCCAATTGCCACTGCCACGCCTCCGATGATGTCGACCAGGTAGTGTTG
>CAUZJR010000496.1:0-3992 GCA_963580005.1 Planctomycetota bacterium
CCCGCCTCCCGCCACCCCCTTGGCGACAAGGACACTCGTATGTTGACCCTCCATGGACACTCCGAGACGTTTTGCGACGGCATCAGCCGGCGCAGCGCCCTGCAGGTCGGTGCCCTCGGCATGACCGCCTCACTCGGGGTCGGCATCGGACTCGACCAGGTCCTGCGTGCACGAGAAGCCCAGCCGATCTCGACCGCCAGGAAGACCTCGGTCATCTTCATCGAGCTCGCCGGTGGCCCGACCCAGTTCGAAACCTACGACCCCAAGCCGAATGCTCCGAAGGAATACCGCGGAGCCTTCGGTGTCGCCCAGACCAACGTGCCGGGTGTCCACTTCAGCGAGTGGATGCCGCGACAGGCCGGGATCGCCGACAAGCTGGCCGTCGTCCGCTCGATTCACCACCCCAGCAACAGCCACGACCCCTCGAGCCACCTGACGCAGACGGGGTACTACAAGCGAGGCCCCAAGGGAGGCATCAACCAGATGCCCGCTTTCGGCTGCGTGGTTGCCAAGCTCCGCGGACCCAACGTCGCCACGCTGCCCCCCTACGTCGCTGTACCCCGCAAAATGCGAAACGGCGGACCCGCTCACCTGGGCAAGAGTTACAACCCGTTTGAAACCATCACCGACCCGTCGTCTAAGGGCTTCAAGGTCCAGAACCTCGCGCTCAACAAGTCGCTCAACCTCACGAGACTCGGCGACCGCCGCACGCTGCTGGGAGCACTCGACGCCCAGCGAAGCCTCGCCGACCTCCAGGGGGCCGCGACCGCCGTCGACGACTTCACCTACCAGGCGTTTGACCTGATTACAGGCGATGCGGCACGAGTGGCATTCGACATCGAGGCCGAGCCCGCTGCGGTTCGAGACGCCTACGGACGAAACAGCAGCGGGCAGGGACTGCTGCTGGCACGGCGACTCGTCGAACACGGCGTCACCTGCGTCACCGTCCGGGTCACCGGCTGGGATGATCACACCAAGATCGCCGACCGCCTGAAAAAGAAGGCCCCCAACTACGACCAGGGCGCCGCCGCACTGGTAAGCGATCTCTACGAGCGGGGTCTCGCCGACGACGTGCTGGTTGTTTCGTTGGGCGAGTTCGGACGGACACCGCGAGTCAACAAGAACGCCGGTCGAGACCACTGGGGTTCTGTCATGAGCGTGATGCTGGCCGGAGGTGGCCTGCAGACGGGCGTACTCGGTGCGTCCAACTCCAAGGGTGAAGTCCCCGCGGCCAACGCCTATCGACCCGAAAATGTCCTGGCCATGATCTACCGCCACCTGGGCATCGACCCGGGAATCACCTTCAACGACTTCAGCGGACGGCCACGCCACCTGCTGGAGCGTCGAGACCTGATCAAGGAACTGGTGTGACCGACGGGTCTGCCGGCCTGAGACTCGACCCGGCGCTGTGTCGAAAACGACAGCAGCGGCTCGGGGCCGTGCTGGCAGAACGCGATCTCCAACGCGCCGTGCTCGTCCAGCCCGAACATGTCCAGTACCTGACCGGGTTCCGAGCCCCCCACATCCTGCTCAAGTCCGCCGTCTCGATTGACGCAGACGGACACTGCACGCTGGCCACGCCCAACTCGGTCCCCGACGACGTGGCAGCTGACGACATCGTCACCTTCGAGGCCCAGTGGCACGCGACGCTCAGACAAGAACAGCCTCGAGAATCCGCCAGCGTGCTCGCCGCGGCCCTGAAGGGCAGGCCGGTCGAGGGGCGGATCGGAGTCGAATTCTCTACCTGTGGCCCGCACTTTGACCAAGTCGTTGGCGAACAGGCCGAACTGGTCGACCTCGAATCCGACCTCTGGCAACTCCGCCGCAACAAGGACCCCGACGAACTGGCGATGATCGGCCGGGCCATCGACTGCACCGAGGCGATGTACCAGAGGGCGCGAGAGATCATCGAGCCGGGGATCACCGAACTCGAGGTGTTCAACCAGCTGCACGCCGCCGCAGTCGAAATCGCCGGAGAACCGCTGACCGCCATCGGCAACGACTACCAGGCAAATTCGCCCGGTGGACCACCCAGGCCGCGACCGGCCGGGGCAGGGGAGTTGTTCGTGCTGGACCTCGGACCCGCCTACCGAGGCTACTTTGCCGACAACTGCCGAACGATCGCCGTCGACGGACATCCCACCGATCAGCAACTGCAGGCCTGGCAGAAGATTGTCGCCACACTGGATATGGTCGAGCAGACGGTGAAGCCCGGAGTCCGCTGCCAGGAGCTGTTTCAATCGGCCCAGGAGATGCTCGACGAGTACCGACCTGGAGCGTTCTTTCACCACCTCGGTCACGCCTTCGGGCTGTTCCCCCACGAGGGTCCGCACCTGAACCCCAACTGGGACGACTCGTTCCAGGAAGGCGACGTGTTTACGGCTGAACCGGGACTGTACGGACCGGAATTGAAGGCTGGAATCCGGCTCGAACAGAACTACCGCGTCACCGCAGACGGCATCCAGAGACTCACATCGCACCCGCTGCCACTCGCGATGGACTGACCCGACCGAGTCACTTGGTCGGCGGCGGCACGGGCAGATCAAACGGCAGCACGATCCGACGCTTGCCGGGAGCCCGCTCGAAGAGCACAAGCTGGCTCTGCTTCTTGTCGACCACGATCCGAGCAACGCCCGCATAGCCCCTGGGCACCGCCGCCACGAACATCATGTAGTCCCGACTGACCGACGCGCCGGCATCAATGAAGCTGAAGAGAGGTCGATTGAATATCCGTCCGCGGCCCACGAGGATTCCAAAGGGCTGGTGCAGTCCGGTCGTCCCAAACTCGAGGCCGCGCGACTTCACTCGCCCGTTTTCACGGTGACGCCAGATATTCAGCCACGGATAGTCCTTCGTCTGCCATGTGTAGCCCAGCAACAATTCGGCCTTCGGATTGACCGCCGTCACCCAGCCGACTTCGGTCTTGCTGTCGAACACGAACGACGACACGTCGTGCGCCGCCCCGTCCGACTCGTTGGATCGAAACTGCCGCAGATCAACCGCCTGCTCCTGGATCACCATTCTCGGCCAACTGCTGGCCGACCCGGACCCGGCTGGAACCTCGCCTTCCTGAGAAAATCCCAGCGTCGCGTTCGAATCCACCAGGGTCGTCTCATCGAGGAACGGTGCGGCGATCGAGGGGTGCTGGACCATGTTGTAGATCCGGCCCAGCTTCCTCGTGTTAGTCACCTCCTCGTGCACCCACGCCACGCTAGTGCGGCGAGAGAGCGCGATGCGGCGAACCACCGACAGGCCTGCCAAGGGCATCTTGCAGCCCATCTGCAAGTGCGGGTACTCGTCGTCGGCCTTCGGAGCACGTGTCAGCTGCCAGTTGATTCGAGGTGCCTCGCCATGAAACGGCACACCACGTTGGGCTTCGGCCTGCGAGGGAGCCCCCCAGCGATCCAGGCACAGAAAATGGCCACGCAGGTACGGCTTGTCCGCTTCAACGGGTTCCAGGCCGTGAATCGTCCAGTTCAACGGGTTGAGTGGGCTGCTGCTGAGGCGGAACTCGACGATCCCGCCTCCGGCCAGTGTCACGCCCAGCACCGCGCGGCGGTTCTTCAGCCTGATCACGTCCGTTTCGGCCCCAATGCAGGGTTCGCAGGCCAGTAACAGCAGCACCAGCAACCGAAACCACAACCACGGCACACAAAACCGCTCGGCCAACTCGCTCGACGACCGAATCATGTTTACACCTCTCGCGTCACCTTGTTCGATCCTGTGGAAGCCGCATTGTAAGCTGTACCGCCCCCGAGTGGCGAATATCGACACGAGAACGGAGACACGATGATGGACCTCAGTGGAAAATGGGCACTGGTGACCGGTGCCGGACGAGGGATCGGTAAGGGATGTGCCCTGCAGTTGGCCGGCCGAGGCGCCGACCTGGTGGTCAACGACCGACCGGGCAGCCCCGACCTGGACACGACCGTTGCAGAGGTCGAAGCGATCGGCCGACAGTGCATTCCGGTCCCCGCCGACGCGTTCGAGCG
>CAUZJR010000497.1:0-3991 GCA_963580005.1 Planctomycetota bacterium
GGCGGCTACGTGGCCACCGTGGCGATCAAGACCGGTACCGGGCGGCTGCGGCATTACCAGGTACGAGCCGACTCGAAGCTAACCGCCGTTGATCGCGTCACTGCCCAGCCCGAGTAGCCGGGACACCCCGACCGCCAGCAGGGCCCCAAGCAGAGGGCCGATGACCGGGATGGCGGCGTAGCTCCAGTCGCTGTCGCGTTTGCCGGGGACCGGCAGCAGGAAATGAGCGATCCGGGGCCCGAGATCTCTGGCGGGGTTGATCGCGTAACCGGTCGTGCCTCCCAGCGAGAGCCCGATGGCAAACACCACCAGTCCGACCTCGATGGCCCCGATCGAACCCAGCCCGATCGTATCCACCGCCTGTCGACCATCGATCGTGAAGATCCGGGCCGGTGCATGCATCAGTACCGCCAGCACCAGCACCGCGGTCGCCAGCACCTCGCACAGGAAATTCGACGGCAGACTGCGGATGGCCGGTCCGGTACAGAACGTCGCCAGCTTGGCGTCGGCATCGTCGGTGACATGGTAGTGCGGCCGGTAAAACAGGTAGACCAGCGACGCGCCCAGCAGGGCGCCGGTCATCTGGGCCAGGACGTAAGAGGGCACCGTCGACCAGGCCGTCTTGCCGGCGGCCGCCAGCCCCACGGTTACGGCCGGGTTGAGATGCGCGCCGCTGATGTCGGCCACGCTGGCCACCGCGACAAACACCGCAAAGCCCCAGCCGGCACAGATCACGATCCAACCCGAGTTGTGACCCTTGGTCTCTTTCAAGGCCACGTTGGCCACCACCCCGTTGCCCAGCAGGATCAACAGCGCGGTCCCGATCATCTCGGCAAAAAACACGTCCACCGTCTCGGTCTCCCGGTCCCGGAATCAGGCCGCAAAGGGCTCGATGGCGCGATCGTATCCGTAATTCCTCTCAAAAGGAATCGCTGCATGCGACAGCCATTATCGACCTGCCCGATCTGCTAAACTCACCTTGTCTGCCTCCCAGTTCCATCGCAGCCCCTCATGACCCGCTTTCCCAGTCGACTTCTGCTCGCGGCCATCCCGGTCCTGCTGGTCCTGGTGATCATGCCGGAGGTTCGTGGGGCCGATGTCGACTTCCGTCGCGACGTGCGACCGATCCTGGTCAAGCACTGTGTCGCCTGCCACGGGCCCCGAACTCACAAGGCCAACCTCAGACTCGATGCAGCCACTCTGATCCACAAGGGGGGCGAGTCGGGCAGGGCGGTGGTGGCGGGAAAACCGGCCGCCAGCCTGCTGCTCTCGCGGATCACCTCCACGGACCCTGACCAGAGAATGCCCGCCGAGGCGAAACCGCTCTCGCCACGTGACATCTCGCTGATCCGGGCCTGGGTCGTTGCCGGTGCGATTGTTCCGCCCAACGAGACGATCGCGGCGAGTCCCGAGGATCACTGGGCCTGGAAGACGCCTCGGACATCGCCTCGGCTGGCCGCCGGAGGCAACCCGATCGACCTCTACTTCGACGCTCTGCACAAGCAAAAGGGCATCACGCCTCGACCACCCGCCAGCCCCCAGCACCTGCTGCGTCGAGTCTCGCTCGACCTGGTCGGCCTGCCCCCCACCCGCAAACAGCTCCGCGAATTCCTCGCCAGCACCGCACCCGATGCTCACGCCAGGACCGTCGATCGGCTGCTGGGGAGCCCTCACCACGGCGAACGCTGGGGCCGGCACTGGATGGACATCTGGAGGTACACCGACTGGTTCGGGCTCGGCAAGGAGGTGCGGTACAGCCAGAAGAGCGTCTGGCGCTGGCGCGAGTGGATCGTCGAATCGCTCAACAAGGACCTTGGCTACGACCGCATGGTGCTCGACATGCTCGCCGCCGACGAACTGGCTCCGACCGACATCAAGCGGCTGCGGGCCACCGGGTTCCTGACCCGCAACTTCAATCTCTTCAACCGCAACTACTGGCTCGACGACGTGGTCGAGCACACCGCCAAGGCCTTCATGGGCCTGACGCTCAACTGTTGCCGGTGCCACGACCACAAGTACGACCCGTTGAGCCAGGACGAGTACTACTCGTGGCGGGCCTTCTTCGAGCCCTACCAGGTCCGCCTCGATTCACTCACACCCAACACCTCGCCCGACGCACCGGCCGTCTCTCGCGTCTACGACGCCAAGCTCGACGCACCGACGTTGTTCTTCATCCGGGGTGACGAGAAGAACGCCGACACCGACCGCACCATCTCACCGGTGATCCCCGAGCTGTTCGGATCGCTGCCCCGCTCGGCAAAACCCATCGATCTCCCGCCGCAGGCCTGGTACCCCGGCCTGGATCCGCTGGTGGTCGAGAGTCAGCAGCGGGCGATCGCCGGGCGTGCCGAATCGGCTCGCAAGCTGATCGGCATCTCAACGGGCCAGCTCAAGAGCCTGATGGCTCGTCTCAAAACCATCGGCACCGACAAGCCGGCCCCGGCAGGACTGTTCACCGACGACTTCACCAAGCCCCGTGCCAGGGCCTGGCAGCAGATCGGGACCCGTTGGACGATCACCGACGGTCACCTGCACAACCAGAACACCACCGAAACACAGTCCCGTTACGAGTGCCTGCAGTTGCCTCCACGCGATTTCGTGGCCACCGCGAAGTTCCGCATCACCGGCGGGACGACCCGTTCGATCGGGCTCTGTTTCGACATCGGTGACCCCGGCCTGTTCAACGTCTACCTCAGCCCCAGCGGCCAGCAGATCGCGGTGTACCAGCAGTTCGAGGGCAAGGACAGCTACCCGGGCCGCGGCAAGCAGGAGGTCAAGAATGGTGAGACCTACGAGTTGACGATTGCGGTTCGTGACCGACAGGTGAACGCCTGGGTCAATGGCCAATTCCGCCTGGCCGCCCGCTTGCCCATCCCTCGGCGCGGCGGCCGGCTGGCGGTTTCGACCTACCTGGCCACCGTCGATTTCTTCGCCTTCTCCTTCAACGCACTCGATCCCGCCGCACCGCTGTATTCCGACCTCGCCTCGGGCAAGCTCTCGAAGCCGCCCGGTGGCGAGTTGACTCGTGCCGACCTGTTGAAATCGATCAGTGCCGAGAAAAAGCGAGTGCTGCTGAAGGCGAAGTCCCTCGAGGTCCTGAAGCTCGAGGCCAACTCACTGAAATCGCGTGTGGCCGCCGAGCGGGCCCGCCTGGGGCTCGACAAGGCCGACGCGAAGTCACTGGCAACCCGCGCTGCCGCCGACCAGCAGCGGCACGAGATTGCCGCCGCCGAGCTGGCCTTGAAACAAGCCGAAGACGCCCTGGCGGCCGGGGCCGGGGCCGGCGACGAGGCCGACAAGGAGGGCAAGAAGGACAAGCAGGACAAGAAAACCGCGATGCTCAGGAAGAACGTCGAGCAGGCCCGTAAGACTCTGAAGCAGAAACGCGACGCCCGGCCCGGCTCAAGCTACAAGCAGCTTGGAAAGCAGTACCCCAGGCAATCGTCCGGGCGGCGGAGCGCCCTGGCCCGCTGGATCACCGGACCCAGCAACCCGCTGGCCGCCCGGGTCGCGGTCAATCACATCTGGACCCGCCACTTCGGGCAGCCGCTGGTCGATTCGATGTTCGACTTCGGCACCCGGACCGCTCGACCCGATCACCTCGAACTGCTCGACCACCTCGCCACCTCGTTCCGCGACGGCGGATGGAGCATGAAGGACCTGCACCGGGTGATCACGACCTCGCGAGCCTATGGCCGCGAGTCGAAGATCGACGCCAGCGATCCGACCGAGGTCAGCGACCCCGACAACCGGCTCTATCGCCGGGTGGCTCTCAGACAGATGGAAGGCGAGGTGCTGCGGGACAGCCTGCTGGCCCTCTCGGGGAAACTCGATGCCCAGGTCGGTGGAATGGTCTTGCCGAGTGCCGCGGCCGAGAGCGGTGTGCGGCGGACGATCTACTACCGCTACGCCCGCGACGACAAGTTCGGGATGCTCGAGACATTTGACGCGGCGGGTGTCGAGGAGTGCTACCGGCGTCACGAAACGGTCG
>CAUZJR010000498.1:0-3990 GCA_963580005.1 Planctomycetota bacterium
CGCGTTGTGTCCCGACTGTGCCGAATTCAACTGGGAGCGGCGACAACGCAGTGTCGACCTGAAGGGACGGTATGCGGTGCTGACCGGTGGCCGGGTCAAGATCGGCTTTCATGCCGCGTTGAAGCTGCTGCGAGCCGGATGCCACGTCGTGGTCACGACTCGTTTTCCACGCGATGCCGCCAAGCGGTTCACCTGCGAAGAGGACTCAGCCGACTGGACCGATCGGCTGCAGATCCACGGCCTCGATCTTCGGCACACGCCCAGTGTCGAGGCATTTGCCGAACATCTGTGCCAGGCCCTGCCGCGACTCGACTTCCTGATCAACAATGCCTGCCAGACGGTCCGGCGTCCGCCGGGGTTCTATGCTCACCTGATGGCCGACGAACGGAAGCTGGTCCATGCGCTCCCGGATCGGGCCCGCGGCTTGCTCGAGTCTTACGAATCGCTGCTGGAACAGAATCCGCAGCCGCAGCAGGACGCGGTTGCGCTGCCCGAGCAGGTCGACAGCAGCCTGGCAGGGATTCAGCGGGCGGCCGAGTTGTCGCAGATCCCACTGGTTCCCGAAGACGCCGAGACGGGCCAGGAACTGTTTCCTTCCGGCGAACTGGACGGCGACCTTCAGCAGGTCGACCTGCGTGAGATCAACAGTTGGAGATTGCGGCTGGCGGAGGTTTCGACGGTCGAACTGCTCGAGGTCCAGCTCGTCAATTCGATCGCCCCATTCCTGCTCAATTCGCGTCTCAAGCCACTCATGCTACGAGTCTCGACCCGCGACAAGCACATCGTCAACGTCTCGGCCATGGAGGGTGTATTTTACCGGGCGTACAAGACCGACAAGCACCCGCACACCAACATGGCCAAGGCCGCACTCAACATGCTGACCCGGACCTCGGCACAGGACTACGCACGAGACGGCATCCACATGAACAGCGTCGACACCGGCTGGATCACCGATGAGGACCCTGCCGAGATCGCTCGACGAAAGACCGAGGAACTCGGTTTTCATCCGCCGCTGGACCAGATCGACGCCGCGGCCCGGATCTGCGACCCGATCTTCAACGGTTTCCTGACCGGCGAACACCAATGGGGCCAGTTCCTCAAGGACTACCAGGTCGCCAACTGGTAACCGACGATGCGATCCTCGGGCCAACCTCAAACAAAGAGTCACGGTAGATCACATCGCCAAACTCACTCAGTGGATCAAGCAGACGGCAGGGTCCTGGGTCGACCCTGAACGCGAAGAACTCGAAACGAGCGAAGAACGGCTACTTCCAGGTGTTGTTCTTCAACGGTTTTCCGTTGGTCGTCAGGATCTGGAAGTGGTGAAACCCGGCTCTCATTCCCGAAAAACGCCAGACCACCTTCTTGTCACGAGTGATTTCGAACAGTTTCACCTGCTGCCCACTGGCGTGATAACTGGAAATCACCGTGTTGCCATTGGGTAATCTCTGGGCACCGCAGGCATCATCGAACAGCCGTTCCTTCAGGTCCTCGTTCGTCACGCTCCAGACGATCTTCCCGCGGGCGTCGACTTCGATGATGCGGTTTCCGTTGGTGCAGGCGATCAGCGTGTTGCCGTTCTCGAGTCGGATGGCCGTAAACGGCCAGTCCCGCTTCGCCCGACCTCGATCGTCGGTCGCAAATGAACGCACGACCTTGCCGGTGGTTGGTTCATATTCCCTGACGGCAAAATCGAGAAGATGCGGTGCAAGGTAATTGCCATTGGGCAGGATCCTCAGCATCCGCGTCTGCATGTGGAAGTTCTGAGTCTGGCACCGTAACGGCGTGGTCTTCACGACTTCGCCCTTGCGGTTGATGACCAGCGCCCGTGGCTGCGGACCCAGTACGGCGAGAAGAAACTCGCCGCCTGGAAGTGGCTGCACCGTGCTTGTTTCCTTTTGCCGAGCCTTGTACTCGAAGACGATCTTGCGGGTCTTCCGATCCACTTCCACCACTCCGCCGTTGGGAAATGCCTTGGTGCCGTACAGCGCCAGCAGCACGTTTCCGTTGGGTAAGACCCATCCATCACTGGCCGGCATGTCGAACTTCCAGGCAATCGCCCCCTCTTCGTCGACGATCACCGCACGGTTGGCTTTGCCGACACCCAGGAACGAGTGCTTCACGATGGCATCAGCCGCCAGCAACGGCTGAGTCTCGACGCCGAACAACAGGACGACACCGACCAGGCTCATAGTTGCGCTTCGACTCACAGCGGCGAACGAGCGGCCTGGACCTCTGATGGACTGCGCCATGGCTGGTTGACTCCTGTTGACAAGTTTCCTCAGCAAACACCGACTCTCTGCCGTATTCTGCAGCGAGTACTGTAGCCACATCTCAACGGCGGTGCCCGACTCCCAGTCGACACACGCTCGTGACACACGGCACTCTCTGCGTCTCTCGGAGCCGGGTCACACGGCTCATCCGATTTCCGGGAACCTGATAGAGTGTACTGGCGTGGCCAGGCCAATCCTGAGAAAGGCATCCGATGCGAGAACTGTTGACGGCCCTCATGGGCCTTGTTGCCCTGTATGCGATTGACCGTGCCGCTCCGCTACTCGAGGCCCAGCAGCCCCCGGCCCGGCAGCCCGCGCGGGCCCAGCGAGACTTCCCCGGCCCCGATGGTCCACCTCGATTGCCACGCTTCCTGGCACCGTTTGACACCAATCGGGACGGTGAGCTTTCCGAGGAGGAAATCGAGAACTCCGGAGCGATACTCCGCAGGCTCGACAGGAATCGGGACGGGCTGATCACCGACGATGAGCTCGGGCCGCCACCGGGTCGAGGCTTCCCCGGGGGCAGAGGCCCCGGTGGTCCGATGAGGCAGGAACGGAAGCTGGTCAAGGAATTCGACACCGACAACAACGGACGGCTCAACCTCGCCGAACGCACCACGGCCCGCAAGTCGCTGGGCGATCAGCCCGGTGGTCGAGGACCAGGCCGTCGTGGCTTCGGACCTCCAGGACGACGTGGCCGGGGCCAGAATCGACCGCCCGCCTCACCCGGACCCGAACTGGCACCCGGGGATGTCCCGCCCATCACCGATGCACCGCTGTACGACCGCGGAGTGCTGCGCACGCTGTTCCTGGAATTCGAGAGCGAGGACTGGGAGGCGGAACTGGCCGACTTCAAGGACAGTGATGTCGAGGTGCCCGCTGTGGTCACCGTTGACGGCAATCGGTATGCCGGAGTTGGCGTGCACTTCCGCGGCATGTCCTCCTTCCGAAACATCTCCGCCGGCCACAAGCGGTCGCTGAATCTGTCGTTCGACTTCGTCGACCCCAGCCAACGGATCTACGGGTACAAGACACTCAACCTGCTCAACTGCATGGGTGATCCGTCGATGATGAGCACCGTGCTGTACTCGCACCTGGCCTCCCCCCACCTACCTGTCCCCAAGGCCAACTTCGCCAGGGTCGTGATCAATGGCCGCAGCTGGGGCATCTACGCCAACGTCCAGCAATTCAACAAGGAATTCCTTGCCGAACAGTACCGAACCCGCGACGGAGCACGATGGAAGGTCAACGGAAGTCCACGAGCGGATGGAGGGCTGAGGTACCTGGGCGAGAACGTCGCGGATTATCGTGAGCGGTTCGAGATCAAGTCGTCGGATCGTCCCGAGTCGTGGCAGGCACTGATCGCCCTGTGCCGCACGCTGGAGAAGACTCCCGTGGCGGAACTCGAGAAGGCTCTGGAACCGATCCTCAACGTCGACGGCCTGCTGTGGTTCCTGGCCTTTGACGTGGGGCTGGTCAACAACGACGGCTACTGGACCCGCGCCAGCGACTACAGCATCTACCTCGATCCCAGCGGCAAGTTCCACATCCTGCCACACGACATGAACGAGGTACTACGAGGCGGTCGCGGCCCTCGCGGCGGTCGCAGCAATCGCCCCGGCGGCTTTCCCGGTCGTGGCGGGCCCGGCGGTTTTCCTGGTCCCGGTGGCGGGCATGGCGGCGTCGATCTCGAACCACTTGTCGGGATCGACAACCC
>CAUZJR010000499.1:0-3990 GCA_963580005.1 Planctomycetota bacterium
CGTCCCTGGCTGCGGAATTCCCGGAAACTGATCCCGCATTTGGGGCAGGCGGTCTGATCGAGTTCTTCGAGTGTCTGGTCACCGCTGAGCTCGATGGCGATCTCCGGCGACGGGTCAGTCTCGAGAGGTCCTTCGGGGGTTTCGGAGTAGTCGAGGTATTCCTGGTAGCAGGTTTCGCACAGGTGCAGCTCGTGCACCTCCTCCTCGCGCATCTCGGTGATGTGCAGCGTGGCCGGTTTCGAACAGCGGCGACATTTCTTCATGCGGGAGTTGGCCGGTTGAGTTGGCTGGGGGTTGGCCGGTGTGAGGGCGTACCCACGGCAGCGAGTTCCCCTGCGCGCCGCTCATTCTAGCCCTGCCCCTTCCTCCGTCAAGCGACGTGTCGCTGGCAGGTCGAGCCGCTAGTATGTGGACTCGCCCGCCGTCTCGACCGATCACGCCGCGATGCCGCATCTCCCCGATCTCGACGAATTCACTCGATTGGCCGATTCCT
Organism: Planctomycetota bacterium; assembly: GCA_963580005.1. Classification (GTDB taxonomy): domain Bacteria; phylum Planctomycetota; class Planctomycetia; order Planctomycetales; family Planctomycetaceae; genus UBA8437. Next base: position 494 of record CAUZJR010000499.1, read on the forward strand.
CGGGGTCATTCCCACTGGTGCCGGTCTATCGACAGCTGGTCAGTGACACGCTGACGCCGGTGAGTGCCTATTGCCGCATCGGGGCTGGCGAGAGTGCGTTCTTGTTCGAGAGCGTGGTGGGTGGTGAGCGGGTGGGGCGGTTCAGCTTCGTGGGTTCGGATCCGTTTCTGAGGATCGAGGCTCACGGGACCAGCGTGACGGTGACGGCTGAGGGCGAGGGTCCGACGAGTGCCTTGCCCGAGACGGCCAATGGCGAGACTCGCGAAGTGGCAGATCCGCTGGCGGAGCTCGAGGTTCTGCTGGCCCGTTACCAGGCGGCCCCGCTGCCGGGCCTGCCCCGGTTCTGCGGCGGCGCGGTGGGGTATGCCGGTTACGACGTGATCCGCTACAGCGAACAGCTGTCCGATCCTCCCGAGGACGATCGCGGGTTGCCCGACATGGCGTTTGCTTTCTACGACCGCATGATCATCTTCGATCACATCAACAAGACGGTGCTGGTGGTGGCTCACGCGCGGGGGGACGCTGAGGACCTGTCGGCCGAATACCAGCGGGCCTGCCGGCGGGTCGACGAGTTGTGTGATCGGTTGGGAACCTCGGGCGACGAATTGCAGCTGGCCGACTTCGACGCGGCCCGGGCGGTCCACCGCCAGACGACCTCGAACTTCTCACAGGGCGACTTCGAAGCGGCCGTCGAGGTGTGCAAGAACTACATCCGGGCCGGGGACATCTTCCAGGTCGTGATCAGCCAGCGGCTGTGCCTGGAGACCTCGGCACAGCCGCTGGACGTGTACCGCGCCTTGCGGGTGGTCAATCCCAGCCCGTTCATGTTCCTGCTCCGATCTCCCGGCGTGGACCTGGTCGGGAGTTCTCCGGAGATCATGGTCCGTGTCGAGGACGACGAGGTGACGATCAGGCCCCTGGCCGGGACCCGTGTTCGGGGTGCGACCGAGGATGAGGATCGGGCGTTGGCCGAGGAGTTGTTGGCCGACCCCAAGGAACGTGCCGAGCACGTGATGCTGGTCGACCTGGCGCGGAACGACGTCGGTCGAGTCGCCCGTTTCGGCTCGATTGAACTCTCTGATGTGATGGTCGTCGAGCGCTACAGCCACGTGATGCACATCACCTCAAACGTCAAAGGTCGACTCAACGACGGCCACACCGCGCTGGACGCTTTACGGGCGGGGTTGCCGGCCGGGACCGTCTCAGGAGCCCCCAAGGTGCGGGCGATGCAGATCATCGACGAACTCGAACCTCACCGACGTGGCCCCTACGCCGGAGCGGTCGGCTACGTCGACTTCACCGGCAACATGGACACCTGCATTGCCTTGCGGACGGTCGTGATGCGGGAAGGAACCGTGCACGTGCAGGCCGGGGCGGGGATCGTGGCCGACAGCGTGCCCGAGACCGAGTACCACGAAACGCTCAACAAGGCCCGTGGCCTGCTGGCGGCCATCGACCTGGCCGAGACCCAGCTGTCCGGCGGGTCGAGTTCCTCGGAGGGCACCGCGGCGAATTGAGAATCGCTGAGCGTTGTGGTAGCGTGCCGCACGACGGCTGTTTCTCTGCCGCGACTTGACTTGCCATGACCGTGATCACTCGCAGTGACAATTTTCCAGCAGATCATCGACGGAGAGATAGCGGCCGACATCGTTCATGAAGATGACCGGTGCCTGGCGTTTCGCGACATCGCCCCACAGGCTCCGGTCCACGTGCTGGTGATCCCGCGGAAGCCGATCGTTTCGCTGGCTCACCTGGAGGACGAGGACGAAGCCCTGGTCGGGCACCTGATGCTGGTGGCTCGAAAGGTCGCCCGGGACCTGGGGCTCGAAAACGGATTCCGAACCGTGATCAACAGTGGAGAGGACGGGGGCCAGAGCGTCGATCACCTGCACGTCCATGTCCTGGGAGGACGCGGGCTGGCCTGGCCGCCGGGTTGAGACAAGAACAGAGCGAGCACCTTTCGATAGAGACGATTCGAGACAACCAGGGACATTTTTGAAGGATAGAGACGATGCCCACCCGCAGATTCGCTGCCGCGTTGATGGTCTTGCTCGTGGTTGGTTCCCTGTTGCTGGCCCGTCAGAAGACGCGGGTCCGTTCGGCCGCGGCGATGACGACCGCCTGCCAGGCCTTCCTGAAGACGTTGGATGAGAGCCAGGCCAAGCGGTGCCGGTTCGCCTTTGCGGACAAGGAGCGGGTCAACTGGCATTTCATCCCGCGAGTGCGGAAGGGTCTGCCGGTGAGGGATCTCGAGGGGGCTCCGTTGCGGGCTGCGTTGGGACTGTTGCGAAGCGGGCTCTCGGAGGCCGGGTACGACCAGTCGCTCAACGTGATGAGTCTCGAGGAGGTGTTGTACCTGCTGGAGGGTGGTGACCGGCAGAGTCGTCGCGACAACCGGGATCCCGGGAAGTACTACATCAGCATCTTCGGCAAACCGGGTGCGTCAGGGAGTTGGGGCTGGCGGTTTGAGGGCCATCACCTGTCGCTGAACTACACGTTTGTGGACGGCAAGCTGGCGTCGACGACCCCGGAGTTCTACGGAGCCAATCCGGGCACGATCGACGCGGGTCCGGGTCGTCAGATCAGGGTGCTGGGTCCCGAGGAGGACCTGGCCCGCTCGATTCTCACCACCTGCACTCCCGCCCAGGAAAAGGTCGTATGGCGTTCGAAGGAGGCTCCCGACGATCTCCGTGGCGGCGGGGTCGCTCAGCCCGAGACGACCGACCCGGTCGGCCTGCCGGTTTCGAAGATGAGTGCCGGTCAGAAGAAGCTGATGCAGACGCTGCTGACCGAGTACCTGAAGAACATGCCCGGCGATGTCGAGAGGCAGCGGCGGGGCGAAATCAACAAGGCGGGGATCCAGAACATCTACTTTGCCTGGTGGGGCAGCCAGAAGCAGAACGAGCGGCACTACTACCGCGTGCAGGGACCGACGTTCCTGATCGAGTACAACAACACTCAGAACAGTGCCAACCATGTCCACTCGATCTGGCGCAACCTCTCGGGGGACTTCAATATCCCGGTCGCCGACAAGAAGTGAGTTGCGAGCGGTTTGGGACGCGTACATCGGAAGAGAACAGGAGCGGTGGCATGAGCCAGGTGGTTGCTCAGCAGGTTGAGAGTCGTTTTCGTGAGATGTTTGCGAGTTCGGCGGCGTTGTACGATCGCGCGGTGAAGCTGTTTCCCAGCGGTGTGACTCACGACAGTCGCTACCTGAAGCCGTTCCCGATCTACATCGACCACGCCAGTGGTTCGCGGAAGACCGATCGTGACGGCAACGAGTTGATCGACTACTGGATGGGTCATGGAGCGATGCTGCTGGGGCATTCGCACCCGGCGGTTGTCGAGGCTGTTGCGGCCCAGGTCGGCCGTGCGACTCACCCCGGTGCCTGCCACGAGTTGGAGTTGGAGTGGGGCGAGCGAGTGCAGCGGCTGGTGCCTTCGGCCGAGCGGATCCGCTTCACCAACAGCGGGACCGAGGCGACGTTGATGGCCGT
>CAUZJR010000500.1:0-3981 GCA_963580005.1 Planctomycetota bacterium
CGATGGCTCGCTGCGACAGGCCGATGCGGCCCAGGGACCAGGCGGCCCAGGTCTCCACCCGCTCGGTAAGTCTCCTGCTCTGCAACTCTTCCACCAGCAATGGCACGACCGCATCGCCACGTCGAATGAGCTCCTCCTGGACCTCCACTCGCCTGGCCTCGATCGAAGTGGCCAATTCCGCGACCAGGGCCTTCGGGGCCATCCGGTCAACCCGCGCGGGCTCCGGCCTGGCAGCCGCACGTGGCTCGCCCCAACTCACGCGGAAGATCCGCCCCTGGTTGCGCTGCTGACCCTGCTTGTCGAACACCGCTCCGTACTCGGTGCCCCATCCCAGGATGTACAGGCATCCGTCGGGACCGACCTCAAGATCAGTCGGCTTGAACAACGACTGGCCGCCTCGAACGAACTCTCGCCACTGTCCTCCGTCGGGTTCGATCAGTGCACCGTTCCATTTCGCTCGATACACAAATGTCGTTCGCCTCAACCAGTCGTTGAAGAACCAGACACCTCGAAACGCCTCCGGAAAAAGCGGGTCGTCGTAGTAGGTGATGCCGGTCCCCGAGCCATGAAACACCGGTCCGCTGATCCGGGCACTCGGCAGATGGTCCTTGCCGCTCCAGTGAGCGCTCCAGGGATGCCCCCACCCGTAGTGCGATCCGAAGAACGGGTTGAAGACGCGGTCGCCTTCGTTCTGATCGTTGTCGGTTCCCTGGAAGTTGAAGCCGCTGTCAAAAGCGATGTCCCACGGGTTGCGGAAGCCACGCGAGACGATCTCGAGGTTCTGGCCGTGATTGTCACAGACCAGCACGCCCCCCTCGCGACCCCAGTCGTCGGCGGGGTCGTGGTAGTTCCTCTGGTAGTCGCCCGGTCCCGAGACTCGCGGCTTGGGAAACACCGGGGCGTCTCGCGGCGACTCCACTCCCCACAGTTCTCGAAAGGGCAGGGGAGCCAGTCGGCCGGGGCGGGTCAGGCCCTTGGAGTTGCCCTTGGACATGTACATCCGGCCGTCGGGACCCCAGTGCAGCCCGTGCAGGCCGTGCTCGAGATTGCCGAGGTCGGTGAAGAGCCGCGTGTAACGATCGGCCACGTCGTCGCCGTCGAGGTCGCGGACAACCGTCAGGTCCGGAGCGTTGGCAACCCACAGGTCCCGCCCGTGCCAGGCCAGGCCCTGGATGCTGTTGAAGCCCGTGGCGAAGATGTGACGCCTGTCGAAGACCCCGTCTCCGGAACTGTCGCTGAGAATGAACACGCTGTCGCCGGGTGTTTCAGGACGCGGTGTGCGGTACTGAGGCCCCATGCCGACACAGATCCGGCCTCGAGCATCGAAGACGACCGCGCACGGGTTCCGCACCAGTGGCTCGCGTGCCACCAGCTCGATGCGGAACCCCTCGGGCACCGTCGGCAACTCGGCACCCCTCACCAGCTTCGGACACAGCAGCCCCGCAGCCACGCACGCCGCCAGCGTACCAACGCGGAGATTCATCGCACTCGCCGACGATTGGTGAACCTGATCTGCACCAGGCCCGCAGGCTTCTTGCAGGCTTCCGCCACGCGTTGCCGCAATACCTGGGCCAGTTCGGCCTGGGTGGCCTTCGCCCGGGGGGCTCCGGCGAGGTTGACCAGTTCGGCGGGGTCGCTGTCGCGGTCGTACAACTCGGCTCCGCCCTGGCCGTTCTCACCCCACTCGGTGTATCGGAACCGGGTGGTCCTCAGGCTGTATCCGGTCGCGTACTGCGTCAGTGCCGAAGTGCGAATGTTCTTGCTCGGGTCCTTGAGTGCTCCGACCAGGCTGACACCGGTGACTGTGCCCGGAGCTTCGAGACCGCACAGATCGGCCAGCGTCTTGTAGAAGTCCACCATTTCGACCGGGCCCTTGTGCGTCTGGCCAGCCGCCGTCACGCCGGGCCCGGCGATCACCAGGGGCACTCGATCGGCGTTCTCGAACAGGGTCGTCTTCTGGTAGTGACCGTGCTCGCCCATGTGGTAGCCGTGGTCGGAGGTGAACAGGACGACGGTATTCTTGTCGAGACCGGTCTTCTTGAGCGCGTCGAGAATCCGGCCGATCTGGGCGTCGGCGAACGTGATCGAGGCGTAGTAGGCCTGGATCGCCTGGCGAGCCAGCTTCTCGGGCAAGTTGACCTGATCCTTCTTGCGCAGCAGCGTCTTCCGGGCTCCGGGCGGCAGGGATTCCAGGTAGCCCCTGGGCACCTTCGGCACGCGGATCGACTCGGTCGGGTACATCTCGAAGTACTTCTTCGGCGCCACGTAGGGTGTGTGCGGTCGGTAAAGTCCCACGGCTAGGAAGAAGGGCGTGCCGCTACTGGCATGCTGCTTCAGCTTCTCGATGGCACGGGTCGCAGCAATTCCGTCGGTTTGCTCTTCGTCGGTCCCCTCGGCGGCCAGCCAACTCAGGGTTCCACCAAACTGCCCCTTCCTCAGGCTGAAGATCTTCGACTCTTCGTCGACGTCCCGTCCTCGAGGATTGAACGTCTGGTTCCACGAATACGGGTCGTCGTGGCCACTGGTCCCGATGTGCCGGGGGACGTTGTAGTGGTACATCTTGCCGATCCGGGTCGCGAAGTAGCCATTGCGACGAAACATCTGCGGCAACGTCACGACGTTGGGAATGTGCTCACGGATGTAGATTGCGTTGCGGCGCACGAGCGTTTGGTCGGGATACATTCCGGTCAGAAACGACGCTCGGCTGGGCCCGCACAAGGGGAACTGGCAAAAGGCGTTGGAGAACCGGACTCCACGCCGCGCAAGGCGGTCGACGTGTGGCGTTCTCACCTGCGAGTGGCCATAGCAGCCCATGTCGCAGTTCAGATCGTCACAGACAAGGAACAGCACGTTCAGTTTCCTGGGCCGCTGTTCAGCTGCCATCAACTGACCTGTGGCCAAGTCCGTCACGGCCACCACGATCGCCAGAACCGCCTGAAAAACCAGCGTTTTCCGAACACAGTCCATCACCGCCTCCTCGTCTGGAACCAGATCGCCAACACGGTAGTCTCGCGCCGCACGCCAGGTTGTCAAGCGAGCCCAGGGCGGCAGCTGGCCACCCCACCGTGGGCTACCCGTCGGCCAACTCGGACCGCGGAACCCCGTCGAGCGCATCGATCAGCTCGACCATCGACTGGAACCGTCGCTCGGGCTCCTTGGCCAACGACTTCTCGACGATCGCCTCGAGACTCTCGGGCACGCACCGTTCGGGAACCGCCTCGCTCAACGGCAGAGGATCCTCGTGCAGGATGTTCTCGAACGTCTGCCGCACGGTCCGGCCCCGGAACGGTTCCCGAAACGACAGCAGCTCGTACAGGACCACGCCGATGCTGAAAATGTCGGTCCGTTCGTCGAGCGACGATTTGCCGAGGACCTGCTCGGGTGACATGTACAGCGGCGTCCCCGGCCGCTGCCCGACGCGGGTCAGCGGCGTGACTTCCTGGTCCAGATCGGCGTCGCTCATCGGGCCCTGGTCTCCATCCACCGACGACGACGCGCCCCAGACCTTCGACACCCCCCAGTCGAGCACCACCACCTCGCGGAACGCACCCAGCCAGATGTTCTCGGGCTTCAGGTCCCGGTGTACGACTCCGTGAGCGTGAGCGTAGGCACAGGCCTGGCAGGCCTGGATGACAGCTTCCACCAGTCGTTCACGCGGAAACGCCGCCTCGGTGGTCGTGTCCTTCCAACTGAGCCTCTGGAGCACCTTGAACAGGTCCTCTCCGGCAATGCACTTCATCGTGAAGTACAGGCAGTCGTCGTCGTAGCGGCCGATCTCGTAGACCGGCACCGTGTTGGGGTGTTGCAACTGCGCCGTTACTCGGGCTTCACGCAGGAACCGTCGTCGCTCGTTTGCGTCTCGTGCAAACTCCTGCAGCAACGTCTTCATCGCCACCCGCCGACCCATCATCGGGTCCCAGCACGACCTCAGCTCGGCCTTGGCCCCCCGGGCGATCGGTTCGAATTCGCTGTACCGGTCAA
>CAUZJR010000501.1:0-3980 GCA_963580005.1 Planctomycetota bacterium
GGTCAGCACATCGATGTAGTCGGTCCCAAGCTCCTCGAGACACTCGGCCAATTCCAGGCGAGCCTCCGTGGCCGTCCGTGCAAAGAACTGCACCGCCACACGCACCTCCTCCCGCCGCCGGCCGCACGCTCGAATCCACTGCTGCAACCCGTCGGCGTGTCGACACCAGTTGAGGTAGTTCACACCACGCCCGACCGCGTGCTCGACATCATCGGGCTCCAGTGAGGTGTTTCCCCGAGTGGCCAGGCCCAGGCGGCAGACCCGCCCGACCCCCGGCCAGTCGCGGAACTGGCCCGCCGCAACTGCCCCCACCGCACCCTCGGCCGTCATTTGCGGGCCTCACGCAACACGTCACCCAGAGGGTCCTGCTGGCGTGAATCTTCGAGGAACTGGTCGGTGCTCTGAGGGTCGACCGCCTGGCACGACCGGGTCAACAGCTCGGCCAACTCCCTGACCTCGTCGACCCACGCATGCGGGTCGGCGCCGAATGGAGGTGCGGCCTCGAACTCCTGCAACAGCAGGATGAATCGCAACAGGTGCCGGAACAGCACGCCCTCCTGGCGGCCCAGATCACAGAAACTGACCACCTTGTCGAAGTCGCCGCCGAATTCGTCGATCGCACCGGCCGCCCAGATCGCCGATATCCGAATTCGCCCCGCTCCGGGATACTGCGCATCGAAGAGCAGTTTCAGTTTCTCCGCCAGTCGCAGTGGCCAGATCCTCTCACCAAACTCGTCCTCGTCCGGCTCGCTGGCCAGCTCCGGTGCCGTCGCCAGGCCGCGCTGCAACAATTCACTATGAAGACTCTCGATCGCCAGGGGACCCTGGGGCACTCGCTCGGGGCCGGGGACACGGACCAACCGCAGAGCCGAACCGGGGAACTCCAGGGTGCTCTCCAACGCCTGGATCCACTCGCATCGACTGGCCGACCCGAGCTGGTCTCTGAGAAACACGCCGTAGATCGGGTGGATGCTGCGGAAGCCCAACAGCATCTGCAGCCGATCCGTCGGGCGGGCCCACTTTGCCCGATAGCCGCTCGGTTCCGACGGGTCACCCGAATCGCCGCTCACGGCTGACTGCGGGTTCGAAGCGGCCACCGCCTCGGAAATCAGCGATCCCAGTAATCCGGGCATGTCATCCGCCGCTGAGGACTCCTGCTGTTGACTCTCCTCGCCCGGCTTCGGCGGTTCGGGTTCCAACTCGACGAACCCGCCGGCCCACAGCGTCAGTAGCATGGCGTCCAGGCGATCACGTGCAGCCTCGCACGCCTTGGGACTCAGCAGACGACCGTCGATGAACGCATGCAGCCGGCCGACCTCCGGCGAGGAACTCAGCAGGTAGGCCAACAGACGCCAGGGGATGTCCCCCCGGCTGACCAGGTCTCCGGCGGGCGACGCGATCAGACGATCGAATTGCTTCTCGTTCCAGTACTGCCGGTTGGGACTCCGCTTGGGTTTCTTCTTGAGCAGTTTCTTACGGGCCTGGATCAGTTTCGGGTCACCGGTCTTCTCGGGAATCGTCGCCAGCTTGTCGTTGAAGCGGGCGATCTTGACGTCATCCTCATGAGCCAGCACGTAGACATCACCGCGGTCATCGAATTGAGGCCGTCCGGCACGACCGAACATCTGCTGAGCCCGGCTGGGTTCGATCACGGTCTTCTTGCCCGGAGGCCCCTTGAGCAGTTCGGTGAGGACCACCGAGCGGGCCGGCAGGTTGACTCCGGCGGCCAGGGTCTCGGTGCAGACCACCACCGACAGCAGTCGCTGGCAAAACAGGTCCTCGACCGCCCGCTTGTACTTGGGCAGGATCCCCGCATGGTGCACCCCCACGCCCCGCAGCAGCAGTGGCTTCAGCTTGCGACCGCCGCCGGGCCCCCAATCGAGACTGTTGACCGCCTTGGCCAACGCGTCCTTCTGCTCCGCGTCAATCAGCCGCTTCCCTTTCAACAGCTCCGCAGCGCTCCAGCACCCCTCGCGATGGAAACTGAACACCAGGGCCGGGGTCCGCTGTGCCCGAATCAACTCTTCAATCTGATCTCCCAGCAATTCCTCACCCACCCAGTGATGCTCCAACGGGACTCGCCGTTCATCAGAGGTAATCAGGGTCAGCCGACGCTTGTGACTGGTCCGCAACCAGCCCAGGAAACTCGACGCGTTGCCGACCGTGGCCGAGAGCAAGAGCAGGCGGGTTGAGGACGGCAGCAGCCCCAGCGACAGTTCCCAGACCACGCCCCGCTCGGGATCGTTGAAACTGTGGAACTCGTCCATCACCACCGCATCGACGTCGCCCAGCACCTCGGCCGCTTCGGTCTCAGCGTCCTCGCCGGTGGCCAGCAACCGATTCAGCAGCACCTCGGCCACCACAACCAGCACCGGGGCCTCGGGATTGACCCGCCGATTGCCGGTGACCAGCCCGATCGATTCCCGAGGATAGCCCCACCGCTGGGCCGAGTCCTGCAACTCACGCAGCTTCTGCTCGCAGAGTGCGATCAACGGAGTGGTGTAATAGACCCGCCGGCCGGTCGCCAACGCCTCGAAGACCGCCGCCTCGGCGATCAGTGTCTTGCCGGTGCCCGTCGGAGTGCAAACCAGCACGCCCTCGTCCGAGCTGAACCAGGCCAGCAGAGCCTCCTCCTGCACCGGGTAGGGCTCGAAGGGCAGTTGCTCGAGGTAACCGGAGATCAGCTCGTCGCGGGTCGGCACGGTTGAGTTCATTGGGCGTGAGCTTCGTTGCCGGAGGAGTCAGCGGGGGTCATGATAGGCCGTTCTGACAGGGGACGCGACAGAGCGAGGAATGCGGTGAACGACCCGCTTCAACAACAGGCCACCACGACGGACTGGGCAGTCAGGATGCGACAGGGTATGCCCTCGGCAACTCGCTGGGCCTACCTCGACCACGCCGCCGTCGCACCGCTGCCGAGTGTTGCGGCCGAAGCGATCAATGACTGGGTCGCCGACACACAGGCCAATGGAGCAACCGATTGGAGTCACTGGCGAGATCGGGTCGAGAGGCTGAGGTGCTCGGTGGCCGAGTTGATCCGAGCCCCCAGCGAACAGGTCGCGGTGATCCGGAACACGACCGAGGGTGTCGGGCTGGTGGCCGAGGGCCTCGACTGGCAGCCCGGCGACAACCTGGTCGTCCCCGAGTGCGAATTCCCATCGAACCTCTACGCCTGGCAACACCTCAGGGACCGCGGGGTCGAAGTCCGACTGCTTCCGGTCCACCTCGACCACGTCGACTACGATCAGCTCGAGGCCGCCGTCGATGCACGGACGCGGCTGGTCGCGATCAGCTGGGTGGGCTTTCGGACCGGATTCCGCATCGATCCGGCCCGAGTGGCCCGGATCGCTCACCGCCACGACGCCTGGCTGTTTCTCGACGCCATCCAGGGCCTGGGCGCGTTTCCGATCGATGTGGAAGCGATGCAGATCGACGCCCTGGCCGCTGACGGTCACAAGTGGTTGCTGGGTCCCGAGGGTGCCGGGGTCTGTTATGTGCGGCCGGAACTTCTGGATCAATTGCGGCCTCTAGGCCTGGGCTGGAACAGCGTCCGCCACGCAGGCGACTTCAGCAACACCGATCTCGATCTCAAGCCCCACGCCGGCCGGTACGAGGGAGGCACCTACAACATGCCCGGCATCGCCGGCCTGGCGGCCAGCGTCGACTGGTTCAACCAGTTGGGGATCGAGCGGATCAGCGAGCAGATCCTCGAGTTGACCACTGAACTCAGCCAGCGGCTCGAATCGATTGGCGCCGAGGTGGCCAGCGATCGCAGCTCCGACCATTGCTCGGGGATCGTCTCCTTCGAACTCCCCGGCCATTCACCTCGCGACGTGCAACGAGCTTGCCGCGACCGGGACGTCGTCGTAAATGCCCGCGACGGTCGACTGCGTGCCAGCCCGCACGCCTACTCGTCTTCGATCGACATCGATCGCTTGATCGATGTTCTCGAAGGGCTCGGCTGAGTCATTCGCACGATC
>CAUZJR010000502.1:0-3976 GCA_963580005.1 Planctomycetota bacterium
TTCCCCGCAACACCTTCAGGCCCGCGTCGGAGACGCCGGTACGAAACAGGTTGATTTCACGCAGCTTCGTCATCTTCGACAGCAACGCCACACCCTCGTCGGTGATCGCCGTGTCCTCGAGGACCAGGGACGTCAGGTCCGCCAGGCCCGAGATCGACTTCAGGCCGTCGTCCGAGACCTGAGGATTCCTCAGCTTCAGACTCCGCAGCGTGTTCAGCTGGCCCAGGTGCTCGAGTCCCGCGTCGGTGATCAACACGCAGCCGCGGACGTCCACCAGTTTCAGCTTCTTCAGCCCCAGCAGATGCGACAGCGCTCCATCACTGATATTGGTGTACAGCAGGTGCAGCTGTTCGAGGCGTTCCAGCGACACCAGGTGAGACAGGCCGTCGTTGGTCACGTTCGAGCATCGTCTGAGGTTGAGTGATTTCAGGGTGGTGAGTTTGGCGACCTCGGCCAGGCCGTCGTCGGTCAACTCGGTGTTCTCCAGGCCCAGGCTCTCGAGTTTCCCCAGTCCCACCAGGCGGGTGATGCCGCTGTCGCTGATGTTCGCGCCCCAGATCTTCAATGTCTTGAGATCCGCCAGTCCGGCCAGTAGTTCACACTGCTCGTCGGTGTAGGGGCACTCGGTCAGATCGACGCTGATCACGGCTCCATCGAGTCGAGTCCAGCGTCCCCCGGCCGCCTTGATGGCATCCACAGCTCCCTGCTCACGCTCAAGCTGCTGCGCCTGGTCCTGTTCACTGCGGACTTCGGCATGTTCGTGGCTGTCGGTCGACGTAACCTTCGGCTGCCCGCCACCACCCCCGGGCGTCTCTTCCTGCGACCCGCAGCCGGCAACCAGCACACCGACGATGCAGAGACTCGAGCCGAGCACCACCGACAGCCTGGCGGGGCGGGAACGCTTCTGGAGCCGGCAAGAACGCCTCATCGTCTGTTCCCCCTGCACGTACCGAGCATGATCGCGTTGATTCGTGGTCCGCCTTACGGCACCGCGACGCCGCGGCGTCGTGGACTCAAGATTAGTCGTGTCGGCCGACCAAGGCAACGACCGCAATCTGCCGGAGACCGCCGCCGCCCGCACCACGTCGACCCATCCCCGGGGCACTGCAAAACGACACCCGTGCGAGTTGTTGCGTTCCGACCCACCGTGGTATTATCGCCGCGAGCCGGGCCGCATGCGGTACGACTTGATTCCAGGCGATCCCCTTCACCCTTTCGGGAAGATCATCATGACTCGTTCGTCCAACACCGGTTCGACTCGCCGGAACTTTCTGCAGACGTCAGCTGCACTGGGCACCGCATTCTGGGTCGCCTCGGACCAGGAATCGTGGGCCGCCCCGAAGTCTCCCAACGAGAAGATCCGCTTCGCATGCGTCGGAGTGGGTGGTAAGGGCAGCAGCGATTCGGCGTCGGCGGGACGCCACGGTGATGTGGTCGCCATCTGCGACGTCGACCAGAACACCTTGAACAAGGCGGGAGGCCGCTTCAAGAACGCCAGGAAGTTCACCGATTATCGAGAAATGCTCACGAAGATGGCCGGCAGCATCGATGCCGTGACCGTCAGCACACCCGACCACAACCACGCGCCGGCCAGCGTGATGGCCATGAAACTGGGCAAGCACTGCTTCACCCAGAAACCCATGACCCACAGCCTCTACGAAGCCCGCCAGATGGCACTGATCGCCACCAAGAACAAGGTGCAGACGCAGATGGGCAACCAGGGCACCGCCTCCTCCACGCTCCGTGAAGGGGCCGCGATCGTCCAGTCGGGCGTGCTCGGACAGGTCAATGAGGTCCACGTCTGGACCAACCGACCGGTCTGGCCCCAAGGCGGACCACGGCCCAAGGTCGCCACACCTCCCAAACACCTCAACTGGGACGTCTGGCTGGGCCCCGCACCTTTACGCCCCTTCGGTAACGGCTACCATCCCTTCGCCTGGCGCGGCTGGTGGGACTTCGGGACCGGAGCCCTCGGCGATATGGCCTGCCACACCATGAACATGCCCTTCATGGCCCTCAACCTCCGCGACCCGATCTCGGTCGAAGCCACCAACTCGGGGCACAACAAGGACAGCTTCCCCAAGTCGAGCGTGATCACCTACGAGTTCCCCAAGCTGGGTGAACGGGACGCTGTGAAGATGATCTGGTACGACGGAGGAGAACGACCCTCGCAGGACCTGCTGCCCAAAGACCAGAAGGTCCCCCGCACCGGGTCATTGCTGATCGGCGACAAGGGCATGCTGCTCTCGCCCGGCGACTACGCCGGCTCGAGCAACATCGTCCTCGGAGTCGACAAGCCGAAGGTCGACTTCGAGAAGTCCCCGGGCCACTTCACCGAGTACGCTCGAGCCATCACCACCGGCAAGCCCGCACGGTCCAACTTCCCCGAGTACGCCGGGCCACTGACCGAGGTCGTGCTGCTGGGCAACCTGGCGGTCTGGGCCGAGAAGAAGGTCGAATGGGACGCCAAGACACTGACTCCCAAGAATGCTCCGGAGGTCAAGAAGATTGTCCGCCGCGAGTACCGCAAGGGGTGGACACTCTGACGCGGCCGCAACCGAAGCCGCAAACACGTAGCCGTAGTCGTTGGGACTAATCCGGACGCCCGCGACCCACCACGTCCCCGAATCGCAGCGGGGCAGCCGGCAGGTCCCAACGCCGGGCCAGGTGAGACAGCCAAACCACCAGGCCGTCGTCCGGGTGCAGGTACAATTCGTGCAACGCCTTCTGCGTCCGGCTGCCGCTCCGTAACGCGAACTGCTGCGAAGGCAGTTGAAACATCGTGTGCAGCTGAAAACTGGACGCACCGCGTAGAGCGTACTCGAGCGCCATCCGGCCACTGCTGATGTCCCCGGTTCCGGCCACCGGCAATTTCGCCGACCCGTAGCGGTCGTGAAACCTCGAGAGCACTCGCAGATTGCGATCGCTCAGATCCGGGCCCCCGTAGGCGACCCCTCGCAATCCGTCGAATTCCCGCTCGGGGTCAAACAGCCTGTTGCCATAGACCAACCAGTCCGCAGCATCGGCCTCCGAAGCCTCCTGGGCCGCCTGCAATAACTCGAGCTGGAATTCGTCGTCGAAGAGCGCGTTGAAGATCTTCAATCCCACCGTGACGTCCCCGGCGGCCACCGCACCCCGTACCAGTCCCGGAACTCGCCGCAACCACTCCACCACGGTCTCCCTGACCCGTGACCGTCCGCTGCCGGCCAGCGTGGGGCTGAAGTCCTTTTCGATCGGCATCGCGCCCGCCTGGCCGCCTTCACCCCACGCCCGCAGCAGCTGCCGCGTCGTGAACTCGTACTCCGACTCCAGCCAGCGAGACTCCCCCGGTTGAGGCAAGTGGTACTTCACCGACGGAACGATCAGGGTCCCCGTTCCCTGGGCCAACCCCCGAGCCTCGCGGACCAGGCCCAGGTACTCTTCCAGCGTCCCCCACCAGCCCCGGCCCTTCCAGCTCACCGTCCAGCCACTCTCGCCTGCCCCAGACCGGATCGCCTCAACCTGCATCCGCGCCTCGTGGATGGCCCACTCGGACATCGACTGGCCGCCATCCTCCGACTCGGCAATCACCGTCTTCAACACCACGTAACCCAGCCCCGCGGCGACATCCTCGGCGACCTGGTGAGCGGTCATCGAGAGTTGTCCCGAGGCCTTGCCCCAGGGATTCTCGATCCGCTGACCGGCGTATTCACTACAGAGATCAATTTCGAACTCGTCGCGGACCCAGACGTGGTAATCGACCGGGATCTCCCGTTCGGCCAGCTCGCGATACGCCCTGGCGACCCGCTCCCGAACGTCAGCGGCGATCTCCGCCTCGCCTCGCAGCCACCTGGTTCCCGTTTCGCTCTCCATCACGCCCCGCCTCGCCGTCGGTTGACAGCCATTCTATAGTCGCATCCACGACGCCAACACCAGGCACACCGACCCAATCACCCACGCGACCGTCCCGCAACCATGATCCGTACCTGTTTCTCCA
>CAUZJR010000503.1:0-3975 GCA_963580005.1 Planctomycetota bacterium
CACGTCGGCTGGGGCGAAATCTCCGACATCGAACCCGACGAGGTGCCCGAACCCGACGACTGGCAACAGCGGGTGGCCACCGCCCTGATCGGTCGCAACCCGATCGACATCGCACGCCTGCACGCCGATTGGGCTGAGATGTTTCCCGACTCCGAGGGCATTGGGGGCTCGTCGCTGCACCGGTTGACCCGAGCCGGGCTCGACATGGCCTGCTACGACCTGGTCAGCCTTGCTGCAAACACGCCCGTCTGCCGACTGCTGGGAGGCCAGTGGCACGAGGCAATTCACATCTCCTGGGTCGCCTTCATCCGGGATGACCTGGAACTGCTGCGTGAGGAGATTGCCGAGAAGTGTGCCGAGGGATTCACGGCGTTCAAGCTGAAGGTCGGAGTCGATATCGACCTCGATGAACAACGACTGGCAGTGATGCGAGACACCGCCGGTCCCGATGCCAGCATCAAGATCGACCCCAACGGGGGCTGGGATCGTGACCAGGCCGTGACCCACATCCGCCGACTGGCCCGCTTCGATCTAGACGGAGTCGAAACTCCCGTCGGGGGACGCGATCCGGGAGATCTCGCGGCGGTCCGCCAGCAGGTCGACGTGAGGCTGATCGAACACGTGGTCACGGCCGATGATGCGCTGCAGTACATCCGCCACGAATCGCTCGATGTCTTCAACATCGCCACCACAGGATGCGGCGGGATCTTTCCGGCAAGACAGATCGCGACGATGGCCGAGACCGCCGGGGTGGGGTTGCTGTTGGGCAGTACCGTCGAGATGGGACCGGGGACCCGGGCGCAGGTGCAACTGGCCGCTTCGATTCGAGGCCTGAGCCTGGCCAGTGACCTGGTCGGGCCCGGGCTGTATGCCGAGGATGTGCTGACCGAGCCGCCCACGTATGTCGCGGGGCATCTCGAGGTGCCCGAGTCGATCGGGTTCGGGGCAGGAATCACGCTCTAGAATTGGGGTCAGATCCGCCTGAGGCGGACCGGCCTCATGTCAACCACTGGTGCAGTTGCTGCAGACCGGCCAACAGAGAGTTGTACGACTTCAACCCAGCGGGCGACTCAACCGGGTGACTCTCGGACAACCGACGCCTCGACTCGGCCTGCACCGACTCGAGGAACCCGGGCATCCCCTCGACCACCACGTCCAATTCGACGGCCTTCTGCATCGAGAACACCGAGAAGTTGGCCGAACCGGCGATGACCTGCCGGTCGTCGACGAGCATCAACTTCGAATGCACCATCTTGTCGGTGATCACGACCTCGATCGGTGTCCGGCGACAGATCCGGTGCAGAGCGTGCCAGTTGATGTCATCTCCGATATTGGCTTCTCGCGAAAAGAGGATCGTAACTTCGACTCCTCGACCGGCCGCCTCGACGATTGCATGGCCCACATCGGGGTCTCCGATGTAGGCCATCTCGATGTAGACCGACTCGCAGGCCTGCTCGAGAGCCTGAACGATTCGCGGCTTGATCTCGAATTCCCGTCGGCCAGGCGTGATGCGATTCAGCAGAAAGTCGATCGGTCGGCCGGGTTCAAAATCGACCTCGCCGGCGTCTCGCTGCCGAAACCGACCCACGTGCTCCTCGCCGGTGATTTCGAACATGTAGTCCCGGTACCCGCGATGGCGGTCTTCGATGTTGATGCTGCCGGTCACCATCACGCGTTCGTCGAAGATGTAGTACTTGGTGTGCGTGTGGTTGACCCAGTCGATCTCGACATGGGGATGCGACATCACCTGGCGACCGACCGAATCGTCGAATGCGTCCTCGACGTACGTATCGGGAAACGTCAGTCCCAGGATGCGGAACTTCGCTCGCCGCAGCCAGGGCAATCTCAGGTGAAAGAACGACTTGCGGTTCATCTCGATCCGCTCGTACATCACCGCCGCGGTGTCTTTCCTGATCCGGATCTTCACGCCACGCTCTGCCGCCGCGAGCACCGCTTTGCCCAGCCGGTTCCCGATCTCGTCGTTCCGCCAGACGAACATGAAGATCTCGACGGACCTCTCGGCCTCACCCAGCAGCTCTTCGACTCGATCAAACGTCGGAGCCGCACCATCGAGGCCACTCGGATCGGTCAGTAACCGGATCGGTTCCGACATGGTCGGATCCCCCTACGGCTGCTGGACCAGCGTCGCCAGCGTCGTCGTGGCCACGAGGTCGCGTTGGGCCTGCCGAAGCCGGTCGAGCAGTCTCGATCCGGCCGCCGGTTGACCCGAATCGACCAGCCGGAACGCCACCTCCAGTAACTCGACCCCCGTGATCTGTTCGGGCGGCTTCGACAGGGCCACCGTGTCGCTGGGACCATCGAGACGGTGCAGGAGATTCTCCAGAACCAGGCCCGAGAACATCCTCGAGACGGCCTGTTCGGGCAGACCGGTTGCCTCACACACCTGCAACAGCGTGGTGGGCTGACCGTCGGTAAACCGCTTCCCGATCACCTCCATCACCGCCACCACCACCGCCGGATCGACCAGCGATTCGGACTTGCGTTCCCGCTCCAGTTCCTCGAGCCGTCGGCCGGGCAATGCCTGCAGGATGGCACACACCTCCAGGCCAAACAGCACCGCCAGCCACATCAGGTAGACCCAGATCATGAACAGCGGCACCAGGCCCAGGGATCCATAGAGTTGTCCGACCATGAAGCCATAGTTGAGATACGCGCCCAGGCCCCTGAGTCCCAGCACCAGCAGCACGGCCGCAACCCCGGCACCGGCCGCAGCGGGCTTGAACTCCGGCTGGCTGCTGGGAACCAGCAGGTAGACGGCCAACATCAGCAGCCAGGCAAAGAACAGGTTCCAGCCCAGCCAGGCCGTGTAGGCCAACCACTGCCACGCCTCGACCGACGTGATCCACTGGTCGAAGCGATGGTTGACGTAGTACCACAGCACGACCAGCAGCGGACTGACCGTCAGCACAAACCAGTACAACGGGATCCGACGGCTCCAGCGGCGGCCGACCGGAGCACGCACGATCACATTCAGGCAGTTCTCGATCGTGACCATCAGCGACAACGCCGCGTACAGCATCAAGGCAACACCGATCCAGTGCACGGCCGCCAGGTCGACCTCGGCCGCCTGGCCGAACAGGTCCTTGAGCCAGACGCTCATCGTCTGAGATTGCTCGGTGACACCGTCGGAGGGAACGACGCGGATCGTGTCGAGGCCGACCGAGGCGAGCAGCTCTTCGGCCATCGCCAGGAACGGCTCCAGGCCGATCAATCCCTTGACCAGCAACGTGGCGACCACCAGCACCGGCAACAGGCTGAAGAGCGTGCGGAACGAGAGCGCGGCTGCCATGTGCTGGGCGCGGTCGTGCTTGAGTTGCCGAGCTCCGAAGCGGCCGAGGTCATAGCCGAATCGGACGGCTCGCTGCCAGCGATTGAGTTCACCAAAGGGCTGAGTGATCACTCGACGCAGCCAACTCACCAGGGATTCCAGCCGGTCACGCAACATCAGTTCGCCTCGGCATGTAGTCTCGTTGAGGCCCTCTCGATTCGAGCCCCGATTCTAATCCTCAATCACGCCCACGACTCGCCGTTGCCGAAAATTCGCGGCGGTTTCATGAGGCTGGTTCGCGATGGTCGACCCACAACCCGCTCAGCCGGTAAAACCGGACCCCTGAAATGGCATCCGGCAAACCGCTCACGATATACTCCCCCCCATGCCCCAACCGACCTCCAACTCGCACTCCGAACTCAACGCCGTGCTGAATCGGCTGGACCAGATCCACCCGGCCTCCATTTCGATCGAGACCCTGCAGGCCATGCAGGCGACGATTCACAGCGAATACTCCGACCTGGTCGCACGCGGACTCGAATACGAACAGACCGCCACCGAGGCGCTGGCGGAGGCCCGGCCCGAGATCCTCGGGAGGGTCAAGACGCAGTCGACCCGGCTGAGAGCCGAGATGGAGTCGCTGGAGGACCTCGACCGCAAGCTCTTCGACGCGATCCACCGCAGAA
>CAUZJR010000504.1:0-3966 GCA_963580005.1 Planctomycetota bacterium
GGCCGCCAAGCGGGCGGGTGTCGAGGTTCCCACGGATGTCTGGAACGGTGCTGCCGACTGGTACGTCAAGACTCAGCTCAAGGGCGAGGGTGGAGGGGCATTTGCCTATCACCCCGCGGCCAGCGTTGCGGGGGACCTGGACAAGAACCCCAGCCACAGCATGACGGCGGCGGGCGCGGGCAGCCTGATGGTGACTCGCTTGTTCCTGCATCCCACCGCGAAGGGCCTGGGTGGTCCTGCCAAGAAGAAGACGTCCCAGGCGAGGGCTTCGGGGGCACCGAAGTTTGGTGTGTTGCAGTCGATCGATTTCGAGAAGCTCGAGGACGAGAAGAAGGTCGCCACCGCGCCCCAGGCCCAGAAACCCGAACCGACCGGTGCGCGGCTGGCCCTGGGAGCGATCAACTCAAGCGTCAAGGGAGGAGCCAACTGGTTGTCCCGCAACTACTCCATCGTCGACGTCAAGGGCCTGCAGAAGTGGCCGCTGTACTATCTCTATGGCCTGGAACGCATGTGTGCCCTGGCCGAGATCGACAAGTTCGGCGACAGCGACTGGTACGCGGACGGCTCGACCTACCTGCTCCAGGCCCAGAAGTCCAACGGCAGCTGGATGGGACAGGGAGCGGCCAACGGAGCGGCGACGGGGACTCCCGAGGGCACCGCCTTTGCCGTGCTGTTCCTGACCAAGTCCACCGCCAGGATCCTCAACAAACGGCTCGGTGCTCCCGAGGCGCTGGGAGCGGGCATGCAGGCCGGTGGCCGAGGACTCTCGGGCGACCTGTCGCTGGTCGAAGAGAAGAACGGTCGGGTCGAGCAGAAGAAGATCGTGCTGCCGATCGACAAGCTGCTGGCAGAACTGGAAACCCCCAAGCTGCTCGATATCAACGACGCACAGAAGGCTCTGGTCGAGGCGGTCCAGGTCGGTGATCGCGAGAAACTGATCGGCCAGAAGGACCGGCTCAAGTTGCTCGCCCGGCACCGCGATGGAGAAGTCCGCCGCACGGCGTTCTGGGCCCTGGGCCGCTGCGAAGATCTCTCGGTGGTACCCTTGCTGCTGGAAGGCCTGGCCGAGGACGACCTGGGGGTCATGATGGAAGCCCGCAACGCGTTGTGTACGCTGACCCGCAAACCTCGCGGCATCTTCTTTCGGGGCCGGCCGTTGGCGGCCAACCCCGCCGAGAGTGTGCCCGATACCGCCACAGCCGACCAGAAGAAACGGGCCATCGCCACCTGGCAACAGCGGGTACGCAAGAACTGGAGGTCCTGGAACTACCGGTTCCGCCGCTACCAGGACCGAGACGATCTCGATGAACTGATCTTCTCGACCACCAAGGACAATTCCCGGCGTCCGGCTGGTCGTTGATCGACTCGCCACGCCGACCAGGCAACCCACGCACAGACCCACACCCGATGGCCAAGCGCAGGTCCTCCCAACCGAAATCTCGACCCGCCCGGCGTCGCCGCCAGCAGTCGGGTCGCAGCGGCCAGCCGGCCGCCAGGCCCGCGGCTCGGGCAGTGGCCAGCCCGATGATGCGAGTGACCCGCTACGAGCAGGTCTCGAGCATGATGATCTCGATCGTGATCGGCCTGATCTGCGCCACGCTCGTCACACTCGCACTGTATCTCTCGACAGTCCAGGCCGACGAGGTGGGGCCGGCGGAGATGGAATTGATCGAGTTGGCTGGGGGTGAGGAGGATGGGAACCCCGATGAGACTCTGAAGGTCGAGTCACCCGAGGAGGAGATCGAGGATCCGAGTCTGACCGATGACGAGTCCGAGGAGACGGAGATCGAGGAGGTGTTCCAGAACGTGGTGGAGATCTCGGACAACGCCGCGGAGCAGGTCGAGCAGCAATTCGAGACCCAGGCCCAGAACAGCGGCAAGGTGGGCAGCAAGGCGGGGACCGGCAGTCGACCCCTGGGAAATGGGCCCGGCGAAGGGGGCATCCCGCGGCACCAGAGATGGTTCATCCGCTTTGCCCAGGGCAGCTCGGTCACCGAGTACGGCAAACAACTCGACTTCTTCGGCATCGAACTCGGAGCACTCTTCCCCGCCCAGAAGAAACTCGTCTACGTCAAGAACTTCAGCAGCTCACCGGTCCGCCGTGAAGTGCAGACCGGGGCCAACGAGAAGCGGCTGTACATGAACTGGCAGAGTGGCAGCCTGAGAAAGACGGATCACCAGCTGTTCAAGCGGGCCGGCATCACCACCCGCGGAGCAATGATCCTGCACTTTTACCCCTCGGGCACCGAGGCCATGTTGGCCAAGCTCGAAAAAGACTTCCGCAAGCGGAACGTTAAGACGATCCGACGTACGATCTTTTCGGTCCGCAAGCGAGGCAACGGGTACCGCTTCCTGGTGACGCGGCAGACCTACTTGAGATGAATGGGCTGAGATGAACTGGCTCGGGTGATCGGGCCGGGGCGATTCCTGCCCGCGGCGATCGCCTTCACGCGACTCTGACGACTTTCACTGACCGACGCAGCCTCATAAGAACCACGCACCATGGAAGTTCTCTATCAAGTTCTCGAAGTAGCCGACAAGGTGATCTACGGGGCGCTCGCCGTCACCGCTCTGTTTGGCGTCTTCACGGTGATCATGGTCACCCGCCGGATCTCTCAGAAGCGGTTTTCCAAGGCCGCCCAGGCAGACGCCTTCCTGGAGGAAGTCCGTGAAAACCTGCGTTCGGGCAATGCCGAGGCGGTGGCCGAGTTGTGCGATTCGCCGGGTTACTGGTCCAAGGCGGTACCCAACCTGGTGCATTTCGCCATCGAGAATATCGAGCGGCCTCCCAGCAAGGTCCGCCGCATGCTGGCCGAGCGATTCGAGACGGAGGTGTTGGCCGATCTCGAGTACCGTGCCGGCTGGATTGCTACGGTGATCAAGAGTGCTCCGATGCTGGGTCTGCTGGGAACGGTCATCGGCATGATCAACGCCTTCCAGACGATCGCCGGCAGCGGCAAGCAGGGAGTGGACCCCTCGGAGCTGGCCGACGATATCGGTGTGGCTCTGTTTACCACCGCGATCGGCCTGACCGTGGCGCTCCCGATGGTCGTACTGGGAGCGATGGTTGCGGTCCGCATCGGCAAGCTCTCGGATGGCGTCCAGGAGCAGGTCGGCCGCTTCGTCGATGATCTCGATGCCATCCGAGCCGGCGGCAAGGGAGCCTGAGGGTGGGACGCCGAGCAACTCCAGATGCCGACGCCGCGTTCACCCGGGAACGGAGTGTCTACGACGCCGATCTCGATATTACTCCGATGATCGACGTCACCTTCCTGCTGCTGATCTTCTTCATGGTCACCTCCACCATGCAGCCCGACGAGGCGCTGGATATCCCGACCTCGGTGCACGGACTGGGCGTCGAAGCCAACTCGGCCATCCTGATCACCATCTCCGCCGGTGAGCCCCCCCTGATCAACCTCGTCGAAGACAAGAACCAGACCGAGGACCACACGACCGTGGGTCCCTACGTGCAGGCCCGCATGCAACAGGGACGCCTGCACGTGATCATCAAGGCCGAACGCATGGTCCAGCACGGTTTCGTGCAGAAAGTGACCCGAGAAGCCAACACCGTGATCAAGGAATTCGAAGGAGCCAGATTCTCGATCGCCGTCGACGACAAACCCTAGAGCCCCAACCCGAACCAGCCCGACCCAGCCCGTCAACTCATGCCCATTCGATTCCGCTGCTCCGCCTGCCAGCAGGTGCTTTCGGTCTCCAGCCGAAAGGCCGGGCAGAAGGTGCGGTGCCCGGCCTGCCAGGCCGCTCTGAAGATCCCCACCCCCGGGGCCCCGGCCGAATCCCAGCCGACCGAAGAACCCGATCCGTCTCCGAAAGCCGCTGCCGCAACAGGCTCGGAGATCGAGGACGTATCGGTTCCCAGCCCGGTTTCAGAAACGGTCTCGGAACCGGTTTTAGAAACGGTTTTAGAAACGGTTTTAGAAACGGTTTTAGAAACGGTTTTAGAAA
>CAUZJR010000505.1:0-3925 GCA_963580005.1 Planctomycetota bacterium
CGATCTCGACCACCAGGTCCCTGGACGCACCCTGTTGGGTCAGCGTGCCGGTGACCTGTTCGAGAGGATAGGGGAACCGGGTGTGTGAGACACGACAGCCCCTGGCGGTGAGGACCGAGTCGGCAGGTTGCCACGCTCCGTCTGCCGTCGGTCTCAGTGACGTCGTCACATCGACCGGTCCTGACACGCCGTAGACATCAAAGATCCTCTGCCATTCCGGCGGCAGGATCTTGCGGAGTTGCTTGTCGAGAGCCAGGTCTTTCAACGAGACATCGAGGTGTCCTGCCGGGGGATCATTCGATCGCGGGACCAGTCCATCGAGCGTCACGGTGGTGCCGCCGTGGTGTGCTTTGAGGTTCTTGATCTGGAGTTGTCGGGGATCGAGGTAGATTTGTCCGGCGAGTTGCTGGAGGGTGCTTGTCGTGCCGGGGGGCAGTGGCAGCTTCAGTTGCCCGTCCTGGACTCTCAGCAGCAGCCGGTAGTCCCAATCGTCATCGGGTTGCCAGCGGGTCACTCGAAAGGCGAGATGGGCGTGGGCGTGGGCGGTGAGGTCCTGGGGGACCCATGTTCCGAGGCGTCCTGATTCGGCCGAGTCGGTGGCCGAGTCGGTGGCCGGATCGGCATGGCCCCCGGGCGCCAGCCTGGTGACGAATTCCAGCAGTTGCGGGTCGAGGCTCAGGTCTTTGAGTTGTCCTCGGATCGAGAGACCATGATCGGCGACTCGCCAGTGCCCGTTGAGAGTCAGTGCTGAGGCGGGTTGGGACGATCCGGCTGCTGCCAGTTGGGCCTGTGCATCGAGCACGTAGCGATCGGATCCGGCGGGGACGAGTTTGAGTTCGAGGTGTTCCAACGATCGGTTGGGTTGTGGATCGCCGGCGAGCGTGAGTTCGATTCGGCCCTGCTTGACGGTCCATTCCGGCAGTAGCGGCGATTCGACCGAATGCAGGGAGCCGTAGTCGAGATCCTGCCAGTTCCAGTGTCCCTGGGCGTCGCGGGCGAGGTGCAGTTGTGGCTGGTGCAGCGTGACCTGTTGGATCACCAGTTGCTGGTGTTGTGCGAGTGCCTGGCGGTCGATGGCGACGGTGATACGAGGGATGGTGGCCAGCGGTTTTCCGTCGGGGGTGCTCAATTCGACGTCGTCGACTCGGACTCGTCGCAGCAGATCGAAGCGGCAGGAGCTGAATCGCACGTTGATGCCGGGTGCGAGCCGGTCGAGGTTGTCGCGGACGACCTGGGACAGCACCTGGTCACTGTGGGACCAGACGTGGTGGACCCAGATGGCTGCAGCGGTGCCGGAGACGACCAGCAGTCCGAGCAGTGCCCAGAGAGTTCTTTTCCATTCGCTGCTTGTCCTCGTCACGTCGTGCTCCTGCGGCGGAAGCCGGCGGCGGCGAGGATCCAGAGTGGGTATTCGGCGGGGACCCGGTACCTCAGCGATCCGACGAACACGGTGTGCAAGGCGGCGAAGTACAACAGCGGGAAGGCAACGAGCATCCAGGCCCAGGGTTCATACCGGTAGCCCCAGGCTCCCTTGATCGCCAGCAGGTACAGCAGCAGAGTCGGCACGGCCACCACGGCGATTTGCCAGGTGCCCTGGAACTCGGGGGCACTGGGCCAGGGCTTGAGATATCTCCAGCACTTGACCAGTGCCAGTCGTCCGGCCTCCAGGGGTTGAGTCCGGACGAAGTTCCAGGCCTCGAGTCGATAGTGGCGATCGATCTGAAATTCGGTCTGTCGGGGATCGGCGAAGAGTCCATCGTCGATGATGAACTGCATGTCGCTTTCTCCGGTCGCTCCTTCGCGGAGTCCGTCGTAGAGTGTGGGTCCGACCCAGAGCGTGGTCAGGACCGGGTGTGAGGTCACTTGCAGGTTGCGCCAGGCCCAGGGCAGCAGCCCGAGTGCGACGACCAGCAGCAGCACTCCCGCTTCGATCGCCGAGCGTCTGCGGTGTTCCGAGAGCGTGATCGTCATCAGTCCCAGCAGCGGCAGCGCCGCCAGCCAGCCGGGGCGGACATAAACCGCCGCACAAGCGGCCAGGCCGGTCCAGGCAGCGAGGCCCGGCCGGGGACGTTGATCGAGATTCGAATCGGGCCGCACCAGCGAGGCGGTTCCGAGCAGACAGGCCAGCATCAAGACCGCGAACAGGGTCTCACTGAGAACCAGCACGCTGAAGCCGACCAGGCTTGGAGAAATGGCACAGGCGGCCGCGGCGGCGAGTCCGACCTTGGGAGTAAAGATGCGGCAGCCGAGCAGGTAGACCAGGTAGCAGCCCAGGGTGCCGATCATCGCCAGCACCATTCGAGTCACCAGCAGGCTGTCTCCACCCAGTCGGATCACCAGTCCCAGCAGTGCCGGAAACCCGGGCATCCGTGTCACTTGTCGAGGAATCGAGGCTGCTGCCAGCGGGTCACCGGGCCGCCCGTGCAGCTCATACGCTTCACCTGCGGCGATATGTTCTCCGAGTTCCCAGTAGCCGGCAGCATCGCCTTCGATCAGGAAGGACCTGTCCTGGTCCTCGAGCCTGGCGGTGAGACCGACGGCGGCGATGGTACGGAGTGCCAGCGCGACGAGTATCACCAGTAGGAGTATTTTGCGGGCCGACATCGGATTCCCCCCGTTCGCGGCCGAACAGTGGCGGGGGATGGTATGACCGGTGGCCGCGGGGGGTCAAGATCGGTCGGGGGTCTTCGGCGAAGCGCCGCATCCCGGCAATCGGCGTGCTAGAATCGGGTTCCGCAGCGAACGCCACTGTTCGGGTCGCACTTTGCCCGCCAGGCCTCCTCGATGACCTCTGCACTGCACGAATCTCGCTTCCTGAAAGCGGTCCGCCGCGAGCCGGTCGACACGACTCCGGTCTGGTTGATGCGGCAGGCGGGTCGGTACCTGCCCGAGTACATGCAGGTTCGCAGCAAGGTCACGTTTCTCGAACTGTGCACTCGACCCGATCTCGCCGCGGAGGTGACTCTTAGTGCCCAGGCGGCATTGGGCGTCGACGCGGCGATCCTGTTCGCCGATCTGCTGCCGATCCTCCGTCCGATGGGCCTGGAACTTGAGTACCTCGCTGGCGAGGGCCCGTCGATCGGCAACCCGCTGAGGACATCACAGGACATCGATCGCTTCAGCGAGTTGGAGGACATGTCGGAGATGGCCTTTGTGATGGAGACGGTCCGCCGTGTGCGTGCCGATCTGCCGGCTGACTGTCCGCTGATCGGATTCGCCGGGGCTCCGTTTACGCTGGCGAGTTACGCGATCGAGGGTGGGGGATCGCGGAGCTACGAGCACACCAAGTCGATCATGTACAACGATCCCGCCGCCTGGCAGGCGGTGATGGACCGCCTGGTGCCGACTCTCTCGAGGTACCTCGCGGCACAGGCCGAGGCGGGTTGCCAGGTGGTGCAGATCTTCGACAGCTGGGCCGGATGCCTCTCGCCCGAGGACTACCGAGTGCATGTCCTGCCTCATTCGAAGCGATTGATCGAGAGCCTGCCCGAGGGGTTGCCGGTGATCCATTTCCTGACGGGCAATCCCCAGTTGTATCCGTTGCAGCGTGAAGCCGGCGGCCAGGTCCAGGGCCTGGACTGGCGGATTGGACTTTCCGAGGGCTGGGACCTGGTCGGCCATGACGTGGCGGTCCAGGGGAACCTCGACCCGGTCAGTCTCTATGCCGACCTGGGCGTGCTGCGTGAGCGGACCCAGTCGGTACTGGATGCGGCCGCGGGTCGTCCGGGGCACATTTTCAACCTGGGTCACGGGTTGTTGCCGACGATGGACCCCGAGAAGGTCAAGGCGTTGGTCGAGTTGGTCCACGAGTTGGGGACCTCGGGAGTGCGGGAGTGACGGCCCACGATCCGGGAGGGCGTCCGCGACGCTGCCTGGTGGTTGGTGGGGGAGCCAGCGGTCTGGCTGCGGCCCTGTGGCTGTGCGA
>CAUZJR010000506.1:0-3921 GCA_963580005.1 Planctomycetota bacterium
GCCGCCGAGCATCCCGCTCGAGTTCCAGGAACTGCATCGCCGCCCACTGGACCCGCTCGAATCTCTTGCGAGTCAACAGGTGCGCCAGCAACGGCAGCGACAGGCCGGCCAGGCCCCACAGCATCGGTGTGTTGAGCAGCTCCCAGCCCATGGAGGTTGATGATACGGCGGGAACGCGGAGTGCGGGAGTGAGGGGCCGAAAGTTGAGCGGGTCGGGGAAGCCCCCTGCTGGGGTGAGCGGATCGGGCGGGACGTTGAATGAGCACCGTGTGGGGCGTATCGTGTCGGGATCGCTGCGGTGGTTGTGGGGACCACGTTACGTGGGTTTCGCATCAAGAGAGACAACAAGGAGGCGACATGGGTCTGTCGATTTCCGAGGGATTTCACGCGGTCAACGTCTACATCGTGGTCGGTGATTCGGTCGAGGCGCCGGCGTTGAACGAGAAGGCCTTCGGGGCCCAGACGCGGATGAGAATGCCCGGCCCAGACGGAGAGGGTACGGTGCACGCCGAGTTCCGGATCGGCGACTCGACCGTGATGATGACCGACGAAAATGAAGCGTGGAAAGCCAGGACGTCCAACTCCCTGGGAGGCTCAGGCGCCAGCCTCTATGTCTACGTCGATGACGTCGACGCCGTGTTCGAACAGGCCCGTGAGGCCGGCATGGAGGTGATGGTGCCACCCATGGACCAGTTCTACGGGGACCGCACCTGCCGGTTGAAGGACCCCTGGGGCCACGAATGGTCGTTGGGGACTCACATCGAAGATGTGCCTCCCGACGGGATTGAAGCTCGAGCCGAGGAGCACATGAAGAAGATGGCCTCGGCAGCTCCGTGTCCCGGCGACGAGGAAACGGGCGAGGAGGCCGGCGGTGAAGCGGGGGGTGATGCGGGCGCAGAGAGTGTCGACGGGGACGACGCATGAAGCTGTCACTGTCGGTCCGCGTGGCAGAAGCCGCCTGCAAGACCCGGCTGAACGTTTCGTTTGCCGAGTTGCTGGAGTTGGCCGTGGCCCACGGCTACCACGCCGTTTGCCTGCGGGCCAGTGCCGGTGGAGTCCAGACGGGGCGGGGCGAGCTGGAGGCGATGCGGGGCGAGGTCGAGGCGGCGGGGTTGGTGGTTTCGATGGTCACCGCCGATTTCGATGTGCCGCTCAACAACGAGCAGGGCCCCGAGTCGTTGCGTGAGATTGGTCCGAGCCTGGACGTGGCCGAGGCATTCGGGTGCGATCTGATCCGCGTCTGTCTCAAGACCACCGACGACATCGGCCGGGCCCGTGAGGCGTCGGACCGGGCCGGAGATCGCGGCATCAGGCTGGCTCACCAGTGCCACACCACCTCGCTGTTCGAGCAGGTCGAGCCGATGCTTGATGTGCTCGAGGCGATCGACCGGACGAACTTCGGGCTGATCTACGAACCGGCCAACCTGATGCTGTGCGGCGAGGACTACGGCGGCTCGACCCTGACGAGAATGGCTCCCTGGCTGGTCAACGTCTACGTGCAGAACCACGTGCTCGACGAGGCGGGGCCTGTGTCGCTGGAGACCTGGTGTCTGGGGGATCGGCGGTTCCGGCACATCCCGTTGTGGGAGACCGGCGGTGTGGATTTCGTGACGGTCTTCGAGGGACTTCGGCAGATCGGTTACGACGGGTGCGTGACCGTGCACCAGGCGTTTGCCGAGTTGATGGGTCCGCGGGAGGCTGCTGAACAGAGTGCCGAGTACCTGCGGAGTGTGGGTGAGTTCGAAGCGGCGGCGTCATCGTGAGCGTCGTGGTCGTGCTCTCGCTGGACCACTGGCATGCCGGGCTCTGCGGCTTCTGTGGCGGCGAACCGATGCTCTGTCCGAGGCTCGATCGCCTGGCGGCCGAATCGGCCGTGTTCGACCGCCACTTCTCAACTGCACCGGCCGGCGATGAGTCGGTTAACGGCCTGTCGTGGGCAGGAATGGGTTGGGGGATGGGGCGGATCGAGATCAGTGCGGCCGAGCGATTCGAAGCGGCCGGCGTCGGGGTCGAGGTGATCTCGGATGCACAACCCGAGTGGCTGGCCTTGGCGGGGTGGGAGTCGGTGGAGTCGGCGGATGGGGGACTCGAGCGGAGCACTGTCGAGGCGGTCGGTCGACTGGCCCGGAGTACCGAGGAACACCGGATGCTCTGGGTGGCGGCTTCGGCCCCGGCCGAGACCGAGCAGGAGGAGCAGGAGGAGCAGGAGGAGCAGGGTGAGGAGAGCGACTGGTTGGAGAATCTCGAGGCGATCGATCGGGCTCTGGGCGGCTTCGACCGGTGTGTCGGTGCGGCGATCGACGGGTTGGAGCAGGCGGGATTATCTGACGAGGCTCTGCTGGTGGTCACCGGTGGTCGAGGTGCCTGGTTGGGCGATCGAGGCTTCGAGGATCCGGCGCGGGCGGCTTTGCACGAGGAGCGTTTGAGGACTCCGCTGCTGCTGCGAGGACCGGGCATCGAGCCGTGCCAGCGTCGGCTCGAACTGGTGCAGGTGATCGACCTGCTGCCGACTCTGCTGGCATGGTTTGCTGGGGATCGGGGCGGGGAGGGTCTGCGAGGAATCAACCTGCTGAGTCTGCTCGAGCAGGGGGGTAGTGGAGGCCACCATGAGATCGTGGTGCAGGATGCACAGGGCGGGTATGGGATCCGTTCCCACGACCTGTTTCTGGTGCGGTCTGCCGGTGAAGAGGATGAACCGCGGCTGTTCAGCAAACCCGATGATGCCTGGGACCTGGTCGATGTCAGCGGGCAGGGCCTCGAGGAGGTGCAGCGACTCGGCGATCGGCTTGACGAGTTGCTTGGCCCGATGGAATCGACCGATGCACCCAGCGACTGACCGCGTCGGGCTCGCATCCAAAGCCTCCGATGCCAGCCGGGGCAATGGTTGACGGGAAGTCGCAAACGCCGCAGTGAGCCTGTAGGATGGGCGGGCCGAGCGGCAGGGAAGGATCTGTGCGGGGCGTGGTGGGGCCACGTTGCGGGCCGATCGTGGCGCTCGATTGCACTGGGCACCCGGTGTGACCATCCAGAAGTCGCAGCAGGAAAGCGAGAGAGCGATGCATGACGAGGCGACCGGGCTGCCCGAATCGGGTGATGAGGCGACTTCGGAGGTGACCGAGTCTGCGGCGGAGGCGGTTGCCGGTGACCAGGGCAGCGAGTCGATCGATCGGCTGAGGTCGGCCTACCAGAAGATCCGTGATCAGCTGGGTCGCGTGATCGTGGGCCAGGACGCTGTGCTGGAGCAGATGATGATCGCCCTGTTCAGCCGCGGCCACTGCATCCTCGAGGGTGTACCCGGTCTGGCCAAGACGCTGATGATCAGCACGTTGTCGCGGAGCCTGTCGATGAGCTTCGCGCGGATCCAGTTCACGCCCGACCTGATGCCCTCGGACATCACCGGCACCGACGTGTTGCAGGAGAACCGCGACACGGGCGAGCGGTCGTTTCGGTTCATCGAGGGCCCGTTGTTCCACGAGGTGATTCTCGCCGACGAGATCAACCGTACACCTCCCAAGACCCAGGCCGCGTTGCTCGAGGCGATGCAGGAGCGGCAGGTGACCGTCGGCGGCGACCGCCACGAACTCTCGGACCCGTTCTTCGTGCTCGCCACGCAGAACCCGATCGAGCAGGAGGGGACCTACCCGCTGCCCGAGGCTCAGCAGGACCGGTTCATGTTCAAGGTGGTCGTGGACTACCCGAACTTCCAGGAAGAGCGGCAGATTGCCAAGCAGACGACGTCCGGTGGCGAGGCGGAGGTCGAGCCGGTGCTCTCGGGACAGGACATCGTCGAACTACAGCAGATCGTGCGGCAGGTGCCAGTGACCGATCACGTGGTCGATTACGCGTTGGCGCTGGTGCGTCAGACGCGGGTCGATGAGCCGGGTTGCCCCGAGTTCATCAACAACTGGCTGAGTTGGGGAG
>CAUZJR010000507.1:0-3910 GCA_963580005.1 Planctomycetota bacterium
GCCCCGGCGGCGGCGGCGGCCCCCGAAGAGGCCGTGGCCGAGGAGACTGCGGCTGAAGAGGACGTCGTGGCCGAGCAGACGCCGGCGAAGGCCCCGGCAGCCGCACCGGCCGTCGATACCAGCTCACTCTCACCTCTGGAACTCGCCCGCATGCAGGATGCCGGAGGAGACGCCCCGGCACCGGCGGCGGCACCGCAAGAGGCCGTGGCCGAGGAGGCTCCGGCTACAGAAGAAGCCGAGGT
This sequence comes from Planctomycetota bacterium, assembly GCA_963580005.1. Classification (GTDB taxonomy): domain Bacteria; phylum Planctomycetota; class Planctomycetia; order Planctomycetales; family Planctomycetaceae; genus UBA8437. The sequence continues at coordinate 243 of CAUZJR010000507.1, forward strand.
GGCCGAGTTGGCCGAAGAAGTTGCGGCTGGGGACGACGAAGCGGTCGAGGAGACAGCGGCGGACGACTCGCCGGCGTCGAGCGTCGAGATTCCCGAAGGCGAGGGCCCCGAACGGACAGCCGCCGTTCTTGCAGCGTGTCGAGCCCAGGACGGCGGCTAGGCGGCTCTCGCCCCATTTCGAAACCCACCACCGGGGAGACCCGCCGTGCGCATCGCCTACCTCGACTGCTCAACCGGTATCAGCGGCGACATGACGCTCGCTGCACTGATCGATGCCGGTGTCGATGTCGAACTGATCCGCTCGGGGATCGACTCGATCGGCCTCGAAGGCGTACATCTCGAATGCCAAACCGTCGTCAAGGGCGGGTTCCGGGCGACTCATATCAAGGTCGTCCACCCCGAACAGCACGCACACCGGCACATGGCCGACATCGAGGCGTTGCTCGATCGAGCCGACCGGGTGACCGAGTCGCAGAAGGCACTGGCCCGTGAGATCTTCATGGCGGTGGCCCGGGCCGAGGCTCACGTGCACGGATCGACCGTCGACAAGGTGCACTTCCACGAGGTCGGAGCCATCGACTCGATCGTCGACATCGTCGGAGCCGCCATCGGCTTCGACCTGCTCGGTGCCGATACCGTCGTCTGCAGCCCGATCCCCACCGGCCACGGACAGATACACATCGACCACGGCATCTGCACCGTCCCGGCTCCCGGGACCGCCGAATTGCTCAGAGGGATCCCGCTGGTCGATGTGCCCGTCGAAGCCGAACTGACCACTCCGACCGGGGCCGCCATCGTCAAGACTCTCGCCGACCGCTTCGGTACCCTGCCCGAGATGACCATCGAGCGGGTCGGCTACGGAGCCGGGACGATGGACTTCCCGCAACGAGCCAACCTGCTGCGACTCTTCGTCGGCACCGCTGTGGTCTCGCCGGATACCGATCGAGTCTGCCTGCTGGAAACCAACCTCGATGACGTCAGCGGTGAGACGATCGGCTACACCAGGGGGCGGCTGGTCGAAGCCGGAGCACTCGATGTCTTCTCCGTGGCCGCTCAGATGAAAAAAGACCGACCCGGCGTGGTGCTCTCGGTGATCTGCCGTCCCGAGCACCGTGAAGCAATGGAGTCGATCCTCTTTGACGAAACCGGCACGTTCGGCATCAGACGACACTCGATCGAACGCTCCGTCAGGCTCCGAGAATCGACAAGTGTCGAAACGCCCTGGGGAACGGTTGAGGGCAAGAGAGGCTGGCGGCGGGGCGGGGGAGAAGTCTTCACGCCCGAATTCGAGGATTGTGCACGAGTGGCCGAGGAGGCCGGAGTGACGCTGCGAGAGGTCTACCGCGCCGCCGTGGCTGGGTTTTCACCCTCCGAGACCAACTCGGAACCGCCTCCAGCAATGGACCACTCGCACGACCACGACCACGATCACGATCACTCGCACGACCATGACCACGATCACGACCACGAAGAGTGACCCGGCCACGGGTGCCTTACGCTGAGATCAGCGCCTCGACCGGGTCGGCCTCGATCAGCGGCATCGTCGATCCATCCTCGACGACCAGTTCCATCCGGGGATCGATCCCCAGGTGCCGGTAGACCGTCGCGGTCAACTCGGCCGGATCGACCGGGGCGTCGGTGACGGCGCCGGCATTGGCATCGGTCGCTCCGATCACCTGTCCGCCGGGCACGGCCCCACCGGCGAGCATCGCCGACCAGGCACCGGTCCAGTGATCGCGACCGCCACCGGCATTGAGTTTGGGAGTCCGTCCGAATTCTCCGCTGGCCACGACCAGAGTGTCTTCCCACAGCCCACGACCTTCCAGATCATCCAGCAGGGCTGCGGTGGCCTGGTCGAACTGGGGACACAGCGTGTCTCGATAATCAAACAGCGTCCCCGGAGCCGCCTCACCGGCGGCATGAGCATCCCAGGTGACCTGTCCGTGGAGTCGATCGAAGAGGTTGACGGTGACCACGGCCACACCACGCTCGACCATCTGACGTGCCCGGCAGCAGAGCCTGCCGAAGCGGGTCTCGCCGTAGGCCCGTCGAGTGGTTTCTGTTTCGCTGGCGAACACGTCCGGTTGCAGACCCGGCAGCGCGGCGGGTGAGCCGCTTCCCTGGTCGACCCGGAACACCTCCGGCACCTGCCCGTTGATCTCGGTCGGCTCGAATTCCGGTCCCAGGAACGCCGCACCCTGGCCGCGTCCCACGTTGACCCCGGTGGCATCGATCCGTCGCGGCAGCACCACCGCGGCGGGCACCGGTCGACCGGGTCCGAGCACGCGGGAGGTGACCGAACCGAACGACGGAAAATCCTGCCCGCCGCTGGCCAGTCGACCGGTCTGCAGCAGTTGCAGGCCGGTTTCGTGGATGGGAGTGGCCGAGTGATTCAGAGAACGGACGATCGACAGCCGATCGGCCCGCTCGGCCAGTCTCGGCAACCCCTCGGAAAACGAAACACCGGGCACCCGGGTCTCAATCGCCTTCAGAGGTCCACGGACTCCCGACTCGGCTCCCGGCTTGGGGTCGAACGTTTCGATTTGACTCGCACCGCCGCTCATCAGCAGCAGGATCACGCTGCGACCCTCGGCCCCGCCACGACGGGCCAGCGCAGCCTGCTCGGCAACCGACAGGCTGACAACACTCAGCCCGCCCACTCGCAGAAAGTCTCGACGTGAAACCACCGATTCGATCTCCTGATCGAATAGTCGTCCAAAAATCGGCCCGAACCGACGGCTCGGATCCTGTCCGCGACCCACCGAAAACATCACGTCCCTTCCGACCCCTCCTCCAGGGGCCGTTGCCGACCAGAATCAAGTTGTCGCATCAAGGTTGCATCGCTCAAACCGCTCGACCGCTTGACCACTTGACCAAAAAACTGCCAGCCAACCGATCCGAACGTCCCAGCCCGGCGAGTCTCGACCCACGAGACCCACCGTTCTTCCCTTACTGTACCGTCACCAACCCAGCCTTCAAGCGCTCTCTTGTCCAACCGCATAAAGATCCTTCCCTCCCAACAGTGGCATCCCCGACCCTCCCCATCGTATAACTCTCTCCTCTCAACGCTCTCCTCTCTCACTCTCCCCCTCAACACATGATCCTCGACCTCTTCAAACTCACCGATCGCACCGCGTTGGTCACCGGAGCCCGTCGTGGCCTGGGCCGGGGCATTGCGGTTGGGCTGGCCGAAGCCGGAGCCGACATCGCCTGCGTGTCTCAAAGCGGCGAGGCCGACGACACGCGGCGCAGGGTCGAAGCGACCGGCCGCCGGTTCCTGGACATCCAGCTCGACCTCGCCGACCCCGACGCTCGAGTCGGACTCATCGATCGGGTCGCAGAAGAACTCGGTACCGTCGACATCCTGGTCAACAACGCGGGAGGTGGAGGGCGGGAACCGGCCGAGACGTTTCCGATGGAGATCTGGCGGCGTCAGTTGGAAGTCCATCTCACGGCGTCCTTTGATCTGTCTCAGCAAGCCTCCACGAGCATGCTGGGGCGGGGCCGCGGCAAGATCATCAACATCGGCTCGGTGATGACCTTCCAGGGCGGAGTCGACATCCCGGCCTACTCCGCGGCCAAGCACGGCATCGCGGGCATGACCCGCGCCCTGGCCGGTTCCTGGGCCGGTCGCGGCATCAACGTCAACTGCATCTGCCCCGGCTACT
>CAUZJR010000508.1:0-3898 GCA_963580005.1 Planctomycetota bacterium
AACTGCAAAGCGGTTCCCGAGGGTGTCAGGTGACCGGACACCTCTGCCAACTCCGCCTGCGACTCGGGAAAACTCGACTCGATCAACACGCCCGACAAATCCTCTCGAGCCGCCGCACGCTCCCAGATCAGGTCCGTATCACGCGTGTCGGTGGCCACCACAACCGTGCAACCCGACTCACCCAGCAGGTACCCAAACGTCGGCAACACGTGATCAACCGGTACCGCCACTACCTCAACCCCCGCCACGCTCACCGGCGCATCGACCGCCAACTCGTGGAACTCGATCAAACTCCCCGCGTCGGTCGAGAGCCGCTCGAGATCGGGCCAGAGACGGTCGTTGAACAGGTCGCTGCGGACCGCCTCAAGCACTTCCGAGGGTGCGTGGATCCGAGCCGGAGCCAGGCCCGACTGCAAGCGGTTGATTGCGAACAGCGGCAGAGTGGCGACGTGGTCGAGATGCACGTGAGTCAGGACCACGTCGGTGACCTGCTCCTGCAGATCCAGGCCGGCCAGGCCCAGGCACCCCGCGTCGATGGCCAGGTGATCGTTGACGACATACGTCGTCGCCATCTGAAGCCTCGGGTCACCGAAGCACGAGGGGAGAAACTGGATGTCCATGCTGTGCGACTCGTTCGGCTCGCCCGGCTCGCGACCAAGCACCAAAGCACCAGGCCGCCGCGATCTTCCCTCGATACCCCCAATACCTCCACTCAATAGTAGATTGACAGGATCCGATCAACGACAATCATCGACCCGACCGTCAACCCCGTAACACGATACCGATCACGCCATGAAGATCACCGATGTCGAGACGCTGCACCTGAGACTCCCGGACGTGGAAGAAATCGCCGACGGCACCCAGGACGTGCTGGTGATCCGCATCCACACTGACACGGGCCACACCGGAGTCGGCGAAGTCACCAGCCAGTCGTATGTCTGCCAGGCCATTTTCGAGGCTCCCCGGTCGGCCGAACGACGTCACGGCCTCGCCCAGATCCTGATCGGCCAGGAAGTCGACGACGTCGACCGGCTGTGGCAGCTGATGTACTACAACACGAATCGCTACGGACGCCGAGGTGCGGCCATCCACGCCATCAGCGGAGCCGACATCGCGCTGTGGGACCTGCTGGGACAGGCCCGCGGAGTACCGGTCTGTGAACTGCTGGGGGGCGCAAAACGCTCAACCGTCCGGGCCTACGCCAGCCTGCTGTTCGGTGAGACTCCCGAGGCGACCGCACGCCTGGCCTCCGAAACCGCCGACCTGGGACTGACGGCGGCGAAGTTCGGCTGGGAAGTCTTCGGAAAGGACCCCGAGATCGACCTGGCCCATACCCGGGCAGCCCGCGAAGCTCTCGGACCCGAACGCGACCTGATGATCGACGTCGGCTGCAAGTGGGACGCCGAAACCGCCCTGGAACGGGCCCGGTTGCTGGAACCCTACCAGCTGACCTGGATGGAAGAACCCCTCTCGCAGGACGACCGACGGGGCTACGCCGAATTGTGTGCCGAGTCGCCGGTGCCGATCGCCGCGGGCGAAGGCGACGTGACACTCTACGACTTCGAAGACCTCGTCGAACGAGGACTCCACGTCGTGCAGCCCGATGTCGCCTTCTGCGGAGGACTGACCGTCTGTCGCGATATCGGACACCTGTGTGCACAGCAGCAGCGTCGAGCCGTACCGCACTGCTTCAGCACCGGCATCAATCTTGCCGCCAGCCTCCACTGGGCCAGCTCGATGGAGGACGGGGACCTGGTCGAGTACTGCCTGAGACCGTCGCCCTTGATGAGACGGCTGGTGGCCAACCTGCCACCGCTGGTCGACGGCCGAGTGCCCGTGCCCGACGCTCCCGGACTGGGAATCGAACTCGATGAGGAGATCATCGCCGAGTTCCAGGTCGATCCGGCCAACGCCAGCTAACTCTCGCCGTCGGAAAAACGTCGGCACAACTCGGCGTACTGCTCGGGAGTGTCCAGGTCCCAGAGCACCTCCGGACGACCCAACTCGAACTCCTCAACCCGCTCACCGTACCCGGCCACCAGGTGGTTCAGGCCCGCATCGGGAGGAATCGACGAGACCTGCTGAGCCAACTCGACGTCAAAGACCGTCGGATGACCGCGACGACCGCCCGACGTCGGTACCAGCACCGCGGGACGTGTCGCCAACCAGGCCTCGGCCACCTCGCCAACCAAATCGGCATCCAGGACCGGGTGATCGCCGGGGACCAGCATCCAGCCTCCTACCTCCTCACCCGGCCATCGCCGTCGCATCTCGTCCAGGCCGTACACCACGCTGGCCTTCATGTCCGCTGGGTCCTCGTCACGACAGACCACCACCGCACCAGCCGACTCTGCCGCCGCGGCCAATTCGCTGTCGTCCGCTCGGATCACAACCAGTACGTCCAGCACCGACGGATGATCCAACGCCTGGACCAACCGGGCAATCACCGGGCGACCACCCAGGGGCAACAACAACTTCGGAGCACCCATCCGCCGGCTGTGACCGGCCGCCGGGACAATCGCCACCAGCCTGTTTCGTGATTCACTCATCCGATCCCGACACTACGCTCTGACCACCAACCACTCAACTGACTCGCTTTCCGCTTGCCTTGATCGACTCGACATACGAACAATGGAATCCACGATCGGGGACGGGCACCTGCGGACCCAGTCCCTCATACCCCACCAAGCGGACAGCGCCATGACACTCCTCCGCCAGCTGACCTCGCCAACCCGCCTGCTGCTGGCCCTGCTCGCTCTCACGCCCATCGGCTGCAGCGACCTCAACGAAGCACTCAACTCAGAACCCAAACGCCGCACCGCTACCGTGCCCGGAATCGCCTCCGCCGCCGACATCCAGGACGTCCAGGACGCAACCGAGGGAGTCGCACCATCAACGCCTGCACCGCAACCCACACCGCAGCCAACACCGCAGCCAACACCGCAGCCAACAGCACAACCCACACCGAAGCCTTCACCTCAGTCGAAAACCCGGCCAGCACCCTTCAACCCCTCGGCCGCTCCCGTCCCCGGCAAAGCGGCACCGAAGCCCCGCAGCACCTTCATCGGCAAGACGACCGCCGAGGTGATCGACTACAAGAAGTACCGCGGCAACCCCTTCATCGTCGTCGTCGAGAACAAGATCCAGGGCAGCGACCCGCTGACCATCGCCGCCACCGCCTACGTCGCGGCGTCCTCGCGGGTCAGTGCACTGAATTTCAAGCGGCAGTTGGACATCATCAAGGCCTCCAAGGGCCGCGCACCGTCGTTTGTCGAGTTCGAGAAGCTGCAGAAGCAGATGAAGATCGAGTTGGCCAAGTTGCCCCGCTACCAGGCCTACGCCTACGACGAATCGACCGGAGGCTTGCTGGTGGTCGAGAACAAGAAATACAAGATCCAGATCTACCGCGAGGCGGGGATTCCGATCGAGGCCGGCGACAAGATCTACGAGCAGAAGCTGAAGACCGGGACGTCAAAGAAACGCGGCCCGCAGTAGCCCGCCATCGATCTCAGCCAGCCGGTCAGTTCGTTCGAGAGAGCGGCGGCAACTCCTTGTGGCTCAGCGGGTGAAAACGCCTGACCTTCACGATCCGCCACTCGTCTTCTTCCTTCCGCCAACTCAGCGACCACAACGTGGGCTGGTGACCGACGGAGCCGAATCCCACGACGCTCAGAGACGCGTTGGCACGAAACCTCGTCTCGCCTCGAGTGTCCTCGGAGGTCACTGTCGTCTCAATCGCCGTGATCCGGATCTGGTCTTCGAAGCTGATCAGAGCCAGGGCGGCGGCGACCTGGCCCTTGAGTATCAGTTCCGAATTGGAAAAGAAGCCCAGCACCTCGAGAACTTCCTTGTCCTGGACCGCGTCCCTGAGATCCAGCACGAGCAGCTCCAGCCGCTC
>CAUZJR010000509.1:0-3897 GCA_963580005.1 Planctomycetota bacterium
GCGGTGCTGGGCATCGGACGGTAGTCCCGGGGTCCGCCCCCGATCCCGCCGACTCCCATCATGCCGCCGCCGCCGCCGCCCATGCCGCCGCCGCCCATGCCGCCGCCACCCATGCCGCCGCCACCCATGCCGCCGCCACCCTGGCCGCCGCCACCCATGCCGCCGCCACCCTGGCCGCCACCACCTCCGCCGCCGGAAAAGGTGAACGTCCGCACTTCGCGGATCTGAGTGAAACTCGGCTCGACGGTCAGACGCACGTATCGCCGGTCGGCCGAAACGACCGCCTGCACCCGCAGAAAGACACCCTCGGAGATCGGCTGGATCACCGGGCTGTAGCCGACGTTGCCGAAGACCCCGCCGCCGCCGCTGGGGACCATGCTGACAACGAATGGCTGCATCACCTGGTCGCGGATCGTGGCACGCTGGCCGTTGAACATCGTGACCTTCGGAGCAGCCATCACGTTGGAGCGCTCGTCACCCTGCGCGGCCTGGATGAAGAAGAAGGTCTCGATGTCCGAGAGGATCGCCATGCCGAACTGCAGGCCACTCTCGGGGTTGTAACCACCAAAGTCGGGTATACCGATCTGGAAGGATCCCTGGCGGAACTGCAGGTCCAGATCGTCGGTGAACTGGTCCGGGGACGCCATGCCGATCACCGTGGGACGTGAATAGTTGTCGCGAGCCACCATGTTGCGGATCGGAGCCTGATCGAAGAGGCCCATGCGGCCGCCCTGCTGGCCACCCTGGCCGCCACCCTGGCCACCGCCACCCTGGCCGCCGCCACCCTGGCCGCCGCCACCCTGGCCGCCGAAACCGCCGATGCCGCCGACTCCGAAGAGTCCGCCGCCGCCCTGGCCGCCGCCACCCTGGCCGCCGCCGCCCTGGCCGCCCTGGCCAGCCTGGCCACCGCCGCCCACAACCGCACCGAAGGGAGGCAGAGGATTGCCGGGTCCCTGTTGCTGGTTCTGACCGCCGCCGCCGCCCTGGGTACCACCGGAGCCGCCGTCGAAATGAGGACCACCGATCGAGTCCTGGATGTTCCAGTCGAAATCGATCCCGATTCGCTCGTAGAACTGGTCGGTCACCGCGATCTGGCGAACCTCGATCGTGACCTGCAAGTCCTGCAAACGACGCAGCTGCTCCAGCAGGTCGGCAATCTCGTCGTGGGTCTTCTGGGTCGCGCGGATCACAAGACTCAACGTCGATTCGTGACCACGGACACTGCCCTGTCCACCAATCTCATCCCAGCTGCCCGGGTCGATCACTGATGTGATCAGCCCCGAGAGCGAATCGAAGTTGATCGAACGAGGTCCACCACTCACCTCCGACTGCATGCCACCGCCGGGAATCGTCCCGGCCAGGCCCGCCGCCGGATTGCCGCCGATCTGGAACTGGGCCGAGGAGCCTCGGACGGACATCTGCCCGGGAGCCTGCAGCGTCGGAGTGATCGGCTGGCCGGGCGCCATACTCGAAATCGTGCCGTCACTCGGCAAACCGATCTCCAACGGCACCACCAGGTCCGCGACCGGATACGTCGCGGTGATCAGACGACCCTGTTGACGGATCTTGCTGGTGATCTTCAACACGTCGTCCTGGATCGTGTAGTCCAGGTCGAGCGGTTCGAGCATCAGGTTCAGGATGCTCTTGAGCTTGATGCCGTTGAGATCGATCGAGACGGGTGAGTTGGTCGTGGCACCGACCTCCTCGAGACCCAGCCTGTCGATCACGATGTTGATCTCGATCTGCTGACGGATTTCGTCGATCACGTCCTTGAGAGGTGCCTCGTCGAAATGCAACGAGACCGGCGAATTGAGACTCTTCTCGATCCGCAACTCCTCCTCGCTGCGAGCCCGGTTGTCCGGATGACCGTATCGCTTGCGACGCTTGACCAGGTCGGCCCACTCCTGGCGGCCCGGGTAGGCGTAGTCGTCCTTGGGGAAGACCATCGCCAGCTCGACGTCGTTCAGAGCGTCCCACAGGCTCGCGTCGACGTCCTCGCGACGACGATCGTTGATCTCGTTCCGCCGTGCAAAAATCGCCTTCTGGTACATGGTCACGACGACCGGCAGGTGAGGGTTGAGCTCCCGCGCCTGGCGGGCGATCATCTCAGCCTCCTCGTACCGCCGGTCGCGATAGAACTCGTTGTACTTGTCGACCAGCTCGGCAATCTCCTGCTCGACACGGATCTTGTGCTGCTGCTCGGCCTCGAATTGTGCCTCGATCTCCTTGTTCCGCTTCGTCTGAGCCACCTGGGGTGCCCTGAGATCACGCTGTGCGGCGATCGCACTGCGGGCATTGGTCAACTGACCCTTCAGACGATCGGCCAACGTCTTGTCGAGACCGGCGGTGTTGACCGCCGCCAAGACCTCGTCGAGACCCTGCAAGGCCTTGTCGGGATTATCTTCCTTGATCTGGTGAGCCTTGAAGACCGCGTTGAGCGTGCGGCTGCGGAGCGATTCGAACAACAACTTCTGCTTGTCTTGAGCAATCGCGATCGCATCGCCAGGCCCCGGCTGAGCCGAGGGACGCGTTTCTGAGGACGCCTTGCGGGTGCCGCTGCCGTTGCGAGGTGAAAGCTCGCGGAGGAAATCTTCCAGCTGCTGAGAACGGATGCGATCCAGCTTCTCGCCGCTGCGGAAGACGTCCAGGAAGACTCGGTAGGCCGCCTCGCGGTCGCCACGACCCAGGTGGGCCACGCCCTCGTTGTATCGGTCCAGGACCGTGGTTCGCGCTGGTGGCCCCACGCTGGGGTCCCGAGAACCTGCTCCCGGTTGACGGATCGCTCGCGCCACGCCGTCAGCACCAGCAATCGGAACCGGCGACGTCCGCGGCTTGGTCGCGGGGAGCTCGGTCAGAGATGGCTTGGTGATCGGGGGCTGGGTGATCGGACTGGTCGCTGCCCGAGGATCGGCAACGGCCACGCGGGCCTGCGAGTCGGAAATGTCCTGCAGGACGAACCGGGGCCGGTCTTCGAGCAGGTCCCAGGTCACGTTGAGACCGCGGGCCACTTCGGCCTGGGCCCGGGCATCGGCGAGCCTGCCGGCCTTGAGAAGTTTGCGGGCCTCGGCGACCAGCAGCTTGGCCCGGTCCTTGGGCGAACCGGAGGCAGCGGGGCTGGTGACGGGTTCTCCGGGCAGAGTTCCCGGCCGGACACTCGGGTTGGCCGCCTCGATCCGGGCGATCAGTTGCCGGGGCGTCACCGAACCCTGGGGGAACGTCAGCTTCTGGTGAGATGCCATCAGTTCGGCCACCGTCGCCAGCCGCAGGGCCTCCTGGACTCGACCGGCAGCTTCCTGCTTGGTCGCAACCACCATGTAGTCGTTGACCCGGGTCTTGATCAGGTCGGCCAGTGACGCGTTGTTCAGCCCCGAAGAGGTCTGGAGGAGTTTCACTTCATAGACGGCAGCCAGCAGCGAGGGTCGAGGCGTACCTGGTGCGAGAGGCAGCTTGTGCGCACGGGCCAGGCGATCGGCCTGGGAGGCCAGGCTGAGTGCCTCGGCCAGTCGACCCGACGTGCCGGCCGCGCGGGCCTTCGCGATCAGGTCGGCCAGTTGAACGGCGGGTGTCTGGGCTGTCGGAGGCCTGAGTCGAGCCAGGACCTCGCCTGGACTCGTTTCTTCCGCGGCAAACTCGAGTCCCGCGCTGCGGGCAACCTGCTCGGCCGACTCGGCCAGCCGCAGTGCCTCGGTCAGATCTCCTCGTCCCATCGCCTTCTGGGCCATCTCCAGCTGGTCCCGAACCCTCAGCTTCAGGAGGCGTGCGGTCAAGAACGAACCGGCGGCCGGAGCCGCTGGGCGGGAAGTCGTGGCCGCAGTTCCCGGAATCGAACCCGCAGTGAGGGCGCTGGTCGGGGCGGTCTCTCTGAGCACCGGTCGAATCGAGCCGGGTGAAGCTGCA
>CAUZJR010000510.1:0-3893 GCA_963580005.1 Planctomycetota bacterium
GGTGTCGACGTGGTGGTGCCGGTGCCCTTGCACTGGACCAAGCGGATCGCGCTGCCGCACAACCAGGCCGAGACACTGGCGGCGGTACTGGGTCGCTGCTTGCGTGTGCCGATGGGCAGGCATATACTCCGCAAGGTGCGTCGGACGCCCGACCAGTCGAGCCTGCCGGCCGTCAGCCGCCGAGCGAATCTCAGAGATGCGTTTTGCGTCCGGCGATGCGGTGGGCTGGATGGGCTTCACGTGCTGCTGGTTGACGACATCCTGACCACCGGCACAACGGCCCACCAGGCGGCCCGGGCCTTGAGGCAGGGAGGCGCCCGGCGGGTCAGCGTGGCTGTGCTGGCCGTGGTGCCGGCAATCGCCGATCGGCCTTCCTTGTCCCCCGATGACCGACACGAATCCCGGTAACCCGGCGATGGCCCAGAATCCCACCGAAGATCTCCCCGCCGACGGCGATGCGGACAAGCCCGCATCGAAAAAGGGGTCCAAGAAGCGGTCGGCCGCCACCCGCTTCTTCCTGCGGGGACTCTCGATCAGCCTGCCGCCCATCCTGACGGTGGTGATCGTGCTGTGGCTGGCCGAGGGGGTCAACCAGTACATCATCCATCCCACGAGCCTGGGCGTGGAGTGGGCGATCGCCACGGTGATCGACTCGTCCAGCGAGCTTACGGATCTGCAGGAGCTCGAGGGGGCTCCGCCGTTGCAGGGGTGTGGCTTGGGGTATCGGGTCGAGCCAGGACTGCTCGTGGAGATCCACCGGCGGCAGGGGGACGAGGGGCTTGCCAAGATCCCTGCCGAATGGCTCTACAGCCAAGAGCACAGAGTCTTCGTGGTGATCAACAGCGACGAGGCGATCCCGTACGACGATCACCAGTTCGCGGTGAGAAACACGACCGCCGGTGAGATGCCTCGCAGCGCGGTCGGGATCTACATGGTCATCGCCCGCTACCGGCACTTCCGTGGCCAGCTGCTGCTGAGTGCGTTTGCGGTTTCGATCCTGGTCATCGTGCTCTATTTCCTGGGCCAGCTGGTCACCAATCGACTCGGAGCCTGGGCGGTGCGGAAGTTCGAGTCGGCGTTGGTCGGCCGGGTGCCGCTGGTCAGCAATGTCTACTCGTCGGTCAAGCAGGTCACCGATTTTCTGTTTACCGAGCGGACGATCGAATACAACCGGATCGTGGCGATCGAGTACCCTCGACGTGGCATCTGGTCGCTGGGGTTTGTGACCGGAGAGAGCATGCTGGAGATGACCACGGCGGCGGGCGAGCCGCTGCTCAGCATCCTGGTGCCCACCTCGCCGATGCCCGTGACCGGCTATACGCTCAACGTGCCCAAGACCGAGATCATCGATCTGAACATCACCATCGACCAGGCCTTCCAGTTCTGCATCTCGTGTGGCGTGCTGGTGCCCGAGAACCAGAAGATGACCGCCGAATCGCTGCAGCAGGCCCTGACTCGTCGGCTCTCGGGTGAGACCGAGCAACCGGTGGTGACCCGGCCTTCGAGCTCGGAGTCCGAGGTTGCTGGCGAGGGTGCGTCGGCCGCGAGTGATTCAGAGTCTGGCGAAGCGGCTGAGGAGTCCTCTCCACAGTCTCCCGGGGGACAGGCGGGGGAGGCGGAGTGAGCGAGGCCGGGACCGCGGTGGTGCGGATTGCCACCAGGGCCAGTCGCCTGGCACTCTGGCAGGCTCACCACGTCGCCGGGCTGCTGTCGCTTGCGGATCCGGGCGTGGTGGTGGAATTGGTGGAGGTGCGGACCGAGGGGGATCGCGACCGGGTGCAGCGGCTGGATGCGATGGGCGGAGTGGGCGTATTCACTCGAGAGGTCCAGCAGGCGGTTCTCGACGGCCGGGCTGACCTGGCGGTGCACAGCCTGAAGGATCTGCCGACCGAGCCTGTCGACGGGCTGGTGCTGGGGTGCGTGCCCCGGCGGGCGGAGTCGGGCGACGCGGTGGTGGTGGCACAACCCCTGGAACCTGCCGTGGACAACGGCAGCGGGCTGGAGGTGATTGCCGAGGGGTCCCGGATCGGGACGGGCAGCCCACGTCGGGCTGCACAGATTCGGCACTGTCGAGGGGACCTGCAGGTGAGCGGGATCCGCGGCAATGTCGAGACTCGGCTGAGGAAACTCGACGAGGGGGAATTCGACGCGGTGGTGCTGGCAGTGGCCGGGCTGGTGCGGCTGGAACTGTCCGGCAGAATCACGGCGGTACTGGATCCCCGGGTGGTCCTGCCGGCGGTCGGGCAGGGGGCACTGGGCCTTGAGTGTCGCGAGGACGACTCGGAGACGGCCGGACGGCTCGAGGCGATCGACGATCGTTCGACTCACCTGGCCACGGCGGCCGAGCGGGCGATGTTGTCTCGACTGCGTGCCGGCTGCCATGCTCCGGTCGGAGTCCGCAGCGGCCAGGACGCCGGCCGCCTGTGGCTGCACGGCGTGGTGCTTGACGAGGAAGGCACCCGGCGTGTCGAGGCTCAACGGGCGGCCGACTCGGAGTCGATCGCCTCGGCCGAATCACTCGGAACGGCGACCGCCGACGAGTTGCTGGCCGCTGGAGCCGCCGAGTTGATCGCCGGCTGAAGGGCCGGCTGGGGGCGTCACCGAGAAGTACGCGTTTTCGCTCAAGGGCCGGTTCTGGTTCTTTCTCCAGAGCCGATGCGGTCTCAATTCGTGAGCCACGTTGGCCGGGTGCAGGGCCTTGGCCACGGGGTGATCGCAGCCGCAATGGCCACAGATCAGGGTGGCCATGACCAGGACCAGGGCTCCGGCGGTGCGTGCCTGCTGTCTTCGGGTGAGTGTGGTGGTGTTGTGAAGTGGCATCGGTCTTCGGCGACTGAACCGGTGCTGTCGCAGGGACGGCGCGGAGGGGTGCAGGAGGCGGGGTTACAGGAGGCCGGGAGCGTAGTCCAAGTGAGCTGGTGGCACCAAGGGGGATTGTCAGCCGGGACGACCTACCACAGCGTGTAGCCTCCATCGATGACGATCGAGGCGCCGGTGACGTATCGGGAGGCGTCGCTGGCGAGGTAAACGGCCAGCGGTCCGAGGTCTTCGGGTTGACCGAAGTCTCCGGCGGGGACCTGGTCCTTGAAGGTCGAGATGATGGCGGGGTTTTCGGCGGCCCACTTGACGTTGGGTTCGGTCATGAAGCCACCGGGGCAGATCGCGTTGACGGTGACCTGTTGCGGGGCCCAGTCGGCGGCGGTGGCACGAGTGAAATGGATCACGGCGGCTTTGGAAGTCTCGTAGCTGCGGCCTCCGATGTCGCGGTTGACGACCATGCCTGAGATCGAGGCGATGTTGATCACTCGGCCGCCACTGCCTCGAGCCACCATCGCCCCGCCGATCAGCTTGGTGCACAGGAAGGTGCTGTTGAGATTGAGGTCGAGGATATCGAGCCACTGTTGCAGCGGCATCTCGGTGGTCGGAATGTCGATCCGGCGTCCGCCGACGTTGTTGATCAGGATGTCGATGGGGCCGTGTTCATCGAGAGCCGTTTGGCAGGCGGCTTCGCACTGGTCCAGTTGGCTGACGTCGGCGGTGAGGGTCACGGCCTCTCGGCCTCGTTGACGAATCTCACCGGCAGTCTTTTCGAGGCTCGCCTCGTCGCGGCCCACCAGGATCACGTCGGCACCGGCCTCGGCACACGCCAACGACATCTCGCGGCCCAGGCCCCGGCTGCCTCCGGTGATGAACATCCGTTTGCCGTCGAGTCGAAATCGGTCCAGGACGCTCATGCTGTGTCCACTTCGGGGGTAGGAGGCTGTTGCAGTGCCGAGGCCGCGGGTTCGCTTGGTTCGCTTGGATCGCTTGGATCGCTTGGATCGCTTGGATCGCTTGGATCGCTTGGATCGCTTGGATCGCTTGGATCGCTTGGATCGCTTGGATCGCTTGGA
>CAUZJR010000511.1:0-3892 GCA_963580005.1 Planctomycetota bacterium
AACCGGTGCTGACAGCCGTCTGGGTCGAGGTGCTGGGCTGGGAAGTCGCACCGATGGCGACCTGGCTGGGAGGCAGCCTGATCGTGGGAGGACTGGTGCTGCGATACACGGTCTGGACCGGATCCGACCAATCGGCCGACCCGACCCAATCGCCCGAAACCAGCACCGAAACCTGACCGGTCGGGATCGATCAGGGAGTGAGAATCGCCACGCGGAGGTCCATCACATTCGTGTGAGTCGGACCGGTCTGCAGCAGGCCTCCGGTGGCTTCGAAATACGTGTAGGAATCGTTGATTGCCAGGAACGGGTCGGGATGCAGCTTGAGTGTCCGGGCAGTTCGCCACAGGTCCTGGTCGACGATCGCTCCGGCGGCGTCGGTCGGGCCGTCCTCCCCATCGGTGCCTCCCGAGAGGATCGTGATGCGATCGAGCCCGCTGTCCCAGGCCTCATCGAGCACCGCCAGCACCAGTTCCTGGTTGCGGCCACCGCGTCGCGGCTGATCGGTCTGGGCCAATTCGACCAGCGGTTCGCCGCCCGAGATCAGGCAGGCGGGCATTTCGACGGGCCCCTGCCCCGCCCGCACCTCTCGACACAATTCCAGCAACGCCACTCCCTGGTCCCGCGCGATGCCCTGGTTGTCCGAGCCGAGCGAGTGCACGTGGTAGCCCAGCGAGCGGGCG
This sequence comes from Planctomycetota bacterium, assembly GCA_963580005.1. Classification (GTDB taxonomy): domain Bacteria; phylum Planctomycetota; class Planctomycetia; order Planctomycetales; family Planctomycetaceae; genus UBA8437. Next base: position 681 of record CAUZJR010000511.1, read on the forward strand.
TGGTCGCACGCCGCCGCCATCGCGACCTCGTTGTTTCCGATCACGTGATTGCTGAGCGAATCGGGCAGTTCCCCGGCCGCCTGCCCGTCGTCGTCCCCGGCACGGGCCTCGAGCGTACGCCAGACGACCTCGGGCACGTCTTCGTAGCGACTGGCAAACTTCTTGAGCACCCTGAGTGCCTGAAGATCGGTGCCCGCGTCGGCGACGGTGGGTCCCGAGGCGATGATATCGAGCGGGTCGCCGATCACATCTGAGATCAGCAGGCCCTGGATGGCTCCGGCCTCTTTGGCTGCTCGGGCCAGGTTGCCTCCCTTGAGGGCGCTGAGCCGTTTGCGGACGCAGTTGAGCTGGTTGATGCTGGCGCCCGAGAGCATCAGCAGTCGGGTGACTGCCAGCTTGTCTTGCAGCGAGATGCCCGCACAGGGGGCCGGCAACAGCGCACTGCCGCCTCCGGAGATCAACACCAGCACCAGGTCGTTTTCGCTCGCACCACCGACCAGCTCCAGGATCGCCTTCGATCCGGCCACTCCCTCGGCGGTCGGCTCGTTGACACCCGCCGGTCGCGCCGCGTGCAGCTGAATGCTCGCCAGCGACTTCACGCAGTCGGCCGGTACGTTGACCCAGCCACTGACCCGCTCTTGGAGAAAGTCCGCCGGCAGCAGATCCTCGATCGCCGAGGCCATCCCGGCTCCCGCCTTGCCACCGCCGACCACGATCAGGCGTTCGAGAGCCTCGAGCGAATGTTCGCGGCCACAGACTTCCAGGGTCGTCCCGTCGCAGCGGACCGCGGCGCGGACCAGGCGACCCGAGTCGACCGCGTCGACACCCGCCTGCCAGATGCTGCGGACCTCGGCGGTCGCTTCAGCCGACATCAGGCACTGGGACGGAGATGGCGGTAGGCACACAGGACCTCGTAGAGATCCTCTGAGATTCCGACTTCGTCGTTGGCAAAGTCGTGCAGCCAGTCGCGGTCGGTGCGGCTGGCATCTGTGAGAATCTCGGTGAATTCTGCGAACGAGATGCTGACGGTCGGTTCCGGCAGCGTCGCGACACCCTCTTCACCGGTGAAAAGTCTCAAACGAGGTCGCATGGTCGTGTCCTCCGTGACTCGACGAGCGACAAAGCGGGGGCTTCCCTGCCCCGGAACCACACCTCCGGTGGCCGCCGTCATGGCTCGTCTCACAAGAAGAGATCGGCACGCGGCCTGCGGGGGCTTGATAAGATTTGAGGGAATTACAGTTTTTTCTCAACTCCACGGGCACGACGTCCGACGCCCCCCGAGTTGCTGGATCCGCAGCAGGCGGGCTAGTCCTCACCACGCTGCTGACGGTAGACCTCCCGCAACACGTCCTCGACCGTCTTGAACGACGAGTCCTCACCAGAACCGAGCACCGCTTCCAGCTTCGAACGGGCCTCCGACATCGAATGGCCCAGCCCGACCAGCGCCTGCAGAGCTTCCCCAAGCAGGTCGCCACCGGCACGACTCACCCCCGCCGCGGAATCAGCTCCGACCATCAGGGCAAAGGGTGTCATCTTGCGGTGCAGCTTGGCGATGATCCGGTCGGCCACCGCCGGGCCAATCCCCGGCAGCAGAGTCAACCGCTCGGCGTCCCGCTCGACAATCGCCTCGGCCACGTCACGCACCGGACGGACCATCGCCTTGAGTGTCTTCTTGACGCCGACGCCGTCGACCGAACAGACCAGCTCGAAGAACTCACGCTCGGCATCGCTGGTGAAACCGATCAGCCGAGGAGTCATCCGCCCCTTCTGTGGGTTCCCCTCGAGGTATTCGATCGTCCGCAGGCTGATCTCCTCGCCCTCGCGACCCTGCAACTGCCGCCGTACAAAATCGGGTACGAAGACCGCGTACTCGAATGACCCCACGTCAATCGTCGCCTCGGTCTCGCCCAACTCGGTCAATCGACCCGTGATCCGTGTTCTCACGCCGAAAGTCTCCTGCCGGGACCCTGGTGAACGTGCAGGTGGCAGATCGCCACGGCACAGGCATCTGAGACGTCGTGGGGCGTCGGTGGAGCCTCGAGGCCCAGTTCCGACTGCACCACCCGCCCGACCTGCTCCTTGTCGGCCCGACCGCTGCCGGTCAACAGCTTCTTGATCTGGGTCGGAGTGTAGTGCACCACCTCGGCACCCCCCTGGATCCCTGTCATCAGGATGGCACCTCGGGCATGAGCCAGCAGCAGGGCAGACTTGGGATTGCGGACCAGAGAAAACACCTGCTCGATCGCCAGCACCGCAGGACGGAACTCGACCATCACCTCCGCCAGCCCGCTGCCGATTTCCGCCACCCGCTCGGCCAACGACCGGCGAGCCGTCGAACGGATCACCCCCGCCTCGTGCAACACCAACTCACCCCCGGACATCGACATCACCGCGTAACCGGTCCGGTTCAGACCGGGATCGACACCCACCACGTGAGCTCGTGCCGGGTCGGGTACTTCGGCAGATGTCTTCGTCATTCTCTACGCCACAGCGTCTGGTCGTTGCGGTCCTCGAACGTGATGCCCAGCTCCGCCAGCCGATCGCGGATCGCGTCGGCCAACTCGTAGTTCTTCTGCTCTCGTGCCACCGCTCTGAGACCGATCAGCACCTGCATCAGGTCCTCGACCAGCCCGTCACCGTCCCCGGCGGATTCACTCTGAGCCGGGTCCCGGAACACTCCCAGCAAACCACCCAGTTCCCTCAGCAGCGTGACCGCCGCCACCAGGCTCGACACCGACGACTCCTCGACCGCGGACTCACCGTCGTCCAGGCCACGGCTGTCGATGAAGGCGTTGATCGCCGTCCGCAGGTCAAACAGTGCCCCGACAGCCCCGCCGGTGTTGAAGTCGTCGTCCATCGACTCCAGGAACCGGTCCCGGAACGAACCGAACTCGTCATCCACCACGACGGACGCCTCGCGAGAGGCGGCCACCTCCAGATCATAGGCCGACTCGCCGGTGATCCGCTGGAACGTCTCGAACAGCCGGTAAAACCCCTGCAGGCTCCTGCCGGTCTCCTCGATCCGCTGATCGCTGAGCTCGATCGGGCTGCGGTAATGAGTCCCCAGCAGAAAAAACCTCACCGTCTCGGGGTGGTGTACCGCGAACAGGTCCTTGACCGAAGCGGCTCCCTGGGATCCAGCCAGCTTGCCGGCCACCTGCTGGTTCTGCTCGGCCTCGAGTTCCGGCTCGTCGGCTTTGGGATCGGGGTCG
>CAUZJR010000512.1:0-3881 GCA_963580005.1 Planctomycetota bacterium
CGGTATCCGTTGCCCCACGGCAGCTTGGTGGCAGTTCGTGATCGGGCCGAGAGACTGAAGACCGAGTCGTCTGCGGCCTGGATCGTGGAAGAAACCAGCATCGCCAACAGGGTGGCCACGGCAATTGCACAACGCATGGTGAGCCTCGAGTGAGAAGAACAGCGATCGGGGTGGAGTTCAATTGTGTCCCGTCGTGACCGGGCATGCAATCGGCCGGCTAGGGTGCCAGCAGCACACGGTGTGTTCCGGCCGGTACGTCGAACACCAGCAGGTGTTCGCCGGATGCGTTATCGATCCGGTGAGGCACCACGGAGCCATCGATACGGACCCGTGCCTGGCCCCAGTCGGCGTTCCACCAGGCTGCCAGCCTCAGCTGCCGGTCACCTCCAGTCTCGAGCCTCACTCGCCGGGTGGCCTGGTCGACCTGTCCGGAGACCGATGAGCCGAGCGTCTCGGGCAGTCTCAGTTGTGTCGCGACACCGTCGGCGGAGACGATCCAGGCGGGGACCTGGGTGATGGTGCACATGCGGAGGATCTCCGGAGGAACGTCGGCCAACGACAGTTCCAGGCGTGACTTCGTGGGCTGGACCACCGCGAGGTGTGTCGAGGTGAAGTACTTGTCGGCCTGTTTCTCGGGGTATTGCGAACCGGCCGTGAGAGCTTTTCGGGCCTGGTGCTGCCAGCAGAAGATGGGACGTTTCGGGTCCAGGCCGGCACGGGCCGTATCGATCGAGGCCGTGACGGTTGACCGCTTGTCACGGTGAGAGATCACGTTGAGGAACCAGGTTGGTCCCAGCCGCAGGGTGTAGGCTTCGATTTGAGTTTGGAGGTCATTCCACCAGGCCGGCTCCAGTCCGATGCGGGCGAACCGCGCGTCGCGGAACTCGTCGATGACTTCGAACAGAATGCCGTCATCAGCGCTCTCGGGGAGTTTCCCGTCCACTTCGCGCGTCCAGGCGCCGTCCCGGGGCGACAGAGCCAGTGCCAGGCAGTGGTTCTGGTAGGCCTGGGTGTTTTCCTCCGGTCCGTTGCTCCACCAGTACAGCGGCACGTGGATGGTGCCCGGCACCTGGTAGATCTTGTTCATCAGATCCATGTCGGCCGCGTCGCGCCAGGTCTTGCCGGCGATTTTCTGTGTGCCACTGGCTTCGTAGTAGGTGATGTCGTAATAGGCCGATCCGGTACGGGAATTCGTCCACAACAGCTTGTCCCGCTGGTGGAGTGCTTCGAAGAGCATTTTCCACCGGTTGATGGCTGACTGGGTTTGGCTGACGGTGCGGCGGTCCCAGTCAACCTGGCCTGCATCCAGCGCGGCGTCCCAGTAGAAGACCTCCGTGCCCAGGTAATCCGACTCGGCCACGATGCCCCGGGTCTCGAATTCGAATACCTCCTTGAGCGGTCGCAGGTTGATCAGCCCACTGGGTGTCCGTGAAGCGATCCAGTCCGGGTGCTTGACCAGGATTGGCGACTCGTGCTGGCGGTAAATGTACATGCCGCCCATCGACGCGGGATTCTTTTTTCTTCTTTGTGTGAACCGTTCTTTGAGCTGTTTTCCGGTCAGCGAGAGGAGAACCTTCTTCGAGTCCGTCGGGCTGATCTGTTCCAGTTGACTGTCGTCGGATGTCGCGTAGACGCCGTAGCGAAACTGCCCGTTGCCTCCCGCGCCGATGTTGATCAGTGATGCCGACGGAACCCGGTCACCGGGACGCAGGAACCTTACGGGAGTTCCCGGCGTGCGGATCCGCTCCAGCCGTAACCTCTGCTGCGTGTCCTCCCGGAGCCTGGTCAACTCGGGCAGGCCCAGGTACTCCTCGTGGATCGCCAGGCGGTCCTCTCCAAATATGTGGTACCGCATCTCCAGCCGGTTGGTCCGCTTGTTCTCGGACTTGTCGGCGAGGATGAATCCTCCCGAGGCGATCTGCCATCCGTTGGCTGTCCAGTGGGTGGGGTTGCGGAGTCCGACGGGATAGGCCCAGTGTCGACCGACCCGGTATAGGTACTGGGACAGCCCGATCCTCCACCTTGGCTGGAACACATCCGATGCGGCACGTCCCTGGCGGTCATTGCTGTGGTCCCGGCGAATCAGGGGCTTGGTGATCTGTGAGGACCGGATCAGCGGACGCTGGTCACCGGCGACCCCCTGGGGCACGACATAGTGGTAGAGGGAGTCCTTGCGGAACCTGGGAGCCAGGACGGTGTGCGAGACGCTGGTAAACAGGGTCGCCTGTTCGGTTGGGGCGGTGATGGAAATCGACCGGCACACGATCCGTTGTTCGTCTCCGACGAGCGCGAAGTAGTAGCTCTTGCGGATCTCTGAACCGGGGATCTTCGGGTTGCGGGCGAAATAGGCCGTCGCATTGCCCCAGCGGGGACGGTTGGGAGGCGGGGCGGTGGAGATTGCCGAGTGAACCCGATCGTCCTTCTCGCTGACGGTGATCGTTTTTCCGTCGCGGGTCGTCAACCGGTAGGTCTCGTAGCTCTCCTGGACCAGCCGCCGGCCCGAGATGTTGTCCCAGATCCCGGCGATGTGCCCCGATTTCATGCTGATCACACAGGTGGCCCAGTGGTTCTTCAGCCGACCGCCGCCACGGGGGATCGGATCCCGTGGTTCTTTGGCCATGACCGAGGATGAGACCAGGACCAGTGCCAAGAACCATGGCCGCGACGACAAGCAATTCACGAGCCTGTTGCTCATGTGAGGATTTCCTTGACAACTTGCCCGTGAACATCGGTGAGGCGGAACTGCCGGCCCTGGAACTTGTAGGTCAGCCGTTCGTGGTCGATGCCCAGGCAGTGCAGAACTGTCGCCTGCAGGTCATGGACATGGAACGGGTCCCTGGCCACGTTGTAGCTGAAGTCGTCTGATTCGCCGTATGTCATCCCGCCGCGGATTCCGCCACCGGCCATCCAGATGCAGAAGTTCCGTGGGTGGTGGTCGCGACCGTGCTGCTTCTTATTGTTCATGTCGCCCTGGCAGAAACTGGTGCGTCCGAACTCGCCGCCCCAGATCACCAGTGTCTCCTCCAGCAGGCCCCGCTGCTTGAGATCCTTGACCAGTGCAGCCGAGGGCTGATCCGTGTCCCGGCACTGGACGGCCAACTGGGTGGGCAAGTTGCCGTGTTGATCCCAGCCGGCGTGCATCAGCTGGATGAAACGTACTCCCCGTTCCGAGAGACGCCGTGCCAACAGGCAGTTGTGAGCGAACGAGCCACGCCGTGTCACGTCGGGGCCATACATGTCGAGGATGTGCTTGGGTTCACTGGCCAGGTTGGTCAACTCGGGCACCGACGCCTGCATCCTGTAGGCCATCTCATACTGGGTGATCCGGGTCTGAATTTCTGGATCACCCACCTCGCGAGCCCTCAGGCGATTCAATCTCGCCAGGTCGTCGAGCAATCCCCGTCGCAATGACTGGTCGACGCCAGAGGGATTCGAGAGGTAGAGGACAGGATCCCCCGAACCGCGGAACTTCACGCCCTGATGGTGGCTCGGCAAGAACCCGTTGCCCCAGTACCACTCGTAGAAGATCTGTCCGCACGAGGCCTCCTTGTCCCGCGAGGTCATCACGCAGAAGGTGGGCAACTCGTCGGTTTCGCGACCCAGGCCGTAGGACAACCATGCTCCGAAACTCGGTCGTCCGGGCTGCTCGGCACCGGTCAGCCACAGGGTGATCGCCGGGGCGTGGTTGATGGCCTCGGTGTGAGCGGACCGGATCAGGCAGATGTCGTCGGCGATCGAGCCGATGTGAGGCAGCAGCGAACTGATATACGTGCCGCATTCACCATTTGCTCGGAACGGCCAGGCGGTGGGCAGCACCTTCTGGGACTTGCCCTGGGTCATCGTCGTCAGCCGTTGCCCGCCCTGGACCTCCTTGGGCAGGT
>CAUZJR010000513.1:0-3873 GCA_963580005.1 Planctomycetota bacterium
CGAGACTCGAGCCGCACGTCAACAGGCTGCGGCGAAGGAGTGGACGGTCCGGCACGACTTCAGCTTCACCGATCGCCAGCCCGAAAGCGGGATCGACTTCCGTCACCGCGTGGTTGATGACGCCGGTCGGACCTACAAGGCGGTTCACTACGACCACGGCAACGGCCTGGCGGTTGCCGATGTCGACGGCGACGGGAGGCTCGACATCTTCTTCTCGAACCAGGTCGGCTCGAATCGGCTCTACCGCAACACCGGCGAGGGTCATTTCGAGGACATCACCGACAAGGCGGGTGTGGCGGTGCTGGGTGCGACGGGCGTGACCGGGTCGTTTGCCGACATCGACAACGACGGCGACGCCGACCTGTACGTGACCAACGTCCGCACCGGCAACAAGCTGTTCCTCAATGACGGATCGGGAATTTTCAGCGATGTCTCGGGCGGATCGGGGCTGGGCCACAAGGCTCACAGTTCCTCGGCCGTGTTCTTCGACTACGACCGCGACGGGTTGCTGGACCTGTTCCTGTGCAATGTGGGGCAGTACACGCACGAGACGCTGCGGGATGTGGGGCGTGACAAGACGGATGAGGGTCGTGAGGGCGAGGGCCTGGGGAAGGCGTTGCGGTTTCACGACGGGATGGACGACGCATTCGCCGGACACCTGCACAGCGGCCGAACCGAGCGGAGCGTGCTGTATCACAACGAGGGGGGAGGTCGGTTCGTCGACGTGACCCGCGAGACGGGATTGATCGACGAGAGTTGGACCGGAGCGGCCAGCCCGATCGATGCCAACAACGACGGCTTTATCGACCTGTATGTGCTGAACATGCAGGGCAACGACGAGTACTACGAGAATGTCGGGGGGAAGACATTCAGGAAGCGAAGCCGCGAACTGTTCCCCAAGACCTCGTGGGGCGCGATGGGCATCAAGGTCTTCGACTTCGACAACGACGGACAACTCGATCTCTACATCACCGACATGCACTCGGACATGGGTGGTGATCAGGTCGAGTTCCTGCGGGCCAACGCGACAGCGGCCCACGAACAGAAGAAGTCGCCCAGGCCCTTTGCCGAGAGCATCCTGAAGACCGACGGCACGAGCCTGTTTGGGAACAGCTTTTTCCGCCGCACCGGGCCGGGGAAGTTCGAGGAGATTTCGGATCGGATCGGGGCCGAGACCTATTGGCCCTGGGGCATCTCCGTCGGTGACCTCAACGCCGACGGCTACCAGGACGTGTTTGTCACCTCGAGCATGAACTTTCCCTGGCGGTACCACCCCAACCACGTGCTGCTCAACGATGCGGGCAAGAGGTTTGTGCTGAGTGAATTCGTGCTGGGTGTCGAGCCGCGTCGTGGCGGGCGGACCAGCGTGCCCTGGCACCAGCTCGACGCCGACGGCCGCGACGCCGACCACGACTTCTGTGAGGACCGCACGGGTGTGTTCACGATGTACGGTGCGTTGGGCAGCCGCTCGAGCGTGATCCTGGACCTCGACGGCGACGGCGACCTCGACATCGTCACCAACGACTTCAACACCGAACCGCTGGTGCTGGTCAGTGACCTGTCGGAGCGGACCACGGTCAGATACGTGCAGGTTCGGCTGCGGGGGGTGGATTCCAACCGAGACGGGCTGGGGGCTCGGGTGACCGTCCACGCAGGGGGCAAGCAGTACGTCCAGGTGCACGACGGCCAGAGCGGTTACCTGTCTCAGAGTCGCATGCCGCTGTACTTCGGGCTGGGATCGGCCGAGTCGGTCGAGAAGATCGAGGTGACATGGCCGACGGGCAAGACCCAGGTCCGGCCGGGACCCTTCCCGGCCAGGGGCACCGTGGAGATCGAGGAAGCCGAGTAGGTGACCAGGGGGTCCGGCTACACGCTGGTTGTCGTCGTGGCCCTGTTGGGCGGCGGGTTGGCGTTGAGCCTGTGGTGGTCGGGGCCCGACGTGGACGCGTTGTTCGAAGAGGCCACGGCGGCCCGTGGCCGAGGCGAGCACGCTTTGGCCGTGGAACTCTACGCCCAGGCGGCTGCCGAGAGTCTTCCGGCCCAGCCGGCCCAAGCGGCCCACGCACACTCCCAGGCGGCCCTGCTGCTGCTGCAGTCGTTTGCTCGGCTCGACGAATCCGAGCAGCACTTTCGGCAGGCCCTCTCGGCCCAGCCGGATCATTTCGAAGCGGGCCGCGGCCTGGCTCTGCTGCTGGCTGTCAGCGGCCGCAGGTGGGAAGCTGTGCCGGTGATCCGGCGAGCACTGCGGTCTCGGGCCGAGGAAGTCTCGGACGGCAGCGAGATCGACCTGTTGCGTCTGATGGATGTCGGTGGCGGGATGCGGCTGGATCGGTCGGTCCTGGACGAGGCGCTGTCTCAGAATCGCGAGGATCCGGTGGCGTTGCTGGGCCTGGCCTCCGGCGACCTGGACGCGGGCCGATTTCAGCAGGTTGTCGAGCGGGCCGGTGCCGCATTGGGATCACGATCGGACCTGTGGGCCGCCCGGTCGGTGATCGGTCGCGGGCTGCTGGCGACGGGCCGGATCGCGGAGCTGGTCCGATGGCATCGGCAGTTACCCGAATCGGCCGACGCGGATCCACGGGTATGGGTCATCCGCGGCGAGTTCCATGACCGGGCGGGCCATGACCGAGCCGCGGCTCGCTGTTACTGGGAAGTCCTGAAGTTGCATCCCGATCAGCGGACGGCCAACTACCGGCTCGGCGAATTGCTCAGAGATTTCGATCGCGAGACCGATGCCGAGGTCTTCAGTCGGCGGGCGGCCGACCTACAGACGCTCAGGGAGATCGACGACAGGATGATCGCCGAGGGGGGTGTGGGATCGCTTGAGCTGATCCGGCAGAAAGTCAAGCATCTCGAGGGGATGGGCCGGATGTGGGAGGCTTGGGGCTGGGCTCGGCTGGCCGCGGGTCGCGACAAGGAGGCCGGGTGGACCGGTGAGGCGGTCGAGCGGATCGAGCGGCAATTGGCGAACGAGGCCATCGGGTCACCCGAGGGGCTGACCCGCAATTCGTCCAACAAGGCCCTGGACCTGGATCTCTCGGATTGGTCGCGGCCCGACTGGTCGGTCGACTCGATTGCCGATGATGCCGGCTCAGTCGCCGGGACAATCGCCTCGTTCCGCGACGACGCGGCCGATTCGGGACTGGTGTTCCGTTACATCAACGGTCACGACGCCGAGGGTGGTGGGAGGCGGATGTACGAGTTCACCGGTGGGGGCGTCGCGGTACTCGATTTCGACGGCGACGGTTGGCCCGACGTGTACCTGGCCCAGGGCACGCGCTGGCCGGTCGATCGCAGCGCCACCCGTCACAGTGACCGGTTGTTCCGCAACGTGGGCGGAGTTCGGTTCGAGGATGTGACCGAGTCGGCGGGCCTGGCCGAGAGTGGTTTCGGGCAGGGTGTGGCTGCCGGCGACATTGACGGCGACGGCTGGCCCGACCTGCACGTGTCCAACGTCGGCGGCAACCGGTTGTACATGAACAACGGCGACGGCACGTTTCACGACGCGACCGAGGCGGCCTTGTTGCCCGGCGATGGAGATGCCAGCTGGTCGACCAGCGCCGCGATCGCCGACATCAACGGCGACGGCCACGCCGACATCTATGTCGTGAATTATCTGTCGGGATCAGACTTGTTCACCCGGGTCTGCCGCGACGGGACCGGGCGGGTGCGGATGTGCCAGCCATTTCAGTTCCCGGCGGCGAGGGATCGGTTGTACCTGGGCCGTGGCGACGGCACGTTTGGCGATGCCACGGCGAGGTCGGGTGTTGATGCCGAGGGAGGCAAGGGGCTGGGCGTGGTGGCCGCGGACCTCGACTCTGACGGTCGACTCGAGCTGTTCGTGGCCAACGACACACGTGCCAACTTCCTGTT
>CAUZJR010000514.1:0-3854 GCA_963580005.1 Planctomycetota bacterium
CGAACGAGCCCGCCGGCTGATGACCTCACCCAAGCTCAAGTCCTTCAAGCTCGATTCCGAACCCGATGCCCGGCAATTGGCCTACGGCAAGAACCGCTTCGGACAGGGGCTGCTGGTGGCACGCCGGTTGATCGAGTCGGGAGTGCCCTTCGTCGAGGTCAGCAAGGGGGGCTGGGACATGCACAATCGCCTGTTCACCCGCATCAAGGCCTCGGCCGCTGAAGTCGATCGGGGCGTCGCTGCCCTGCTGGGTGACCTGAAACAACGAGGCCTGCTCGAGAACACGCTGGTGATCGTCGCGGGCGAATTCGGGAGAACGCCGAAGGTCAACACCAAGACCCCGGCTCCGGGCCGAGATCACTGGGCCCGGAACTTCGGGCTGCTGATGGCCGGAGCAGGCATCAAGGGCGGCACGGTGCTCGGCAAGACCAGCCCCAATGGCCAGGAAGTCATCGACCGAGCGGTCTCGGTCGAAGACGTGTTCCAGACCATCTGCCGAGCCATGAAGATCGACGCCAACAAGGAACTGTACACCCCCGGCGGCCGACCGCTGAAGATCGTCGACGGTGGGAAGCCGATCGGCGAGATCCTGGTCTAGCCGCCCGCCACCGTGGCCAGCTTCCGTAGCAGTTCGTCGTCGATCGGCACGCCCTTGGGGACGTCCTTGATCCCGTCGAGCACGCCCAGTACCTGCTCGTCTGCGAGCTCGATGCCCAGCTCGTGCAGCCGGTGGGCCACCGCGCGACGGCCGCTGTGACGACCCAACACCAGCCGGATCCCCTTCGCCCCCACAACCTCGGGCCGGTAGGGGAGATAGGTGTCGGGGTTCTTGAGCAGCCCGTCCTGGTGAATGCCCGCCTCGGTGGCAAAGATGTTGTCGCCTCCGACGGGCTTCATCGGCGAGAGCCCGATGCCGGTCAGCTCGGCCACCAGCTGAGTCAGGTCGTACAACTTCGTCGTGTCGATCTTCATCTTCACGCCGTACTGATCCTGGTTCAGGCTCAGTGCCATCACGACCTCTTCGAGCGATGCGTTGCCGGCCCGCTCACCGATCCCGTTCACCGTGCACTGGACCACGTTGGCACCTTCCTGGATCCCCGCCAGTGTATTGGCGACGGCCAACCCGAGGTCGTTGTGGAAGTGGACGGCCAACAGTGCCCGGTTGAGATTCGCGACGTTGTCCTGGATGGTGCGGACGATGACGCGGACCTTCTCGGGTGTCATCACTCCGACGGTGTCGGGAAATCCGATCGTGGTGGCTCCCGCGTCGATGGCCGCGGTGTAACATTCGACCAGGAACTCGGGCTCGGTCCGGCTGGCGTCCTCGGGACTGAACGCCACGATGTCGAATTTCTGGCTGGCATAACCGACCGTGTCGGTGATCAGCCCAAGCACCTCGGACTGATTCTTCCGCAGCTTGTGTTCCAGGTGCAGCGGGCTGGTGCCGCAAAACAGGCTCACCCCGCGCTTGTGCCGCGGGTTGCCCGAAAGTGCCTCTTCGGCTGCGTCGATATCACCCCGTACGGTCCGGCACAACGCGGTCAGCACCGGCCCCTTGACCACTCCGATCATCAGACGAATCGCCTCGATGTCGGCCTGCGACGAGGCGGGGAATCCGGCATCCAGCGAATGGACCCCCGCCGCCTCAAGCGCCTGGGCAATCCGCAGCTTGTCAGCAGGTTCCAGAGTCGCACCGGGCATCTGCTCACCGTCACGCAACGTCGTGTCGCTGAACAGCACGGTGTCGCCGGTGCGGTGATGGTTGATCACCGCCCGCTTCACCACACCGCGGACCTTGTTCTCGATGCCCTTGAGAAAACCCGATGTCGCCATGAGTTCCATTCTGAGCAGAGGTGTCGGCTGAGTAAAGAACCACCGCCCTCAGGGCGGCACCGCCACGATCACGGCGCGACTTTGCCGCTTGGCGTTCCCAGTAGCTTGGGCAACTCGGTCTTCAGATCCGCCAGCGTCGCCTCGGCATTGATCACCGTGCCCCGTCGATCGAGCAGGACCATGGTGGGCAGCGAGAGAATCCCGAGTTGGCGGGCCAGGCGACTGTCGAGGCCGCCCGGTTCGTGCAGCGTCGACCAGGTGACGCGGTGAGCCGAGATGTAGGCCGGGATCGGAGTGCTGTCGAGATCGAGATTGACGCCGAGGACCTCGAAACCGCGAGCCCGGTACCGGGCATACATCGCCTGCAATGCGGGCAGTTCCTCGGTGCATGGCTTGCACCATGTCGCCCAGTACACCACCAGCAACACCTTGCCACGGTAGGCACTGCTGCTCACCGTGGTGCTGGCCAGGTTCTTGCCAGCCACCACCAGCGGCTTACCCTTCAGGTCCAACCGCACCAGGGCCCCGGCCGCTCGTTGGCCGGCGGGTGTTCGAGCGTATTGGCGAGCGAGTTTCTGGTACCAGGTCCTGGCGTCGTCGACGCGTGCTTCGAATTCGTGAGCGGTTCCCAGTCGCCAGATTGCCTCGGGAGTATCCTCGGCCGCCGGGTAGGCGGCGATGAACTGCTGGAGCTGCAAGAGCCACTGCTTTTGCGCCTGGGCCTGGGCAGCGGGATCGGTCACCGCCTGAACCGAGCGGCTGTATCGAGACAGCAGGTAGCGGTAGGTGGCAAAGGGGACCAGAGGCGACCTGGGGTTCTGTTTCTTCAACCGAGTCTCCTCGGCCGCCAACCGCCCCAACGCCTCCGGCCACGCTCCCGACTGCGACAGACCGGCCAGGTTGTCGATCATCTGCCGACCCCATTGAGTTCTCTCTGACGCGGTCGCCGCGGCCAGGGTCAGACCACCCAGCACGTCGGTGCGACGCGAGTGATAACTCGACAGGGCTGCTCGAGTGGCGGTGCCCGCCGGAGGCGACCCGTCGAGATCGCGGAGTTGGTCGAGGAGTTTCTGCATTTTCGGCGAGACGCCCGGCGTGCCCACCGCGACACTCGCAACCGCCGGCTGCAGCAGTTCGCCACCGGAGGTCAACTGCACCGTGTCTCCGGCCAGGGGCACGGGGATCGAAGTCAGCTTCCACGACTGGCCCACCTTCACCAGTTCGCCGATCTGCACCAGCCCGCTCTTGCCCCCCGCCTCGATGATCGCCAACGCGTTCTCGTACACCTCCAGGTCAACCTTCGCCTTGCCCTCGTCGGAGGGAATCAGGCCCGGCTGCGAGCAATCAAAACGGACCCAGCGTGATCCCGGCGGCAGGGCTGCAATCTTCGCCAGCCGCTTGGCCGGGTCGGCCACCGACGCCAACAGCGACTTCTCGAGCTTCGCAACGATCCCCAACGCCTGGGTGTCCTTTGAGTTGATCAGTACCGTTTGCAACAACGCCACGTCACGACGCACCAAACCCTCGACCGCAACCCGGCTGGCCTCTTCGGCCGAGATCCTGCGCCACGAGTCGATCCGGCCATCCTCGTTGTTGTCAATTCCCCAACGAGAACCGCCGGTGTTCAGCCACCTCGACTGGTCAACCTTGCCGTTGTGGTTCGAATCGATGTCGCGATAGACCTCGACCCCGTTCTGGAAGTATCGCCACTGGTCGACCAGGTTGTTGCTGTTGGTATCGAGGAATCGTCGCAGCATCTGTCCGGCCGGGCCGATCACTTTCCAGCCCGTGTGAGCACGTCCGCGGTCGATCTCGACCCGGCACTTGGCCACGTCGGCCGCTTCGGGTCGCTCGATCTCAACCCCCGCCTGCAACGGGCGGAACTTGTCGAGCATGAAGCTCGCCTGGGGAGGATCGGCAGCGAAGACCGATCGTGGCCCGCCAAGAACTCCGAGTGCCGCAATCACGATACAGGACATCACGCAGCAACAGCGCCGGGGCTCTGACATCGGTCTGCCTCC
>CAUZJR010000515.1:0-3851 GCA_963580005.1 Planctomycetota bacterium
TTGGCAAACGGCAACGGCTTGCCATGGTCACGATCGAGCAACGGCTTGGGATCAAACGTGTCGACCTGCGAGGGGCCGCCCGACATCAGCAGAAAGATCACTCGCTTGGCACGAGCCGGCACCAGCGGGCTCCTGCTGGCCAGGGGACCCTCGGCGCGGGCCTGGTCGGCCAGCAGCGAATTGAGTGCCAACGCCCCAAACCCCACGGCCGTCCGCTGCAAGAGCGATCGTCTCGACACACCGTTTATCACCAGGGGATCTCCCGTGACATCATCACGATTACCGTCTCTCATCATCTCAGGTAGACAAACTCGTTGGACGCCAGGACGACGTGGCACAGCCCTGCCCAGGCCGTGATCGGCAACTGCGTCGAATTGTCGGTCGGACCCGTCAGGGTCTTGCCGGTGGGGCCTGTCAGGTCAACCAGCAGACGTCGGTCCGCATCCACTTCACGGGGGGTCGGCTCGCGACCCAACGCCACCAGGTACAACCGCCGGATCCGGTCATTCACTCCGGTCGCTTCCGACTGCAGTCGCCGTGCCAGGCCAGCCGCCGCCTGCATCACCAGTTCGCTGTTGAGCATCAGTAGAGCCTGCGGGGCCACGACCGTCGAAGCCCGGTCGCCGGTCGTCACCGCCGGGTCCGGAAAGTCGAGCAGTTGAAACAGGTCGTAGACATGGTTGCGGACAACCGGCAGATAGATCGAGCGTCGAGGGCTTTCATAGGTGGTCAGATCCTTGGACGTATGGTCAAAAAAGTACGCCCGGTTCTTCAGCTTCAGCAGGGTTCCGGTCATCGTGCTGTCGAGTTGTCCGCCGGCAGACAAGATCGCATCGCGGACCGCCTCGGCCTCCAGACGCCTCACGCGGCCTCGTCCCAACCAGAGATTTTCGGGATCCTTCAGAGCCGTGCCGGCATCCACTCGAGTCGACTGGCGGTAGGTGCTCGAGAGCACGATCTGCCGATGCAGCGACTTGATCGACCAGCCGTCTCGCACAAAGGTCACGGCCAGCCAATCGAGCAACTCAGGATGAGTCGGCCGTTCGCCCAGCAGGCCAAAGTTGTCGGTCGATCGCACGAGCCCTCGTCCGAAGTGCCATCTCCAGACCCGGTTGACCAGGACGCGGGCGGTCAGAGGATGTCGTGGGTCCACCAGCCACCCGGCCAATTCGCGACGGCCGCTTTGCTTGGCCGAGAACTTGGGAGCGGGAGGCCCCCGGATCGCGGCGGGTGTACCACGCCGCGCGATGTCTCCCAGTCTCTGGGTGTCACCCCGCACGTGGATTCTCTCGTCCACGATCTTGTCCTCGGTCACACCCATGGCCGCCGGCAGATTGGGGCCGGCCTTCTCGAGACTGGCCAGGGCATCTCGGAGTTTCTTGAGCTGCGCGGTGGTTTCGGGTGGGTAGAGTTTCTCGAGGTTCTTGTCCGCCGTGGGCGGCGATGCGGAATCACCGCGGTGCTGCCCCAGCTTCTTTCGAGCCGCCGTGTTGGCGGTCTGTCGGAATTGTTCAACCTGCTTCCTGGCCTTCGCCACCCGCTGCTCGTGAGCCTTCTTCAACGCCGTCGCCTCGGGTGAAGGCAGCAGGTGTTCGTGCCACACGGCCACCTTGGTGTACTGCGTCATCGTCAGCGTGCTCTTGAAGATCCCCGCCAGCGCGTAGTATTCGGACGTTGCGATCGGGTCGAACTTGTGGTCATGGCACCGAGCACATCCGAGCGTGAGTCCCAGGAAGGCCCGGCCCACGGTATCGATCTGCTCATCGATTATGTCCATCCGCATCTTGGCCTGGTCGGTTTCGGCCAGGACCTTGGGCCCGATGCTCAGAAAACCGGTCGCGATCAATCGGTCGTGCTGCTGTTGCCGATCGCGAAATGGCAACAGATCTCCGGCAAGCTGTTCGGTCAGGAACTCGTCAAACGGCTTGTCGGCGTTGAACGACCTCACGACATAGTCGCGGTATCGCCACGCGTGGCCGTGGGCCACGTTTTCGTCGAAGCCGTTCGAGTCGGCGTAGCGTGCCACGTCGAGCCAATGGCGGCCCCATCGTTCGCCATGGCGAGGTGATTCCAGCAGGCGATCGACGACCCGCGACAGCGCCCCCGGCGACCGATCGGCCAGGAAGGCCGCAATCTGATCGGGGGTAGGCGGCAGTCCGACCAGGTCGTAGGTCACCCGTCTCAAAAGCGCCGGGCGATCCACGTCGGCAGCCGGCTCGATGCCTTCGGATTCGAGTTTCGCCAGGATGAACCGGTCAATGGGTGACCGCGGCCACGTCCGATTCCGAGTCTGGGGCACTGCCGGCCGTTGAGACGGCTGCAGCGACCAGTGATCGGGGTCGCGCAGAGGCCGCTGGGCCGTCACGGATCCGGGAAACACGGCTCCCATCTCGACCCACTGCGCCAACAGCGAGATCTGTCGCCTGGTCAGTTTCCCAGTGCGGGGCATACGGAGTTCCGGATCCGATTCCTTTATGGCCTGGATCAACCGGCTGGCACCCGGCTTGCCCGCAACGACTGCCGGCCCCGACTCACCGCCCTTGAGCACCGCCTGCCGCGAATCAAGCCTCAAGCCTCCCGACTGCTTCTTCTTCCCATGACACGCCAGGCACTTGGCCACGAGCAGGGGTCGCACGTGGGTTTCGAAGAAGCGGAGCGTCTCGGCCGAAGATTTCGGCGGGGCGGCCTCGCAGGGAACGCCTCCCTGTCCCAACAGGGTCACGACCAGCAGTCCGGCGGCCAGCTTGGAAGACATCAGAAAACTCAGGCGAAAGGCTGTCGCGTTTCATTCGGTGTCCGAGACGATTAGATTGTACCGCTCATGACCGATGTCAGCACACCGCCGGCGGCCGCTGCGAGACTCGCAGTAGCCCTCCGGCACTCGTTCGACGAGAGGTAACCAGCGTGTCGCGGAATCGATGGCTGGTGATCGTGATGCTGATGGGCTACGCGGCCCTGGGCCATTTCAATCGAGTGGGGATCACCGTAGCCGGTGACGAGATATTCATCCCGAAGATCGGGATCCCCGAAACTCGGATGGGATGGGTCTACACCGCCTTCCTGATCGTCTACACCCTGGGCATGCTCCCGGGCGGCTGGCTGATCGACCGCATCGGCCCGGCCCGTGCGCTGTCGCTGTTCGGCATCACGATGGGTGCCTTCGTCGTCCTCACCGGTGTGGTCGGCTGGATCACGACTGATCCGGTTGGCCTGTGGGTGGGCTTGCTGGTGATCCGTGGCCTGGCCGGAGTCTGCAATGCTCCGCTGCACCCGGGTGCCGCGAGAGTCGTCTCGGACGTCATGCCGCCCCAACGGCGGGCCACCGCCAACGGGTTGATCACCGCCGGAGCCCTGATCGGCATCTCCATCTGCTTCCCCGGTTTGGGCTGGTTGATGGATACACTGTCGTGGCAATGGGCGTTTGTCACCGGAGGCATTTTGCTGATGGGCTACGGCGTATTCTGGCACCTGGTGGCCACGCCCCAGTTGTCATCCTCAACGACAACGTCGAACGCGGCAACGGACTCGTCCCAGGACGCGAGTGAGTCGGGGCCCTCTGCCGACGTCCGACCCAACCTGGCAGCTCTGTTTGGCAACAACACGCTGCGGCTGCTGACACTCAGCTATGCCGCCTACGGCTACTTCCAGTACCTGTTCTTTTACTGGCTCGGTTACTACTTCAAGGAGATCCTGGAGATTCCCAAGCTCGAGGCTCGCTGGGCCACGACCGGGATCATGCTCACGATGGGCCTGGGCATGGCGGTGGGCGGCAGGCTGACCGACGTGGCTTGCAATCGGTTCGGCACAGCCATCGGCCGCCGCACGATCGTGATCACCGGGATGGGCCTGGG
>CAUZJR010000516.1:0-3836 GCA_963580005.1 Planctomycetota bacterium
ACCCAAGTCACCGACGCGGGTGTCGTGCACCTGGCGAAGATGGGCCAGTTGGAGTGGCTCAATCTCGAGGCCACCTCAATCAGCGACACGGGAGTCGAGGGCCTGTCGGGCCTGTCGAAACTGCAGACATTGAACCTCTCGGAAACCCGTGTCACGGACAGTTGCCTGGAGAGCCTGTCGGAGTTGAAGTCTCTCGAGGAACTCAATCTCAGCTTCACGTCCGTCAGCGAAGAGGGCGTCAAGTCCTTCCTGACCAGGCTGCCCGGTTGCGAGGTCAAGCGTTGAGCACCCAGCAGACGGTGTCGGCCCAGGCCCGGGCTGCCAGGAGTTGGGAGATGTACCGGGACACGGCCGGATGGCTGCGGGATGGTGGTGATCGGGACGATTTGCTGGTGACCGCGGCGTTGGGCGAGATGGGTTTTGCCGACCCGTCGTCCGCCCTGTCTGACTGGCGGGGGTTGCTGGCAGGGGCTGCCGAGGGGCTGTCCGAGGAGCTGCTGACCTCGTTGCTGGGCACGATGTCCCAAACGGCCGCTCCGGACACTTCGCTCCGCAATTTCCGGCGGTGCCTGCAGCATTGGGACGAGCCGCAGGCCTGGCTGGAGTTCCTGTCGAGGCGTCCGCGAGCCGTCGAGATCCTGGTGCGACTGTTTGTCAGCAGCCAGTTTCTGACCGAGCTGTTGCTGCGTCGCCCGGAGTATCTCAGGCGACTGACCGAGTCGAAGCGGGTGGCGGAGGTACGGAGTCGGGACGAATTTCTCAGCGACATGCGGTCCTCGGCCGCCGAAGCCGGTTCCGAGGGCCTGGATGCAGTGCGGCGAGTCCAACGATGGGAATTGCTGCGAATCGCGGCCTGCGATTGCTTTGGGCTGATGGACCTGCGGCGTGTCACTCTGCAACTCTCGCTGCTGGCCGACGCCACCGTGCAGGCGGTCCTCGAGCAGGTCGACGGTTCGGGGCCTGGGAGTCTTCAGCCGCTGACGGTCGTTGCGTTGGGGAAACTGGGTGGCGAGGAGCTCAACTACAGCTCCGACATCGACCTGCTGCTGCTGGCCAACGAGCCTTCCATCGACACGCTGCGGGTGGCCCAGCAGCTTGTCCGGGAGCTGGGCCGGATGACTTCCGAGGGCTTCCTGTACCGAGTGGACATGCGACTGAGGCCCTGGGGTCGATCGGGGCCGCTTCTCAGCGATGCAACCGCCTACATCGAATATCTCGAGACGCACGCCGCCGCGTGGGAACTACAGGCGCTGGTCAAGGCACGCGTGGTCGCCGGCGACGCCCAGCTGGGGGCCGGGGTGCTCGAGCAGGTTACGCGTGTGCTCGTGGAACGAGGCGGCGTGGGTGGGGCGGAGACGGTGCGAGAGATGAAGCGGCGGATCGAGGAGGCCTTGCCGGCGGCGGTGCGAGATCATGGCGA
Organism: Planctomycetota bacterium; assembly: GCA_963580005.1. GTDB lineage: Bacteria > Planctomycetota > Planctomycetia > Planctomycetales > Planctomycetaceae > UBA8437. Next base: position 1,421 of record CAUZJR010000516.1, read on the forward strand.
GGTGAAATCGGGAGTGGGTTCGATCCGTGACATCGAGTTCGTGACGCAGTTCCTGCAGTTGCAGCATCTCGATGAGCATCCCGAGATCCTGGGGACCAACACGCTGCGGTCGTTGACGGGACTGGCGGCTGCGGGCTGTCTGCGATCCGACGAGTATCGCAAGCTCTCCAGCGGATACCTGCTGCTGCGTTCGATCGAACACTCGCTGCAATTGATGCACAACAAGCAGGTGCACACCCTACCTGCCGATGTCGGCGAGTTGTCGTACCTGGCCCGGCGGTTGGACTTTGCTGACGCCGAACACTTTGTGGCCCATTACGTGGGTCACTGCCACGAGATTCGCGAGGTGTTCGAGCGGGTGCTGAGCGGTCGCGAAGATGTGGCCGAATCAGTTCGGGTGGTTGCCTTCAGCGAGCCGTTGTACCTGGAGGTGTTCAGCCAGGAACAGCAGACGCGTCACCAGACGTTGCTGGCCGAGTTGACTCGGTTCGGGACGGTGATGGTCGAGCCGGTTCGGCTCGAGACCGGCCGTGCGGAATTGACGGTCGTGGCCTTTGATTCCCAGGAGCTGCTGACGGCCATCAGCGGGCTGCTGGTGGTGCACGGCGTTGATATTGTCAACGGCCACGCTTTCACCCAGCACGTTCCCGAGGGGCGGTCGCGTTGCGTCGACACGTTCGAGGTCCACTTGCCCGAGGGAGCCGATTGGGATCGGCTGTGGTCGCGGTACCACGCCGACCTAGTCGAGTTCGTGGAATCGACGGCTGCGGGTGCAGGTGAGGAGGCGCTCTCGGATCTGACCGACCGGGTGGCTCGTCATGTCTTGCCGATTGAACAGGCCGGACCCAGCCTGCTTCCGGTCGAGATCGAGATCGATAACGAATCGTCCGAGCAGGTGACCGTGCTGACGATCCAGGCAGACGATACCAGCGGGTTCCTGTACGAGTGTGCTCACGCGTTGTCCCTGGCGGGGATCAGCATCCGCCGGGTGGTGATCGAAACCGAAGGCAGCCGGGTCCGTGATCGACTCGACGTGGTCGACTCGGCAGGCAACAAGCTGACCGATCAGCGTCGGTTGCAGGAATTGAAGACGGTGGTGGTGCTGATCAAGCACTTCACGCACCTGCTGCCGAAGTCTCCGAATCCGCTGTCTGCGTTGAAACAGTTTCGCGAGTTGCTCTCGACCCTGTTCCAGCAGCAGGACTGGTCGGATCAGGTGGCGTCGTTGGAGAAGCCGGAGGTGTTGGCGGCACTGGCCCGCGTGCTGGGTGTCAGCGAGTTCCTGTGGCAGGACTTCCTGAGGCTGCAGCACCAGACGCTGTTCCCGCTGCTGGCCGATGTGGAATCGGTCAAGCAGCCTCGCCACCGGCGGGAGCTGGCGGCGGAGATTTCCGAGGAGCTCCGAGACTTCGGTGATCGGGACTCTCGGGTCGAGTGCCTCAACAGGTTCAAGGACCGCGAGATGTTTGTGGCTGACATGCGGCACATCGTCTGGCCGGGTCGGGAGTTTGGGCAGTTCTCAAGCGAACTGGCTGACGTGGCAGAATGTGTGGTGGCCGAGGCTCTTGAGATGTGTTGCCTGGAGGTTGGTGAAAAGCTGGGCGTCGACCCGCCGGGTGAGGTGGCGATCGTGGGCCTGGGGAAATTCGGCGGCCGCGAGCTGGGATTTGCCTCCGACATCGAGCTGCAGTGCGTCTACGACGACGCGGGATCGGAGCTGGCCGGTGAGCCCGGTGAGCGTCTCGAGTCGGTTACGGCGGCGGAGTTCTATCGTCGCGTGGTGGAGCGGCTGCTGGGCACGATCCGATCGCACCGCGCCGGCGTGTTCGAACTCGATCTCCGCCTGCGTCCTCACGGACAGGCAGGCCCCCTGGCCAGTTCGTTGCAGGCCTATTCCTCGTACTACCAGCACGACGGCCCGGCATGGCCCTTCGAACGGCAGGCTCTGGTCAAACTGCGTGCGGTGGCCGGCAGCCGGGGACTGGGCGAGCGGATCGAAGCTCTGAGGGACGAGTGGATCTACAGCGACAGCAGTTTTGACATCGCGGCGATGAGGGCGATGCGCGATCGCCAGGTGCGGCAGCTGGTGCGGGCCGGGACCTTCAACGCCAAGTTGAGCCCCGGCGGACTGGTCGACTCGGAGTACCTGGTGCAGGGGTGGCAGTTGGAGCACGGCCACAGGCATCCCACCGTGCGGACGACCAACACGCTGGAGGCGATCGACGCCTTGCACGAGGTGGGCGTGCTCGATGACGCCTCGTGGTCGTCGTTGCGAGAGGCCTACGTGTTCCAGCGTCGGCTGATCGATGCGTTGCGGGTGGTGCGAGGTGACGCTCGCGACCTGACCGTGCCACCGCGTGATGCGGCCGAATTCATTTTCCTGGCGCGTCGCCTAGACCTGGGGGGCAGCCATGAA
>CAUZJR010000517.1:0-3824 GCA_963580005.1 Planctomycetota bacterium
CTGCCAGTCTCGTGCCGGGCCACCATCGGCCAGATCGGAAACCTCGAACACAGCCTCGTCGTCCTGGGCAAAGCGGGTCGCAAGCGATGGATGGGGCGTCGGCCTCATGTCCGCGGCACCGCGATGAACCCGGTCGCTCACCCGATGGGTGGTGGTGAGGGTCGGAATTCCGGAGGCCGTCATCCGTGCAGCCCGACCGGTAAGCTGGCCAAAGGCGGATCGACCAGGCGCCGCAAGAAAGCCTCCTCGCGAGCCATCGTCCGGCGACGACGTTCACGACGCTACGGACAACTGAAAATCTGATCGCCAACCAGGCGACCTCGACACACACCAAGACAATCCGGACACGAAGAGACAACTGCGAGAGACGACTTCATGGGAAGGTCACTAAAAAAAGGCCCGTACGTCGACACCAAGCTGCTCAAGAAGATTGAGCTGCTGGACCTCGAACACCGTAAGGACCCGATCAAGACCTGGGCGCGTCGGAGCACGATCGCTCCGGAGTTCATCGGGCACACCTTCCTGGTGCACAACGGCCGGGCTCACATCAGCGTTTACGTGACCGAGGAGATGGTCGGGCACAAGCTGGGCGAGTTTTCTCCCACACGGACCTTCCGCGGCCACGGGGCCAGGGGCGGTCGCTAGGACGGGAGACCGGTTTCACCAGCAATCCCTTCACGATTTCACAGCACTCAAGACAAGCACAGTACAAGGAACGGCAGCGATGGCCCTCGTCAAGGCATCACACCGCTACGCCAGGATCTCGGCCACCAAGGTCCGACCCCTGGCCGACCTGGTCCGAAACCAGACCGTCGAGGACGCTCTGGATGCGCTGCGATTCCTTCCCAACCGCGGAGCCAGAATGCTCGAACAGGTCATCCTCAGCGCCCAGACCAACGCCTCGGAACACGCCGCCCACGTGGGCCGGTTGAAAATCACCGAGGCGCGAGTGGATGGGGGGCCGATGACCAAGAGGATCCGGCCGAGGGCCCGGGGTATGGCCTTCGTGATCCGGAAACGACAGTGTCACATCCACGTGGGAATCGACGTTCCCGAGGCAGGCTGAACCCAACTGAACCAAGCCGAACTGGGCCGGACTCAACTGCCTGCTCATCGACCTGACAACCAGCGCACGACCAGCATACGACCAGCATAACAGGGCCTCGAGAGAGGCAGAGGACAGCCGAATGGGACAGAAGGTTCGACCGACCGGATTCCGGGTAGGCGTTGTGGAAGACTGGCGTAGCCGCTGGTATGCCACGAAGCGCGAGTTCGGTGACCTGATCATCGAGGACTTCAAGATCCGGGCTTACGTCAAGGAGAAGTACAAGTTCGCGTTGATTGCGAAGGTCGAGATCGAGCGGACTCGGGATTTTGTGACCGTGCACCTGCACAGCGCGCGGCCGGGGATCATCATCGGACGCAAGGGACAGGAGGTCGAACGGCTCGAGGCGGATCTCGAGAAGCTGACCGGGCGGCGGATGGAATTGAAGATTGTCGAGATCAACGACCCGCAGCGGAACGCGGTCCTGGTGGCCGAGGACGTGGCGGCTCAACTCGAGAAGCGAGGAAGTTTTCGGCGGGCGGTCAAGAGAACGCTTGACCAGGTCATGGAAGCGGGAGTCTACGGCGTGAAGATCCAGGTCTCGGGGCGGCTCGGCGGAGCCGAGATGTCTCGGACCGAGAAGGCCAGCCGTGGCTCGATTCCGCTCTCAACCCTGCAACGACATATTGATTACGGTTTCTGTGAGGCCCGGACCGCCCAGGGTACGATTGGGGTGAAGGTCTGGATCAATCGCGGCACATACGCGAGTGAGGAGTCTGGCGATGGCGCTAATGCCCAGGCGGGTGAAGCACCGCAAAAGCCAAAGAAGGCGCATAAAAGGTAACGCCACACGGGGAAATACCGTGGTTTTCGGGGACTGGGGACTCCAGTCGCTGGAGCCCGGGCACGTGCGGGCGACGACGATCGAGGCGTGCCGGATTGCTGCGACGCAGTACATCCGGGGCGAAGGAAAACTCTACATACGTATCTTCCCGGACAAGCCGGTCACCGCCCGGCCACTGGAAACTCGCATGGGAAAGGGAAAGGGCGAACCGGACCACTGGGTCGCCGTCGTCAAGCCCGGCACCGTGCTGTTCGAGATCAAGGGGATCTCCAAGGAAGCGGCCCAGGAATGTTTCGCGCGGGTCGCCTACAAGCTCCCCGTCCGAGCCCGATTGCTCGGTCGACAACCCACCGTCTAGTCGTTTCGCAACGGATTCCCCAACCCCACTTCCTCTGAAATCGACGACACGGACATACGGCGAAGAGACCATGACCAAGGCATCCGAATACCGACAGATGAACGACGAGCAGCTGACTCATGAGTTGAGGCAGTTGGTCGAGGAGTTGTTCCGGTTGACGGTGCAGGCGGCCACAGAGCGGCTGGATGCACCCAGCAATCTCCGCAAGCTCAGACGCGATATCGCTCGGATCAAGACAATCCAGCGCGAGCAGGAATTGGCTTCCGGCGAGGCGACTCAGGCGGCGGTCGAGGCTGGCGACGAGGTCGTTGAAGAGGTCGCTGAAGAGGTAGCTGAAGAGGTAGCTGAGGAATCCTGAGACGATTGGGAAGCGAAAGAATTCAACCGGAACCGGCGATCATCGGGCCCGGTCCCCAGTAGAGAACGAGACAGCAGGCCATGAAAAAGAGACTCACGGGCGTCGTGACCAGCGACAAGGGCGACAAGACGCTGCGGGTCGAGATCGAGCGGCGGTATCGCCATTCGATGTACGGGAAGATTGTCCGCGGGCGGACCGTCTGCCATGTCCACGACGAGGGCAACGTGGGCCATCTGGGGGACGTGGTGGAGATCATCGAGTGTCGGCCTCGGTCCAAGACCAAGCGATGGGACCTGGTGCAGGTGGTCGAGAGTGCTGGGGTGGAGGCTTCTGTGAGCGTCCCGGACGTCGTCGAGAACGGATGAAACCATGATCCAGATGCAAACAAAGCTCGACGTCGCGGACAATTCCGGGGCCAAGATTGCGCGGTGCATCAAGGTGCTGGGCGGCAGTGGCCGTCGGACCGCTGGCCTGGGCGACATCATCGTCGTCAGCATCCAGAAGTCGCTGCCGGGCAGCCAGGTCCGCAAGGGGAGTGTCGAGCGAGGGGTGATCGTCCGTTGTCGGCAACCCACGCGGCGGCTCGATGGCAGCTACGTCAGTTTCGATCGCAACGCGATCGTGCTGATCGACGAGGACCAGAATCCTCGGGGCACGCGGATCTTCGGTGCCGTGGCCAGGGAGTTGCGTGAGCGACGTTTCATGAAGATTGTCAGCTTGGCCAGTGAGGTGGTGTGAGCGATGAAGATCCGCACGGGAGATTTGGTGGTGGTGATCAGCGGCGAGGACTCAGGTCCCGCGCCGCGCCGTGTCGTGCAGGTGATCGACGGGGGCCGGAAGCTCCAGGTCGAGGGCGTGCACCAGGTCAAGAAGCACGTTCGTCGCGGGCATCCCAAGAGTCCCCAGGGTGGGCAATTGGAAATCGACCTGCCAATTGACAGTTCCAATGTGCTCTTCTACTGTGGCCAGTGCGCCCGAGGCGTGCGGCTGGGTGTGAAATACAACGACGACGGCGGCAAGGTCCGCTACTGTAGGAAGTGCCAGACCGATGTCGGCACGATCGGTGCCCCCAAGCCCCACCGCCGGGCGAGCGTTTCGAATTGAGATCCTGATCTCCGGTCCCTGGTGGGCTCGGACCTGATACCAGAACCATGACACCACGCATGTCTACTCAGATACCCCTGGCGGCCCGACGACGGTCGCTGCGTTCAACACCGAG
>CAUZJR010000518.1:0-3822 GCA_963580005.1 Planctomycetota bacterium
CTCTCCGGCGGGCTGTTCGGCCAGGATGTGCCGACGCTGGTCGAATACGGACAGGACCCGCTGATCAGCAACGGGTTCTACGCGGCGATCGATGTCGAGCGGTTCCTGCCGCTGGAAGATTTCTGCGCGCGGGTCGACCGCCTGGTCGAGCAGGTCCGCGGGACCGAGCCGATCGATGCCTCGCAGCCGGTGATGGTGGCCGGCGACAAGGAACTGGCCTGTCGCGAGACCCGACTCAAGCAGGGCATCCCGCTCAGCTACCAGGTGGCCGACGAGCTGGACGGATTGCTCGACCGCTTCGAACTCAGCCAGGTGGCTCGGCTGCGGTCTGGCTCGTGATTGGCCCGTAGTGCTCGATGCGGCGGTTCTTCGCGAAGTTGAAGATCCCCTCCTTATAGGGTCGTGTCGCGTCGAGATCGCAGGAGTGGACGATCAATTCGTCCTCGAGCGTGGTGGCCTGTGCGACGACCTCGCCGGAAGGGGCGATGATCATCGTCTGCCCCAGCTGCATCACGCCTTCCTCCTCACCCGCCTTCGCCACTCCCACCACCCAGGCCCCGTTCTGGTACGCCCCGGCCTGCATCGAGAGCCGGTTGTGGAAGGGGACCAGTGCGTTCATCTCGGGGTAGTCGGGATTATTCGACGGCGTGTTGTAGCCCAGCAGGATCAATTCGGCTCCGCCCAGCCCCAGCACACGGTAGGTCTCGGGCCAGCGGCGGTCGTTGCAGATGCACAGGCCCACCGTGCCGCCGAAGGCCCGCCAGGTGCGGAAGCCCAGGTCGCCGACGTCGAAGTACCGTTTCTCGAGGTTCTGGAACGGGTGATCGGGTCGGGGTTCGCTGTAACCGGGCAGGTGGATCTTGCGGAAGCGGCCGATTTCGATTCCGTCGGGGCCGACCAGGATCGAGCTGTTGAAGTGTCGAGTCTGCCCGTCGACCTCGGCCAGCTCGGCAAAACCCAGGTGGAATCCGACTCCGAGCCGTTGGGCTTCATCGAAGAGGGGTTGGGTGTCGGGTCCGGGCATTTCGGATTCGAACCACCCGTCCAACTCGGCAGGATCCTCGATCAACCAGTGTGGGAAGAAGGCGGTCAGTGCGCATTCGGTAAAGACCACCAGCTCGCAGCCTCGACTGTGCCCGTCACGGAGCATCACGATCAGCCTCTCGAGTGCATCGGCTCGGCTCTGGCTGCGGGGGATCGGACCCGACTGGGCGGCTCCGATGGTCAGCTGTCGTGTCATGGGGTCAGTCCGTCGTTTCAAGGGAGGGATTTCGAGCTGGGCCGATCATCGCGGCGGCCACGTAGACAACAGTCGAGACGACCAGCCCGATGTAGACCTCGTGGAGGTCCGTCCAGCCGGCCCGCTTGGCCAGCCACCAGGCGATGACGGACAGGCCGCCGGTGACCATCGCGGCGATGGCCGCAGGGGCCCCCGGGCGATTCCAGTAGAGGCCCAGGACCATGGTGGAGAGGAAGCAGGCAGCGTAGAGGGAGCCGGAGAAGGCTGTGATTTCGACGATGTCGGCGAAGGGGTTGAGCGCCACGATCATGGCGGCCAGCGACACGGCGACGACCCAGGCCCGCGTGCGACCGATGGCGCGGGGGTCGTCGTCCTTGAGCAATTGCAGGTCTCGCGTGATGGCGCTGGCGGTGACCAGCAGGACCGAATCGAGCGACGACATGGCGGCGGCCAACAGGACCAGTAGGAAGAAACTGCTGGCGACCGGGCCGAGGATCTCGGCCTGGCCCAGCAGGTAGGGCGTCAACTGGTCGGTGTCCGCGGTGATCTTGGCCGCCATCTCGGGCGGGACAATCGTCCGGGCCAGGGCTCCCACCGGCAGCAGGCAGGCGTAGGTCACGGTGATCAGGATCGGAGCCACGATCCGGGCGGTCTTCAGTGCCCGTTCGTCCTTCAGGCCGTAGATCCTCGAGATCTGACGCGGATCGACCAGCAGTTTCAGTCCTCCGGCCAGGCCGATGCCCAGGATCATCAGCAACGGGGTGGGGCCGTCCCAAGAGACCAGGCGAGGATCGATCGCTTCGAGTTGTTCGATCATCGGCCCGAGTCCGCCGCCCTTGGAGAGCACCGCAAAGAGGATCAGCACGGCGCCGACGATCATCAGCATGCCCTGGAGGCTGTCGGTGAGCACGACCGACCGGAACCCACCCAGCAGCGTGTAGGTGGTCACGACGGCGAAGACGGCGACGGCCGAAACGCCGTAGCTGAGTCCGAGGAACTGCGAGAGTGCGATGGAGGAGCCCTTGTAGATGGCGACCAGATACAGCCCCGAGGCGAGCACGATCACGACGGCGGTGATTCGCCGCACCGCCAACGAGCGGTAGCGGGTCCCGAGGAAGTCGGCCACTGTCAGCGAGGCGTATTCGCGTGAACGACGGTAAAACCGCGGCGCGACCAACAGCCAGCTCAGCCAACACAGCGGCCCGTAGATTCCGACCTTCAGCCACCAGGCCAGCCCCGCTTCCCAGCTCTCGCCGGCCTGGCCGATAAAGCTGTTGGTGCTGACAAAGGTGGCGTAGAAGGAAAAGGCGATGATGACTCCGCCGAGGCTGCGTCCGGCGACCAGGTAGTCGCTCAGTGAGTGGGTCTTCCGTGAACCCTCACGCCCGTGGTACACCAGCAGCAGCAGGTACGCGACAATCAGCACGAGTCGAAACCACGGCATCCCACGAAGGGACTCGCGCCGGCCGCGGTTGTCAACTCACCCACGACCGCAGCAGCCGACACGGTTGGCCCGCGGCCGACCGACGTGGCACAATGGTGGCCTCTTTCGTCGAGATCCCGGAGACCGCCACCATGCGTCGTTTCCTGCTGCTGATTGCCGCCGTCATTGTCGTCTCCCAACTGGCCGAGGCGGCCAAGCCGCTTGCGATCGGTTCCCGGCTCGAGCCATTCATCGACCTGTACCTTGTCGAGTCGTTTGCCGGGAACGCCGAGTTGGTGATGCATCGGCCGAAACCCGCCGAAGTCGTGCTGGTGACCGGCAAGCCGTGGGAAGGCAACACGTCGGCCTACTACACCATTTTTCGTGACGAGGACCGGCTGAGGATGTACTACCGGGGTTCTCACGCCGACCCGACCATGAAGGCGACGCATCGCGAGGTGACCTGTTATGCGGAGAGCCGCGACGGGATTCGCTGGACCAAGCCCGAGCTGGGGCTGTTCGAATTCGAAGGGTCCAAGAAGAACAACATCGTCTGGGACGGGATCGGCACCCATTGCTTCACGGTGTTCAAGGACCGCAACGCGAAGTGTCCTCCGGAGGCTCGTTACAAGGCCATTTCGCGAGGTCGCCCGCGTGGCAAGCGAGGGCTGTACATCTTCCAGTCGCCCGATGCGATCCACTGGAAGTTGATGGCCGATGCTCCGGTGATCACCAACGGGTACTTCGACTCTCAGAACCTCGCTTTTTTCGATCCTCACGCCGGGCTCTACCGTGCCTACCATCGCACGTTCATCGGCGGGGTGCGGGCGATCATGACCCAGACCTCACGAGACTATCGTGACTGGAGCAAGCCGGTGCTGTTGAAGTACCTCAAGGGGACACCCAACGAACATCTCTACACCAACGCCGTGGGCAACTATCCCGGAGCCGACCACATCCTGCTGGGTTTTCCCACGCGTTACCTGCCCAAGCAGAGGAGCCGTGTCGAGCCGGTACTGATGACCAGTCGCGACGGGGTCAACTTCCGTCGCTGGCCGAAGGCAGTCGTCCCCGAGACGGCGCCCAAGGACCGGGGAGGCAATCGCAGCAACTACATGACCTGGGGAGTCCTCGAGTTGCCGTCTCGGCCCAACGAGCT
>CAUZJR010000519.1:0-3812 GCA_963580005.1 Planctomycetota bacterium
ACTTCCCGCTGGCCACCTCCAGCAGAAACAACCTGTAGTTCTTGTCACGGTAGGCCACGAACTTGCCGTCGGGACTGGGGACCGGGAAGTAGCGAAACACCTTGCCGTCGTCGCTGAGTTTCCTGGCGGGGTCGATCCCGTTGGACGGCAGTTGATAGAACTCGAATTCCCCGCTGGCATCCGACAGGGCGAACAGAGACTTGCCGTCGGGGCCGAACCGTGCACCGCGAAAGCGGGTCCCGGGACTGCGGGTCAGGTGGATCCGCCGGCCGGGCTTCGTCGGCAGGATGAAGACGTTACCGCGGGTGGTCACCGCCACTCGATCGCCGTCGGGCGAGATGTCCACGGCGGTGAGGAACTCGATGGGCTTCTCGATCCACTTCTCACGCGTCTGGTCAAAGTCCGACGGTAGCGTGATCTCGATCTTCCGATCGGTCTGCTCAACGATGTTATAGACCCTCAGGTCGGCTCCCCACTGGTAGACGATGCGACCCTCGGAAAGTGCGGGCCTCAGCACGTCGAATCCTCGATGCCGCGTCAGTTGCACCGGCTTGGCCGGCGGCCCGTCTCCGGCCTTCATCACCCACAGGTTCATCGTCCCATCACGGTCCGAAGCAAAGTAGACGTGGTCCTTCCAGACCATCGGTTCGCGACTGGTCCCGGCGTAGTCGGCCGTCAGCGGCTGAGCCTCGGCTGCTTCGGCCCCTTCGGAACGGAACCGCCAGATCGTCTCGGCAGTCCCTCCCTGGTACCGCTTCGTGCTGCTGCCCTGCTTGGCGAGCCGGGTGAAGAACATCGTCTTCCCGTCGGGGTTCCAGGAGGCCTGGCTGGCCTGCTCCAGCGGCACGCGGTTGACGGCCAGTGTCTGAGGGTGAACCAGCACGAGTTGAGTGTTGGGCAGAGTCGAATAGTGGCGAGTGGAATAGGCGACCCGTCCGTCGGGAGTCCAACCGGCGACCCGGGACGATTCTCCATCGTAGGTCAGTCGTTTCGGTCGGCCGCCGGAAAGTGGCATCACGTAGACCTCGCGCGTCCCCTCGTAGGCAGCCGAAAAGGCAACCCGTGTGCCGTCGGGCGAGATCCGTGGGTGGGTCTCCTGGGCCAGGTGAGTGGTCAGGCGGGTGGCTCGCCCCCCCGACAGCCCCACCGTCCACAGGTCACCCTCGGCGGTGAAGACCACGGTCTGTTTGTGGATGCTCGGGTAGCGGAAGTACCCTCGAGGCCCGGCGGCCTGCAGAGAGGACATGGCCAGGCCAACCAGCACCAGCCACGCGAAGCCCATACGCAGTTTCATCGTTGTCGTCCTTCCCGATTTTGCAGAGAAACCCCGACTCGTCTCACCAGGGCCAGTACACCACGATCGCCACTCCGACAACACCGACAACGATGTTGGCCACCGCCACCCAGGCGGGCTTGCGAGCGTGCTGCATCGCCGTGCGGTTGTCCACATCGTCACCACGTCCCGGCGAGGTGCTCTGCGACTTCTTGATCGTGGCGGCGACGTCGATCATGCCCAGCACCACGATCAGGATCATCAGAGAACGACCGGCCCAGGCCTGGTCGTCGATCAGCACGCAGACCCAGCCACCCAGCACGGCGGCGATCAGCCCCAGCACCAGCGAGAGCAGGTTCCAGGTCAGCGTGACCTCATAGGTCCCCGGCCGGAATGCACCATCGGGGCCCATCTGCTTGTAGGCGATCGTGAAGGTGACCATCACGAACACCCCAATCACCAGGTACGCAGCAACGACGGCGGCAATTGGTTCCCAACTCATCGAATCGGCCCCGCGGCTACGACAGCATATCGCGGACCTTCAGCAGCAGCTTCTTGGTCGCATGCACACCGGCAACCTCGGGCAGCTTCCCACCCTCGTACTCGATGCCGACATAGTCGCTGTACCCGGCCGCGACGACGATCTTCATCATCTTGACGAAGTCGGTCCTCGTCTCGTTGCCCTGCTTGTCGAAGTCGTGCGACTTGGCACTGACCGACTTGGCGAACGGCATCAGTTCGCGGACGCCCGTGTAGCGGTCGTACTTGCCGAAGTTGCCAAAGTCCGGCAGCGTACCGCAGTTCTTCAACTTGACGGTTTTCATGACGGCCGAGAGCCACTTGCCGTTGGACGAGAGTCCCCCGTGGTTCTCGACGATCACGTTCATCTTGACCGTCGCGGCAAACTCGCTGAGTTGCCTCAGGCCATCAGCGGCCAACTTCAGCTGCTCCTCGTAGGTCCCCTTCGACCGGGCGTTGACCCGGATCGAGTGGCAACCAAGCTGCTTGGCCGCCACGACCCACTTCTTGTGGCGTTCGACCGAGTTCTTCCGCTTGGCCGCATCGGGATCGCCCAGGTTGCCCTCGCCATCGATCAGGATCACCGTCGCCCCGACACCGGCAGCGTCGGCCCGCTTGCGCATCTGGCCGATGTAGGTCTTGTCCCTGGCCTTGTCGAAAAACGGCCGGTTCCAGTACTCCACCGCATCGATGTCGAACTCCTTCCTGGTGAAGGAGGTGAAGTCCATGTTGTCGAGTTTCTTGCTGCCGATCGTGCGGTGCAACGAGTACTGGGTGAGCGAGATCTTGTAGAGCGGCTTCTTCTTGCCCTTCCCCTTGTCCGCGGCCGGCAGCAGCCCGGGAACGGCCAGTGAAGCGGCGGCCAGCGAGGAGCCGGCCAGGAACTCACGTCGGTCAATCACGTACGTCATGGATCGAATCCTCAAGCGGTGTCTGTCCGGGTTGTTGACCGGTCATTCTAACCACTATTGACCCGGTTGCGTGACCGTGCCAATGGCAACTTGCCGCAGCTTCTCCTTGTGTGGTAATTTCAGGTCTGCCACGATCTCAGTGGAGTCCATCATGCTCTCTTTCGGTAGCTACCAGGCTCGCGACTGCCAGGGTGTATCGCGGCGGTCATTCCTGAAAGCCTCGGCCGCCCTGCCTTTTGCGGCCGGGTTGGCAGGACTCGACCCACGAACGCTCGCCGCCGAAGCTCCCAAGGCCAAGTCGGTGATGCTGGTCTGGTTGATCGGCGGACCCAGCCACCTGGACCTCTTCGATCCCAAGCCCAGGGCTCCCGACCTCTACCGCGGCCCGTTTGCCGCCATCGACACCCGCACACCCGGCCTGCAGGTCACCGAACTGCTGCCTCGACTGGCCAACCTCAGCAACAAGTTCTCGGTCGTCCGCACCAACATCAACTACAACGGCGGACACCGCGAAGCCGGTTCGATCGGGATGACCGGCTACTCGGCGACCGACGGTGGCGAGGGTGGTAGCGGAGGTCCCCCGGGATATCAGCCTCACTTCGGCTCGATCCTGGCCCGGCACCGGGCCCGACATCGCCTCGAAGCCGACTCGGTCGATCTCCCCGGATTCGTCTCCCTGGCCCGCGGCCCGATCGGCGACGGTGTGGGACCGAACTTCGGCTACGGCGGAGGCGTCTGGGGTAAGGGACACGACCCGTTCATGTTCAGTTGCGAGGAGACCGGCAAGGTGTCGATCCCCGAGCTGAACCTGCTCGAGGGGCTGACCAAGAGTCGGCTGGCCAACCGCCGCGACGTGCTGGCCAAGCTCGATGTGCTGCGTCGTCGGGCCGACCAGTCGGACTTCGAGAAGTGGAACGCCGTCTACAAACGGGCCTACAACCTGATCTCCTCGATCGACGCCAACCGCGTGTTTGACCTCTCTCGCGAAAAACCCGCCACCCGCAACGCCTACGGACACACCTCCTTCGGCCAAAGTGCCCTGCTCGGCCGACGACTCGTCGAAGCCGGTGTGCCGTTCGTCCAGGTCAACTGGAGCCAGTTCGTCGAGG
>CAUZJR010000520.1:0-3798 GCA_963580005.1 Planctomycetota bacterium
CTCCACCGTCGGAGCATCCAGTTCCAGGGGCCGTCCCTGTTCGATCACGATCTCCGAGTACAAGCCGCGTGCCAGATCGCCTCCCACCAGCACCAGCGACTCGGAATCCTCGAGCCGGCCGCCCGAGCGGGTCGTCGAAGTCTCGAGCCGCAGCGTCCCGTCTTTTTCGCGCAGCGGCCACTGCGAGCCCACTCCACTTTCGGGCGCACCCGTTGCTCGGTCCCGCAGAGGCTCGGTGGCCGGGTCCCCATCGCTGGCCGATGCCGACACCGATTCTGGCCCGCTGGAAGCAACCCACCGTTGCCCTGACCATGCCACCGCCGCCAAAACCACCGCGACCACGGTGCCGACCACGGCGGTCGACATGCGGCCGGGACGCGACGTGGAGGCCACGTGGATGGCCGGTGCCGCCGACCTCAATTTTCGCCGAAAACGCCGCGACTGCCGATGACTGCGGCCGCGCCGAGTCCGCCAGGCCTGCCGTGCCTCAAGCCAGCTGCCGGGGCGGTCCGAGGACTCATGAGCACACAGCCGATTCACTCGCTCGGCAAGACCCGCTGACACGTCCGGAGCCCAGTCGCGGACATCCGCCACCTGGGAACCCTGGTGGGCGTTGAGCTTCATCACCACGTCGGCGACCGGGAACGGAGGCCGACCGGCGAGCAATTCGAACAGCAGGCAACCCAGAGCGTACATGTCGCTGGGGCCGGTGGCCTCGCCCGAACTCGCGACCCGCTCGGGCGCCATGCCGTCGTATCGGTCCGGACCGCGGGCCACATCGACAACCAGCCGTGGCTCAATCGCCATCGCCACGCCCGCGTCCAGGGCCACGGCCTGGCCGTCGGCGCCCAGGCGGACATTGCCCGCCACAAGGTCCCCATGCACTAGGCCCGCCGCTTCGAACTCAGCAAGCGCTTCGACCAAACCTGCCCCGATCTCCTCAACCACGTCCGAAGGAAAACGGCCACGCCGTACCAGCAGGTCACGCAACGACGGGCCGTCCACATGCCGGCTGGACAGAACCAACTCGCGACCCGCACGGCTCACGGATCGAGGAGCCACGATGCCGGGATGATCCACTCCCGATGAAGCCGCGACCAGGTCGTTCAGCCGAGAGGTCACTCCTTCGAGAATGTCGCTGGGGACCACCAGTCGCTTCAGCACCAGTCGCTCGCGACCCTGGCCAATCACCTCTCCCAGGCAGGTCTCTGACCATCGACCGCCCCCGAGCCTCTCGCGTAGCACGTACGCTCCGACCCGCAGTCGCCCGGGGTCATTCGAGGACAGCACACGGGCCTGGTAGCCGGTCAACACGCGGGCCTGGACCAGGGCGTCGATCCAGACACTGTCGAAGGCCGGAAGGTCCTGGACCAGTCGACGCACCCGACCCCGGCACCGCCTCAATTCGCCACGACGGCACAAGCCGCACTCGTCGAGCAGCTGCTGGAGTGACTCGGAGGGAGGTTCCACGGGAACGATCCTGAAGACCGTGAGGGGAGGTGGCCCACGTGAGCCGGTTGAATCCGGGCCCCCGCCGTGATGGCCTGAAACGGGTGCCCAGCGGCGGGTTTATCCCAGATCCGGGCGATCGCGACAAGACCGGCCCAACGCAGTCACGAGCGAGGATCCACCGTCGCTGAATTCGCAAGATACAGGCTTTTCCCCGTGTCGACAAACTGCAACAATACGCGCCGACACGAAACTCAGGGTGCGGGTTGGCGGCCATGACCGAACGGTCCGGCGAAGTTCAACTGAAGGCATTACTGCAGTCTACCCAGGTGGGTCAGCTGACGCTGAAAGTGCGCCACCAGCTGGCTCCCAGCGACAGTTTTGGCTCGGCGATGGCACTGATGCGGAACCGAAGTCATGGCTGTGCACTGGTCTGCCAGGAGGGAACACTGGTCGGAATCGTCACCGAGCGAGACATTCTCCATGGACTGCACTCGGGCATCGACCGCGACGCACCTCTCGAATCCGTGATGACCTCACAACCGATCACAGTCACCAGCCGCGACACCCTCTTTGACGCGATCGCCCTGATGGACACCGGAGGCTACCGCCGACTGCCGGTCCTCGACGATGAGGGAGCTCCCGAAGGAGTCGTCGACGTGAAGACCGTCACCGGGTTCCTGGTCGAACATTACGCCGAAGCCGTCCACAACCAGGCCTCCCAGGCCGAAGCGACTGCCCGCAACCGCGAAGGCGCCTGAATCCGAACCCCAACCCAGACCGACCACCCACCCACCCACCCACCACACCGTCCCCCACCACACCTGCCTAGCCCCACCGCAAGTCCCACCGCAAGTCCCACCGCAGCCAACCACCCGACCAGCCACCCGACCAGCCACCCGACCAGCCACCTCACTTGACATACTGACTGCCCACGCCCCTCACACGGTCGTGGTCTTGCTTCCAGGAGTTCTGAACAGATGGCGACCACAGACGTGGCCCCACCCGAGGGCAAGCCGACCGAAGAACGAGATACGGTTGTCATTCGCTTCTGCGGTGACAGTGGCGACGGCATGCAATTGGCCGGCTCGCAGATGACCAACGTCTCGGCCGTCTTCGGCAACGACGTCAGCACGCTGCCCGACTTCCCCGCCGAAATCCGCGCCCCGGCCGGCTCGCTGGCCGGAGTCAGTGGTTTCCAGCTGCACTTCTCCAGCAACGACATCTACACCCCCGGCGATGAAGTCGACACTCTGGTGGCGATGAATCCCGCGGCGCTGAAGACCAACATCGCCGACCTGAAACGGGGCGGCACGCTGATCGTCAACGCCGACTCCTTCGACCGCGGGGACCTCAAGAAGGCCGGGTACGAGTCGAACCCGCTGGACGACGAGGACCTGCTGGCTCCCTTCGACGTGCACAAGGTCGAGATGACTCGGCTGGCCCGCGACTCCGTCGAAGGACTCGGCCTCTCGCCCCGTGAAGCCGATCGCTGCAAGAACTTCTTCGCCTTGGGCCTGGTCTACTGGCTCTACGAGCGAGACGCGACACCGACCCGCGAATGGGTCACGCAGAAGTTCGCCAAGAAGCCCGCGATTGCCGAGGCGAACCTGCGGGCACTCGCGGGCGGTCAGAACTTCGGAGTCTCGACCGGGTCCTTCCGTGTCCACTACCGTGTTCCGCCGGCCAAGCTGGCCCCGGGCACGTACCGCAAGATCACGGGGAACGAAGCGTTGGCGATCGGCCTGGCCACCGCGGCCAAGCTCGTCGATCGGTCGCTGTTTTACGCCGGCTACCCGATCACGCCCGCCAGCGACATCCTCCACGAACTCTCGAAACTCAAGCACTTCGGCGTCCGCACGTTCCAGGCCGAGGACGAAATCGCGGCGATGTCGGCGGCCGTCGGTGCGGCGTTTGCCGGAGAATTCGCGATCTCGGCCAGCAGCGGACCCGGCATCTGCCTCAAGGGCGAAGCCATGGGCCTGGGCGTGATGACCGAACTGCCGATGGTCATCATCGACGTGCAACGCGGAGGACCCAGCACCGGGCTGCCGACCAAGACCGAACAATCCGACCTGATGCTCGCCATGTTCGGACGCAACGGCGAGAGCCCCCTGCCGATCGTGGCGGCGGCGACGCCTGGTGACTGCTTCTGGATGGCCCAGGAAGCCCTGCGGATCGCCGTCGAGTTCATGACCCCCGTCATCCTGCTCTCGGATGGCTACATCGCCAACGGTGCCGAACCGTGGCAGGTGCCCAAGGTCGAGGACCTGGTGCCGATCCGCGTCGTGCATCCCACCGAGCTGAATTCCGAGGACGGCTACCTGCCCTACCTCCGCGACGAACGAC
>CAUZJR010000521.1:0-3774 GCA_963580005.1 Planctomycetota bacterium
CAGGAACGGTCGCGACACCGATCTGTACATCGCCGATCCGCACCGGCCCGGCGAGATGTCTCTGCTGCTGAAGACGAGCGGTGAGTACTGGCGGGCTCTGGACTGGACCCGGGACGGATCGAGCCTGCTGATCAATCACTACGTGTCGATCAACGAGACCTATCCCGCTGTGCTTGACGTGGCCACCGGCAAGAAGACGAGGATCCCGATCCCTGGTGCTCGACCCGCCGCCCACGGTGCGATGGCCTTCTCAGCCGATGGCCAATCGGCCTACATCACCAGCGACACCAACGGCGAGTTCCGGCAGTTGGCTCGAGTCGACCTGAAGACGATGACCTACGACTTCCTGACCAGCAAGCTGCCGTGGAACGTGACCGACGTGGTGGTCGAGCCGGGGCTGGGGCTGGTCGCGTTCACGACGAACGAGGATGGTGCGAGCGGGTTGTACCTGCTGGTGGGCCGGACGTATCGCCGTTATGCCTTGCCGTTGGGCCTGGTGAGTGGCCTGGAGTTTTCTCCCGACGGCAACCAGCTGGGCTTCACACTCTCGAAACCCGACGCCCCCTCGGACGCCTGGTCGATGCGGCTGCCCGAGGGCAAGCTGACCCGATGGACTCGAAGCGAGGTGGGTGGCCTGGACGAGGATGCGTTCGTGGTGCCCGAGAGGATCCGCTACAAGACGTTCGACGGACGGCAGATCCCCGCCTACGTATTTCGCCCGCCGGGTGCCTCGAAACAGGCTCCCGTGCCGGTGCTGATCCACATTCACGGCGGTCCCGAGAGCCAGTACCGGCCCCGTTTTTCTTCGGTTGACCAGTTCTATCTGAAGGAACTGGGCCTGGCGGTGATCCGCCCCAACGTGCGTGGCTCGGCGGGGTACGGCAAGAGCTACGTGCGGCTGGACAATGGTCTGAAGCGGGAAGACAGCGTCAGGGACATCGGGGCTCTCCTGGATTGGATTGCCACTCAGCCCGAACTGGATGCGTCGCGGGTGGCCGTCTACGGCGGGTCGTATGGTGGGTACATGGTGCTGGGTTCGCTGGTGCATTTCAGCGATCGATTGAAGTGCGGAGTCGACATCGTGGGGATTGCCAGTTTCGAGTCGTTCCTGAAGAACACCAAGGCGTACCGTCGCGACCTGCGTCGAGCCGAGTACGGCGACGAGCGGAAGCCGGAGCTGTTGAAGTTCTTCCGGCGGATCGACCCGGTCCACAATGCCGGGAAGATCCGAACCAGCCTGCTGGTGGCTCACGGGGTCAACGACCCGCGGGTGCCGTTTTCCGAGGCGGAGGCGATCGTGCCCAGGGTGCGAGCCAACGGCCAGAATGTCTGGACGGTGTACGCGTCCAACGAGGGTCACGGGTTCCGCAAGAAGGCCAACCGCGACTACGTCTCTGCGGTGGTCGTGATGTTCCTGAAGCGGAACCTGGTTGAGAGCAAGTAGGCGGACTGCGAACGGCGCGTGGTTGCCCTAGATCAGTTCCGGCAGCGGGCGGTGGAGGTTGTGGTCGACCAGGTAGTGAGGTCGTCCGCTGAAGTCCTTGATCGTGGCGATCGAGGTATCGATCCCGATGTTGCGGTAGAGGGTGGCGAAGACTTCCTGGAAGTGGACCGGTCGATCGACCGCGTGTTCTCCCAGCCGGTTGGTGGATCCGATCATCTGTCCGGCGTCGATGCCTCCTCCGGCGAGCAGTGCACAGGAGACTCTTGGCCAGTGGTCTCGTCCGCCGTTCTTGTTGATCCGGGGCGTCCGTCCGAACTCGCCCCAGACGATCACGGTGGTGTCCTCGTCCATGCCTCGGGATTGCAGGTCCTGGATCAGTGCGGTGACGCCCTGGTCGAGTCGCGGCAGGTGGTCTCGAGCGTTCTCGAAGTTGGTCCCATGGGGCCGACCGTGCCAGTCCCAGCGACCGTAGGCGAGGGTCACGATGCGGACGCCGGCTTCGACGAGTCGTCTTGCGGCGAGCAGGTAGTGGTTGTGCAGCGGCCCGGCGTCGCCGTACCCGGCCGGTTCGTAGGAACCCCCGCCGTATCGTGCGAGTGTTTCGGGGTCTTCGCCTGAGACATCGAGTGCTTCGGCGAGTCGGCTGGAGGTGAGGATTCCGAAGGCCTGTTGTTGAAAGGCATCGAGGCTTTCGACTGATCCGCCGGCATCGGCGGCGGCCTTGAAGCGGTCGAGTCCTTCGAGCAGGCTCTTGCGGTTCTTGAACTTGTCGAGCGTCATGCCGTTGAGCACCAGGTTGTCGGCTCCATCGGCATTGGGCAGGAAGGGTGCGTGGGCGGGTCCGGCGAATCCGGCCTGGCCGGGATCCGACCACGTGCTGCTCTTCATTCTGGGCGAGAGTCCCACGAAGGCGGGGGTGCCGGGTGCCGAGGTACCCAGCAGTCTCGAGACGACCGAGCCGAACGAGGGCCAACCGCCTGGCGGCTGGTTATTGACTCGCTGCCCGGTCATGCACTGGAACGCCGCGTGGCGTCCTTCGGAGCCGACGACCGAGCGGATCACGGCCAGGCGGTCCATCATCGCAGCCATCCGCGGCAGGTGCTCGCAGATCCCGATTCCCGGCACCGAGGTCGAGATCGGCTGAAATTCGCCTCGAATCTCCGACGGCGCCTGCATCTTCAGGTCGAACATGTCCTGGTGCGGGGGTCCTCCGGAGAGGAACACCATGATGACCGATTTCTGCGACCGGGTCCCGCTGGCGGCTTCGGCGGCGAGCAGTTGCGGGAGCGTGAGTCCTCCGACGGCTCCGACCATCGGCAGGCTGCCGATCTTCAGCACGTCGCGTCGGGTCAGCTTGTCACAGAACGACGCGGCACCAGGGGATCCCAGGATCGAGAGCATGGGCAAGGCATCCAGTGTGCTTGAGGCAGGTGTGACGAGCAGGCAGTCTATCACATCGGCCGAAGCGATACGAGTTCTTGTGCCTGCTCGAGTGGGCTCGCGGAACGGGTAGCGAGGCGGGGGCGTTTGTGGGCACAAAAAAACCGGCCGGTTCCCGAGGGAACCGGCCGGTGTCGCTCATCCGAGGATGATCTCTGGCAGTTCGGAGATCGGCTTAGAATTCGCCGATGACCTCACTCCCGTACATCGTTCCCAGTGCACCCCAGATGCCATAAGGGCTGATACCGCCGAGGTTGGTGGAGGTGGCGTCCACAGCCAAGCCGGCAGTGTTGATAGTCTGGGTGTTGATGGACTCGTTGACGAACTTGACGCTTCCGTCAGCCATCTGCACGTGCGAACCGCCTGGGTGTTCGCTACTGACGGAAATCATCGAGTAGTCATCGGGGTGGCCACAGGACGGACCGTTGGGCGGCACGCAGATGGCGACCGAGTTGAAGTAGACAGCGCCGTCGGACCAGAACTGGCCGGGGCGGGCGCCCTGTGAACCACTAATGTAGTACCCGTTGACTGCCGTCGCCATGCAGTCCGACGGAACCGTCGTCTGGGTCGTGGAGACGTGCCCGACGATGGTGTTGAGGTTACCCGGGTTGCCCAGGCCACGCTCGGCCATCGCGATCGTGTTACTGGTGCCGTCCTTGAAGTCACGCATTCGCGTGCAGAGACGGTACGTGAACGGACCACGGTGACGCATGATGATGCCCGTGCTCGGGTTGATCGACGAGTAGTTGTTGTTGATGGTGTCACCAACACTGAACACGTAGCTTCGCTGGGCACTTCCCGAGGCGACGTCCCGGATGGGCACAGTCGAGGAAGGACAGAGGAAGACTTCGATTTCGGCCGGCGGGTGCGGAAAGGTGGGGTTCCGGGGG
>CAUZJR010000522.1:0-3755 GCA_963580005.1 Planctomycetota bacterium
GTTGCGGTCCTGCGGTTAGAGCAAGTAGACTGCCCCGACTGTTTCACTGCTCTAAAGAAGGTCAGATATGGAAACGAAGAAGCTGGTGACGGGAATCGTTGTTGGCGGGATCACCATGTTCGTCGTCGGCTATCTAGTTTTTGACATGGCGATGACTGGCTTCTACGAAACCAATGGCGGTGCGTCTTTCGGTGTAGGTCGCGAGGCAACTCTCTGGTGGGCAATCGCTCTAGGCACCGCTTCTCTGGCTACACTGGTCACGCTCTGCATCGGTTGGTCGGGAGCCAAGAACGCCGTCCAGGGCTTCAAGATCGGAGGGATGGTCGGTTTTCTTGTTTGGTTCGGTGTAGACTTGATATATCATGGCCAATTCACCATCGCGACGAACATTCTCCCACTAGTGGATGGGTTGCTGGAGATCGTCCGCACCGGAATCGCTGGGGCAGTCATCGCCACCGTTTTGGGAGGATCTGAGGAAGCCTGACGCAGTCCCAGTCGTAGCTTTACCACACCTACCGGCACTGTTTTATGCGTCCGGTGTGGTGTTCCCGTCTACATTGCTATCCTGCGGGGTGAGGCGCAAAATACTGCGCTCCGCTATCCCTGCTGCACTGCCCACCCCAGGAGATCAACCAAGGACCCCGTGAAACAGTTACGTCCATCGGTTGCGTTCGTGCTCTTGGTAGCAGGCCTCGTGGTGTGGCTGGCATGGCTCCCGCCGGGTCCCGAATACGCCGGATGGCGCTCAGATCCACCAAACCAGCCTGCCCACGAGTGGCCCACGGCCGACGGATTCACAGGAAACCACCGCTCAGAACTCCGCGATATTACGCCTGACAATGTCAGGCACCTTGAGGTCGCCTGGATCCATCGGACTGGGGATGTCAGCCAAGGTGGGGACGGTGAGGCATCTACGGCGTTTCAGTCTACGCCAGTCATGGTCGACGGGGTTCTGCATGTTGTCACTCCGTTCAGTCGGGCACTCGCGCTCGATCCCGAGACCGGCGAGGAACTCTGGAGTTTTGACCCGCATATGGACCGGTCGGACTCCATTCAGGGCAAAGTGACGACGCGTGGGCATTCGGTATGGACCGATTCGCTCGCGAGCCCGGGTGAGGAGTGCGCGCAGCGTGTCTTTCTTGCGACGTTCGACGCTCAGTTGTTTTCCCTCGATGCCCTGTCTGGGCGGCCCTGTGAGGCGTTCGGAGACCAGGGCTGGCTAGACCTCGGTGCAGATGTCGCGCGGATTGAGGGACGTCGAGGCCAATACAAGCAGACTGCACCGCCCGCGATTCTCAGGGACGTGGTCGTAGTCGGGTCGAGCATCTTAGATAATAGGGTCGCCGACGCAACGAGCGGCGTCGTGCGCGGGTTCGATGTACGAACCGGTGTCCTCCTTTGGTCCTGGGAGCCTCTGCTGGAGATGGGCGACACTCCCGAGAACAGAACTCAATTACCGCCGGGAGCAGGTAACGCCTGGGCCACGCTCACCGCAGACGAACAAAACGACCTGGTTTTCGTCCCGACCGGCAGCCCCAGCCCCGACCACTATGGCGTTTGGCGACCGGGCGACAACCGCTACGCCAACTCGTTGGTAGCGCTGCAAGGCACTACGGGAGAGGTCGTTTGGCACTATCAGATGGTGCACCACGACCTTTGGGACTATGACATTCCATCTCCACCACTTCTCTTCACACTCCGACGGGATGGTGTCGAGATCCCGGCCGTGGTTCAAAGCACAAAGATGGGGTATTTGTTCTTTTTCCACCGACTCACGGGCGAGTTGCTGTTCCCGGTCGAAGAGCGTCCCGTTCCTGCTAGCGACGTGCCTGGCGAGAAGGCGTGGCCAACCCAACCCGTGCCGGTGCTGCCAGCCCCCCTGCACGCGCAGGCTTTGACCCCCGAAGACGCCTGGGGACTCACACCTCTGGATCGGCGCTCCTGTCGCCGTCGAATAGAGGCAGTAAGGTCCGAGGGTATCTTCACACCACCCAGTCTCCAGGGATCGATCGCGTTCCCGAGCTTCTTCGGCGGTATGGAGTGGGGAGGGATGGCCTACGATCCATCCTCGGGCCTCCTGGTGACCAATACCAACAGAGCCGCCGCCATCCTGACTCTGGTTCCCTCCGAGCAGGCTTCAGAGGCCACCTTGAGTAGAGGTGGCTTGCTCGACATGCAAACGCCGACACCGTACGCGATTAAGCGGGAACTGCTCTGGTCACCGATCGGCTTGCCCTGTATCAAGCCACCCTGGGGCCTCCTGCATGCGATCGATGTCCGTTCAGGCCAGCTCCGATGGGAGATACCTCTGGGGGGCCTGAGCGACCTTGTGAAAGGTCTCCCCACGCCCACTTCTTGGGGCTCGGCGAGCCTTGGGGGACCTCTGATCGCTGGGGGGCTGGTATTTATAGCGGGGACGCTCGACAGCCGCATTCGCGCGTTCGACTTGGCCACCGGCGAGCTACTTTGGTCCGACAAGCTGCCCGCTGGTGGACAGGCCACGCCACTGACCTATCGCGCTCGTGACGGGGGTCGGCAGTACGTCGTGATCAATGCCGGAGGTCACAGCGATCTTCAAACGAGGCTAGGCGACTACGTGGTCGCGTACGCCCTCCCCGTCGACTCCGGGGAAGTGGTTCGAAGTCGTGAGTGACGTAGCCCTGGTCACTGGGGCGACTGGCCTACTCGGCTCATACCTGGTGGAGCGACTTCTCGAGGACGGCTGGGGCGTCCGGGCATTGGTCCGGCGTCCGGAACAAGCCCGATGGCTTGAGGAGGTTGGTGCGACGCTGTTTGCAGGAGACATCGCCGATCGACCATCCATCACGTCGGCGGTATCAGGTTGTTCACTCGTCTTTCACGCCGCGGCTTCCGTGGGCGTCGGCACCGATTGGGAAGCCTTCAGGCTTGGGAACGTGGGGGGGACTGAAAATGTCCTCCACGCATCGGCGGCAACAGGTGCCCGTTTCGTGTTTTTCAGTACCACCGGTGTCTTCGGTCGAGCCCGCTATCGAGAAGTCCTAACCGACGAATCAGTCCCACTTCCAAAGCTGCCCCAGCACGAAGTGTACGGCCGCTCGAAGCAGGCGGCGGAACGCCTCGTCCTCGAAGCCCATGAGCGTGGTACGGCGTGGACGGCCATCGTTCGACCATCTGTTATGTACGGCGTGCGGGACCGTCAGTTCGTGCCAAGAATTGCCCCTATTTTACAACGAGGTTTCTTCCCGCTTCTGGGTGGCGGAACTTCAACCATGAGCCTCACACATGCGCGGTCGATCGCCGAAGGGGCGTTGCTGGTTGGCACGAACGAAAGTGCCGGTGGGAAGGTCTATCACCTCACGGACGACTTCCCGATTACTGTGTCAGATCTCGTACGGTACGGAGCCGAGGGACTCGGCTGTCAGGTGCGCCGGGTCCATGTCCCAACAGCTGTGGCAAAGATCGGTTTCGGCGTACTCAAGCCCTTCCTTGTCGCAATCGGCCGGAGTGACCTAGCCCCTCACACGGAGGGCACGTTCGACATGTTGACGCGCAACAATCCGTTCACCTCAAGACGCGCCCGGGAGGAGCTGGGTTGGGTTCCGACGACCCGTCCAGAGGTCGGCCTACCGGAGGCGTTCCGGTCATGGAAAGCGAGAGCGACATCTTCGCTCGACACCAGTTGTTCTTAAGGCTAGCGCGGTAGTCTCGGCACTGTAACAGGGCCGGACTCCAACACCCTGGATCCTCTCATAAAAAGCCCGTCTCCTATGAGT
>CAUZJR010000523.1:0-3753 GCA_963580005.1 Planctomycetota bacterium
CCGACGCCTGGGGATACACCCTGGTGCTGAGGTTCAACAGTACGTCCACCGAGGCCACCACGCCCAACAGCGTTGTCGGAGAACTGCAGAGGCAGGTGGTCTACCACCGTGCCGAGGACGACATCACCAAGCCGGTGATCGAATTCCTCAACAAGCAGTTTCTCAAGCAGTCACCCGCACCCAGAACCGGTGCCCAACCGGCCGGTGCGACTAAGACCAAGTAGCGGGTCCGGACGACCGGATCCGCATCACGACGGCTCAAGACGACCGATCGACCCGGTGACAATTCATCGGGTCGATCGGCGTCGCTGTGTCACAACCGACTCCCGCACCCTCGCATGCCTGCCACCGCTCGAGACGACCCATTGCCGCCCGCCGCGATTCGATCACTCCGACCCCAGCACACCCTGGGAAGGTCGATCGAATGTCGCGGGATCGGTTTTGTTACCGGTTCCCAAGTGAGGCTCGAGCTGCACCCCGCCGAAGCGAACTTCGGGCTGGCGTTTCAAAGACTCGATTGCCCCGGCTCGCAACCAGTCCCGGCCACTCGCGAGTTCGTGCTCCCCAGGCAACGTCGCACAGCGATCGGACGCGACAACGTTGTCATCGAACTCGTCGAACACGTCGTTGCCGCACTGGCCGGGATGCAAATCGACAATTGCTTGGTCACGCTCGACGCACCCGAACCGCCGGGCTTCGACGGCTCCTGCCGACCCGTGGTCGAAGCGATCCTCGAGGCCGGTCGAGTTGTCCAGGACGCACCCAGGCCCTGCCGGGTCATCGAAGAGACGTTCTCTGTGGGCGATGCCAACCAGAACATCACGCTGCGACCGCTGGCCCGACCCGGTCTCGCCATCAGCTATCACCTCGACTACGGACCCCACTCACCCATCAGGCCTCAGACCCGTACGTTTGAACTGCATCCGGACACCTTTGCCACCGACATCGCCGGCTGCCGTACGTTTGTACTCGACAGCGAAGTCGCAGCTCTCAAGAGCCAGGGTCTCGGAAACGGTCTCACCCACAAGGACCTGCTCGTCTTTGGACCCGCAGGCCCGATCGACAACCAGCTGCTGTTCCCCGACGAATGCGCTCGACACAAGATCCTCGACTGCATCGGTGATTTCGCGCTGCTGGGCACCGACCTCTGCGGACATATCCACGCCTGCTGCAGCGGACACTCGCTCAACCATCACGCCACAGCCCTGATCCTCGAGCACCAGCCGCGTAGCGCCGCCGCCTGAACCCCCAACCCCCGTCTCATCACCAGAAACCCCTCAGAACATCATCATGCCCGCCAACATCTCGCCGCTGTCCCAGGTCGATCCCGCCGCGGAACTGGGCCTCGACATCTCGATCGGACCCTTCTGCCTGGTCGGGCCGGGTGTGCGACTGGGTGAGGGCACCTGCCTGGACAGCCACGTCGTGCTGACCGGCAACACCGAAACGGGCCGCAACAACCGGTTCCTGCCGCATTGCGTGATCGGCGCCGACCCGCAGGACAAGAGCTACGAGGAGTCCGGGACGCGAGTGCTCATCGGCGACGACAACATGTTTCGCGAAGGAGTGACGGTCAATCGCGGTGCCGAAAAGGAAGACGGGACCACCCGGATTGGTGACCGCAACCTGCTGATGGCCAACGCCCACGTGGCCCACAACTGCCGCGTTCACAACGACGTGATCCTGGTCAACGGAGTGCTGCTGGGTGGTCATGTCGAGGTTGAAGACGGCGCCATCATCTCGGGCAACTCCGTTGTTCATCACTACTCGACCATCGGCACCCTGGCATTCGTCAGCGGAGGCTGCCGCGTCCCTCACGATATCCCCCCCTACATGCTCGCCGCCGGCAGCGACAACCCGCGGCTGACATCGATCAACAAGATCGGCATGCAACGGGCCGGGATCCCCTCGGAAACCCAGTCACACATCCGACGCGCCTTCCGGATGCACTTCCGAAAATTCCAGAAGATCGCCGAAGTCCAGCAACACTTCGCATCCCAGCTCGACGGGGTGCTGCCCCCCGAACTGACTCACTGGCTGTCGTTCATCACCCGGCAGATCCAGGGCCACAATCTCAGGGCCCGCGACCCCGCCGTCGGCACCAGGCACAATCTCAATGACCCTCCCTCACAACGGCAGGCTGCATGACCCGTCTGAAAATCGCCGTCATTGGCGTTGGTGCGCTCGGTCGACACCACGCCCGGATCCTCGCTGGCCTCGACTCCGTCGACCTCGTCGCGGTCGCCGAACCCAACGCCGAGATCGGCCAGAGCGTGGCCGATTCGTGCGGCTGCGGCCACCTCAGTGACTTCCACGACCTGCTCGAGGATGTCGACGCGGTGACCGTGGCGGTGCCCACCTCGGCTCACCTGGCCGTCGCCGGAGACTGCCTCAAGGCCGGACTGCCGGTGATGGTCGAAAAACCGATCGCCGGGAATCTCGATGACGCCGCACTGCTGGTCGACCTCGCGGACCGACACAAGCTCGTGCTGCAGGTCGGACACGTCGAACGCTTCAACCCGGCCGTCGAGGCCGCCTTCGGCCAGATCGATCGGCCCCGCTACCTGCAGATCCAGCGGCTCAGCCCCTTCGCCTTCCGCTCGACCGATATCGGAGTCGTCCACGACCTGATGATTCACGACCTCGAACTGGCACTGGCCCTCGTCGAGTCTCCGATTCGTAACGTGAGTGCACTGGGGATCAGCCTGATGGGCGGCCACGAAGACTGCGTGCAGGCCCGGATCGAATTCACCAACGGCTGCATCGCCGATATCTCGGCCAGCCGAGTGCACCCCGAGCCGCGACGTGTGCTCACCTCGTGGTCAGCCTCCGGCTGCGTCCACGTCGACCTGCACACCCGTCAACTCAAGACCCTCCGCCCCTCCCAGGCACTGCTCTCTGGCCCCTCGCCCCTGGAACTGGCCGCGGTACCCGGAGCCGATATCGACGCGCTCAAACAGAGCGTCTTTGGGGAACTGATCTCGGTGCGTGAACCGGAGATCTCCGACAGTGATGCCCTGACCGGCGAATTGCAGCACTTTGTCGACTGCGTCAAGCACGGTCGCGCCCCGCTGGTGGGCGGCCCCGAAGCACTGCGGGCCATGGTCGCCGCCGACCAGGTCCTCGCCTCGGTCAACGCACACCTCTGGGACGGTCACGCCGCAGGCGCCAAAGGCCCCAACGCCCGACGCACCACAAGCCAAGCCGCCTGACCCCCACCCCTCAGGGACTGGCTCCGAAGCTGCCTGTCCCAACTCCCCACCCTCAACTCACCCCTCTAAGTCTCCGCATGCCGAGCACACCAGGTCGCCCCCATCCCACAGGCCACCACCGGCGACCAGGCCGCCACATCAGGCGCCATCACCTGGAAACTCGCCAGGTACAGACAGGCCTCCCCGGCCCCCAGAACCGCCAGCATCACGCCTCCGGCAATCGCCAGGTTGGCCACCACTCCGCGACTCTCGCGACGGACCAGGAACGGCACAGCCAGGAACACCGCGGCGATGTTCAACAGCGGGCGAGTCAGCCGGGCGTGGACCTCCAGGGCCTGCTCATGAGCCGCACGGGCGGCCTGCGACGGATTCCGGACCTGTCGCAACAACTCCGAAGTCGACAGGAACCTCGAGTGGCCAGCCTTCTCTGAGAGCTGTTCGGGGGTCACGCCCGAGACGATGAACAGCATCCCCGCTCGCGGACCCGCCCGCACCACCCGGTGACCCATCGGCCCCAACGCCAGGGACTGGGGGTCCGGTT
>CAUZJR010000524.1:0-3740 GCA_963580005.1 Planctomycetota bacterium
AGGTGCTCTCGTCCGGAGAAATGCTCAGGAGACTCACCAGCAGCGATCCGGACGTCCGCATGCCGCCAGCGGACTCGATCCGCAAGCTGCGGCCCGGTGACCGAGCCAGGCTGGTGAGTTGGCTGGTGAGTTGGCTGGGGAGTGGCGCGAGCTGGCCCGAGGACGACCGGCACTGGTCATTTGTGCCGCCGGTCCGACCACGCCGGCCCCAAGTCACAAACACGCGGTGGCCACGCAACGATATCGATGCCTTCGTGCTGGCCAGGCTGCAACGGCATCAACTGACACCGACTCCCTCGGCCAGCCCCGCCACCCTGCTACGACGCGTGACGTTCGACCTCACCGGGCTGCCCCCCACGCTCGACGAACTGGACGCCTTCCAGGCCGACCCCTCGCCAGCCGCCTACGAAACCGCCGTCGATCGCCTGCTCGACTCGCCACGATTCGGCGAACACATGGCCGTCGACTGGCTCGAAGCTTCACGATACGCCGATACCGACGGCTACCAGAACGACCGCACCCGCTACATGTGGGCCTGGCGAGACTGGCTGATCCGGGCCCTGAACCACAACATGCCCTTTAATCGGTTCGTGATCGAGCAGATGGCCGGCGACCTGCTGCCGGATCGAAACTTCTACACGCAGGTCGCGACCGGCTTCAATCGAAACCACCGGATCAACTCCGAGGGAGGTTCGATCCCCGACGAGTGGATCGTGGAGTACGTGGCGGATCGGGTCGAGACGATGGGCACCATGTTCCTGGGGCTGACCCTGACCTGCTCGAGATGTCACGACCACAAGTACGATGCCATCAAGCAGAAGGACTTCTACCGGCTGTTCGCGTTCTTCAACACCATCGCCGAAGCCGGGCTCGGACCCAACAACGGCAACAGCCCCCCCTTCATCAAGGTGCCCGCCAGCTGGCCGGAGTTGACTCCGCAGCAGGCACAATTCGTCGTGCCGCAGCCTCCCAGGATCAAGGTGACCCAGACGTCGGTCCCCCGTCCCCAGTCGGGTGCCAAGAACACGGTCATGGTGCTGCACGAGTCCAAGAGTCCACGCGTCACCTATCGACTCCAACGCGGCCAGTACGATCGACCCGACAAGTCCCAGCAGCTGCAACCGGCCACGCCGCCGGTGCTCGGCGATTGGGACGACCGCTGGCCACGCAACCGCCTGGGCCTCGCCTTCTGGCTGACCAGTCCCCGCCATCCGCTCACAGCCCGCGTGACCGTCAACCGCGTCTGGCAGCACCACTTCGGACTCGGGCTGGTCAAGACCAGCGACAACTTCGGTGTGCAGGGAGACCCCCCCAGCCACCCCGACCTGCTCGACTGGCTGGCCAGCGAGTTCATCCGCCGCGACTGGGACGTCAAGGCGATCCACAAGCTGATCGTCTGCAGCGCGACCTACCGTCAGGCCTCAACAGCCAGCACCTCGTTGCACATCCGCGATCCGGAAAACCGGCTGCTGGCCCGCGGACCTCGAAAACGGATGACCCCCTACGCGATTCGAGATGCAGCACTGCTGGTCAGCGGCCTGCTGGTCGAACGGACCGGAGGACCTTCGGTCCGACCCTACATGCCGCCGGGGATCTGGAAGAGCATCTCAAATGCCAGGTACCGGCAGGACCAGGGTGAGAAGCTCTACCGACGCAGCATGTACACCTATTGGCGACGCACGGTCCCGCCACCGACGATGATGACCTTCAATGCCGCCGCCCGCGAAACGTGCATCGTCCGAACCGACCAGACGACCACGCCCCTGCAGGCCCTGACCATGATGAACAATGTCACCTTCGTGGAAGCGGCACGGTTTCTGGCCGAGCGAGTCCTGAGGCCCCTCCGGCAGACGCCACGGCAGCGTCTGCAGACCGCGTTTCGCATGGTAACCAGCCGCCGCCCGCGACCCGCGGAGTTGCACCTGCTGATGGCTGACCTCGAGTCCTTCCTCGAGCACTTTCGGCGGAACCCCCAGGCGGCCGACCGGCTGCTGGCCGTCGGAGACAGGCGATCGGACCCGAGTCTCGATGCCGCCAGGCTGGCAGCCTTTACCCTGATCGCCAATACGATCTTCAATCTCGACGAAGCGATCATGGAGAACTGACGTGGTGGTCACTCCCGACGAGATTCTTGCTCAGCACACACGCCGGGTGTTCCTGGAACGCAGCACGCTGGGACTCGGGGCGATGGCAGCCTCATCACTGCTGGATGCCGAGGAGCCTTCCGCAAACACCTCAAACCCCTCACACGCCCCAGCCGGCCCGCCGCACTTCGCCCCCAGGGCACGGCGTGTGATCTACCTGTTCCAGTCCGGAGGTCCTTCTCAAATGGACCTCTTCGACTACAAGCCACAGTTGGCACGACGGTTTGGCCAGGAGGTGCCTCGGTCGGTCTATCCCGACGAGCGGAAGACCACGATGACGGCCGGGCAGACCTCGTTCCCGGTCGCCCCGTCGACCTTCAAGTTCGCCCGGCATGGCCAGTCGGGCACCTGGCTCAGTGAACCGCAACGGCACCTGGCGAAGATGATCGACGAGGTGTGCGTGATCAGAAGCATGTACACCGGTGCGATCAACCACGACCCCGCCGCGACCCTGTTCCAGACCGGTTCGGTGATCGCGGGTCGCCCGAGCATGGGGTCGTGGGTCAACTACGGGCTGGGCAGCGAAAATGCCAACCTGCCCGCATTTGTCGCCCTGACCTCAAACGGCTCGGCCAAGGCGGGCCAGCCGCTGTATGACCGGCTGTGGGGTGCCGGCTTCCTGCCGGGCCGGTTCCAGGGCGTCAAGTTCCGCGGCCAGGGCAACCCGATCCTCGACCTCTACAACCCCGCTGGAGTCTCGCGCGAACAACGACGCCGCATGCTCGATACGCTCAACAGGCTCAACCGGCAACAGGCCGGTCGCTTCAACGATCCGGCCGTCGCAACCCGCATCGCGCAGTATGAGCTGGCGTTTCGGATGCAGATGAGCGTGCCGGAACTGATCGACGTCGGCAGCGAGCCTCGCAGCGTGCTGGACCTCTACGGGACCCAGGCCACGACTGTCGGCACCTACGCCTACAACTGCCTG
Source organism: Planctomycetota bacterium (assembly GCA_963580005.1). Classification (GTDB taxonomy): domain Bacteria; phylum Planctomycetota; class Planctomycetia; order Planctomycetales; family Planctomycetaceae; genus UBA8437. The sequence goes on from CAUZJR010000524.1 coordinate 3,073, forward strand.
CTGGCTCGCCGGCTCGCCGAACGCGGCGTGCGGTTCATCCAGCTTTACCATCGAGGTTGGGACGCACACGCCAACGCACCCAAACAGGTCGCCGCCCAGTGCCGCGACACCGACCAGCCCACCGCCGCACTGCTCAGAGATCTCAAACAACGCGGCATGCTGCAGGACACGCTTGTCGTCTGGGGCGGTGAGTTCGGACGCACCATCTACTGCCAGGGCAAGCTCACCTCAAAGATCTACGGCCGCGATCATCATCCGAACTGCTTCAGCTACTGGTTGGCCGGTGCGGGAATCCGCGGCGGCATGACCCATGGTCAGACCGACGACTACAGCGTCAACGTGGTCGAGAACCCCGTCCACGTGCACGACCTGCAGGCCACGATCCTGCACCAACTGGGCATCGATCACCGGCGGCTGACCTATCGCTACCAGGGCCGCGACTACCGGCTCACGGATGTTCACGGCAAGGTCGTCGAGCCGATCCTCGCCTAGACCGGCCGATAGGCCCCAACCAGGCTGCTAGGACGACTCGGTCGCCTCCTCCTCGGCCTCGCGATTTCCCTCGGCCCGATCCAGCAGTGCCTGGGCCGCGTCGTTGATCAGCAGGATGCCGATGATGAACATCAGCAGTCCGTTGGAGAAATGAGCACCGGTGCCCTCGGCCAACA
>CAUZJR010000525.1:0-3734 GCA_963580005.1 Planctomycetota bacterium
CGAGAAGATGTCGACCAGCTGGTGGGGATCGACCCGGCCGGTGAACAGGAACCGTGACAGGTCGTAATCGTCCTGCTTCAACACGTGCTCGCGGTACGTCTCCTCCTCGATCCGGTTCAGGTCGCCTCCGTAACAGACCCGGTCGCTGCCGACGCAGACAAACACCACGTCATCACGAGCGTCGCAGATCCGCTTGGCCACCTTCATGAAGATGTCGAAGCCCCGCATCGATTCGAAGCCACGCGAGACGTAGGTTACGATCTTCGTCTCCGGGGAGATCTCCCGGTCCCCGATCTTCCGGACCACGTCGGACTGCCGCGTCCAGACCTCGCGATCGATCCCGTCAAAGATTGCCTCGATCTTCTGCTCATACTCCACCGGCAGCAGGCTCGCCTGCCACTTGGTGGGAGCGTAGGCGACCTGGCAGGTCTGCATGTCGAGGTGGATCATGGCGTTGCGGGTCCGCGACCGCAGCCGGTCGAGTTCACGAGTCGGAAACTCGGGCCGAAAGTCCAGGTCCGATCCCTGCGAGTGGTAGTAGTACTCGAAGTAGTTGACGATCGGACAATCGTACAGGTCGGCCAGGAACAGGCTCGAACCAAACCCACTGTGGCCCACCACCAGGTCGGGCTTCACGTCAGGTCGGGCCTTCATCGCCTCGTAGACGGCATGAGCGTGCCAGGTGGCGTTTTCAAACGTGCGGCTGCAGTAGTGCGTGTCGCGAGTGGCACCGCCGGCAATCTTGTACTGGATCCGCTCGATCCCATCGAGATTGGCCGAGGGCAACTCACAGACAAAACTGCACCCGAACCCGTGGTTGTCCACCAGGTGGCGGCCAATGTGACCGAACTGAGCCGGGAAGTTCTTATGAACAAACAGGACGTGCATCGAGAGCATCCGGTTTGGGCGTCGTGGGAGGAAGCTGGCGGTAGCGTGGGAAGAAGTCCGGGTCGAAGGTATCGGTCCGGTGAACCTTTCGCCAGACGGACTCGACCTGGCGGTTGGCGTCGGGGTCGAGAGTCCATCGCAGCGTCTCGAATCGGGCGCGGCACTTCGAGAACCCTGCCTTGAACACGAACAGCGAGTCCTCACCACCCCCCAACCCGCCACCCAGGTGCAAGGCCCGGTTCCCACGCCCCCCCTCGGCTCCGAAAAACTTCCGGGCCGAATCGAACAGCAACCGGCTGGGTCCGGCTCGTCGCCAGTCGTCGGCCGTCCCGCCCAGGTGGTACTCGACCAACCCGTCCACCTCGGTGAACACCGCCGCGGCGGCAATCTCACCACCTCCGCCGGGCGCTTTGACCAGGCCCAAGTGCAGTCGATCGCCCAGCGCCGCCTTCAGGCCGTAAAAATAGTCTGCTGCGAAGAAGTAACGGCTGCCGGCGGCGACCTGCCGCATCGTCTGCTCGTAGATCGCCAGGAACTCGCCGTATCGCGACCAGTCGTTCCAGGCCACCGAGAAACCCTCGCGGGTGAGCTTCCTGATCTGAGACCTCAACCGCGACCGGACCTGGCTCCATTGTTGCTGCTCGTCCAGCGCCAGGTCGACAAACACCGTCTGCCCGTGTTCGACACGCACCATCCTCTGATCGTCAACCGGGCCGGACCAGTCGGCCCCACCGGGCCCCAGCAACGGGTGCAGTCTCAGGAACGCGGTCACCAGCCCGCGGTCGGATGCCGCGTCGCTCATCGCCGACACGAAACTCCCCACGTCGGCTCCAGGTGACAACAACGGTGCCGGATACCCATAGGGACCCGCGGCATCGCGCCAGGCCTCATCGCCGCCCAGAGACTCGGGCAGCCTGCGTTCCAGCAACGGCACCAGCATCGTCTGCCCGTTGTGCTCGGCCCAGAACGCCACCGCCTCGCCCCCCTCGTCACCGGCCGCCAACTCGACATATTCGGGCAGGTGATACACATCGTGAGCCAGCACGGCCAGAGCGGCCGACCAGCGAGGGTCACGTGGAGCCAGCCACGCCGTCTTCATGCAACCTCCCGAAGACCCGCATCACCATCGGGACCAAACCGCTTGAGCGCCGCCGACAGCAGCGCAGACTGCTCGCCGGAAATCTCACCACCACGACTCAGACGGAACTCACGAGGAGGCGTACCCCGCGAATTGACCTCGACACCGTCCTGCATCTGACGAGACAGCAGCTCGCGGACCTCTTCGAGCACTCCGCGAGGATCGGCACACAACCGAGAGTACTCGACCCGCAGCACGCGAGCCGGATCCACACCGGCCACCTCGCGGTCGAATCGACGCTCGAGGAAATGGACCTGGCCGACCAGCTGGTCCCAGACCGGCTCGTCCTTCAACCACGCGTATTCCCGAGGCTTCAATGACGTCCAGGTGTCGATCGAGCCGCCGTAGTTCTTCCGCATCCCGTACAGCGACCGGGCCGTGTCGGCAGGGTCGCGGCGGATCTGGACCACGCAGGTCCTGCTCAATTCATGACAAATCCGCTCGGCATGCCAGCCGACCAGGAACGACTTGAACACGACCGGCAACCCAAACTCGTGAGTCATCGCCGTCAACAGCATCCGGACACGCTCCCAGTCAATCGTCTCCAACTGTCCCTCGATCGGCTCGGACAGGTCGCTGCAACCCAGCAGCTCCTTCCAGAAATACCCGAACTCATGGGGCTCGGTGATCTCCTCGGTCCGACCATACCTCGACACGAATCGCGACGCGGGAGCTTGAGGGCAGAGTTTCTTCGAGAGCCGGATGCCGTACAGAGGAGCACGCCAGAAGGCGGCGATCAGGTTGTTGATGTATCCGACATCGAGATGAGCCGCGAGCAACTGCATCAGCAACGTCGTGCCCGAACGGGGTGGGCCGACCACGTGCAACGTCGGAAAACGCTCGGGCTGATCGATCAGCTCCAGGTCGTGAGCCGCCGCAAGACGCAGGTTCAACTCCGACAGAAACGACTCCTCGGCCTCGTCCTTGCGGAACCCGGCAGCCAGTGGCTGAGCCCCCAACGGGAACTGGGGCGTGAATTGGTTCGGGAACGGGGGCGGGAACGGGTTGAAGGAGCTGGGATCGCTGGGCTGGGTCGTCATGGTCATCCTGCCGTGTCTGTTGGAGACTCACTGGTCTCATGGATTTCTCGTACCAACATGAATGCCTCGGCCGCCGCCAGGTGAGCTGTCGAGCCCCTGAGTCGAGCCAGGGCCCGGATCGTTTCCAGGGATCGGGGATGAGGTGGCGGCACCAGCTTGCTGTGGTAGCACCGCATCGCCTCGATCTTCTGCTCGAGAAACGGCTCGATGTCGATGAACACCGTCGGTTGGAACACCGTGTCGGCGCTCGGTCGAGCCCACTCGGTCTCGGACAGCGTCTCGTAGGCCAGCACGCGCCGCACCGAGCAGCCCTCAAGCGGCCTGGCCGCGACCAGCCCGGCGGTGTGCACGTGGCCGTGATCGGTGTGGATGTCGCCGTGGTGCGGCAGGTAGACCGTGTGAGGTTGCCATTCGGACACCAGCTGACCCAGCGAATCGGCCAGCTCGTGACCGGGCACCGTATCCAGTCGCGGAACGGGAAAGTCCAGGAACCGGCAATCCGTCACCTGCAGCACCCGGTGCGCCTCGGCCAACTCGGCCCGCGACCTGGCGACCGATTCGTCCGAGAACTTCTCGGGGATGCCTCGACCGACCACCGTCACGTACACCTCGTCCCCGGCCGCAGCGTGGCGGGCCATCACGCCGCCACACCCCAGCACCTCGTCATC
>CAUZJR010000526.1:0-3720 GCA_963580005.1 Planctomycetota bacterium
CCCAGTCCCAGTCCCAGTCCCAGGCCGGGGCCGCGCCGGCTGCCGGTCCCGCTTCGGGACGGGGCAGCAAGTCCCAACCGACCTCCCGACCACCGTCTCGCTAGGCCCGACCACCGTCTCGCTAGGAATGACTCTCGATGAGCACCGTGTCGGGACCGCGTGTCGTGCAGAATCGTGCCCTCCCGGGCTGGATCGCCTCGGTCCTGCTGCACCTGGTGCTGCTGGCCGCCTGCGCCCTGGGCTTGCAGAGTTGCCGGGAGACTGCCGGTGAGGATGGTGCCGGTGAGTTCCGCGACGTGGGGCTGGTCGTCAAGACCGAGGCGATCTCGTCCGACCTGGCCGAATCAAACACGCCTCCCCAGCCACCCACCCACCAGGCCGCCGCCGAGAAGGCCGAGATCGAGACCCGCGACAGCTCGACCGTCGACAGCCTGCTCAATCTCCCCGAAGCGTCCGCTCCCCAGATCCTCGGACCCGGTGCCCGCTCGCCGAAGTCTCCGCTGGCGGAACCCTCGAAATTGCTGCCCGGCTCTGCACTCACCACAGCACCCCCCCTGGCCGGACTCAAGCAGGGCGAAACCCAGTTCCTGGGCATCCGGGACCGCGGCACCCGCTTCGTCTACGTGCTCGACCGCTCGGGAAGCATGGACCGGGAACACGCCCTGGAGGTGGCCAAGGCCGAGCTGGTCACCAGCCTCCAGCACCTCGATGAAACCCAGCAGTTCCAGGTCATCTTCTACAACGTGCAAAGCCGCCTGCTGACCCTGGGCGGACGAGAGACCCTGCATCGGGCCACCGACATCAACAAGACCCTCGCACGGCAGCAGATCGCCGGGGTGACTCCCGACGGCGGCACCTTCCACTACCCCGCCCTGGCCAAGGCGCTGGCTCTGGAACCCGAGGTGATCTACTTCCTGACCGATGCCGATCAGAACTCCGCCATCCACCCCGGCGACATGGAACGACTTCTCCGCCGCAATCGCGGACGCACTCGGATCCACGCGATCAAGTTCGGACTCGGAGCCGAATTGACCACCAACCACTACGTCAAGAAACTCGCCCTCCAGAACGGCGGGCGGTACCGCTATCGTGACATCAAGACCTTCTCCGCCCCGACAAAGCCCCGCTGAGCGTCCTCGACGTCGCCGGGTCCGCGTCGCCAGCGAATGGCTCGTTGCCTGCCTGGCCGTCACACTCGGCTCGGCACCGGCGTCCGCACAGGGACGCGATCGGGTCGTCGTAAGACAACCCAATGGCCGAGGGCGACTGACTCACGTTGGCAAGATCACTGAATACAACGCCGTCGAACTGGTGATCACCGCCCGCGGACGAGCTGCCTCGTGGCGAGTTCCCGTCGACAGGATCGTCTCGGTCACACCACTCCGCTCAACACAGCACCAGGCCGCACTCAGACACCTGGGCCGCGGCGAAATCACCGTCGCCGAACGCTCGTTCCAACAGGCTCTCGAACAGTCCTCGCGGAAATGGGTCCGCCGAGAACTGCTCGCAGGGCTCGTCCGCTGTGCACTGTACTCGGGTGACTACCGCCGGGCCGGGTCGCACTTCCTGAGCCTCTCGGAAGGACCCACCCGGCCTCGCCATTTCGAACTGGTTCCGCTGGACTGGAGAATCACCGGGTCGGTCGACGCGGCGGTGGCGAGCGAGGCTCGAGCATGGCGCGGCCGTGGCAATGATGTCGCCAAGCTGCTGGCGGCCAGCCATCTGCTGAGAGACACGGCGTACGCCAACGAGGCCGAGACCGAATTGCGGCGGTTGAGAATTTCGCCCGACCCACGAGTCCGCGGACTCGCCCTCGCACAGTGCTGGCGAGCCGACAGCCGGAACAAGAAGCCCACCCCCGAACAGCTCGCACAATGGACCCGACACGTCCGCTCGATGCCACTGGACTTGCGCGGCGGGCCGTGGTACGTGATCGGACTGGCCCGCTTCCAGTCGCAACAGTTCCAACCCGCCGCCTCGGCACTGATGTGGACGTCGCTGGTCTTCGACGACGACCGACACCTCGCAGCACACGCCACGCAACGTGCCGCCGATGCTCTGCTCAACGACAACCAGCCCGCCGCCGCCGGCACACTGTACCGGGACCTGAGACGACGATTCGCCGGGACACCCGCCGCACGCGAATCGGCCACATCCCGAAATACCGCACCACCCACGAAAAGCCGCTCGAAATGACCCCCCAACACCTACGACTCACCGCACTCGTCACGCTGCTGTGCCTCGCTGCCGCCCACGCACAGCAACCAGCAGACACTGCACCAGACACCGGCCCCACCAACACACCCCCGGCAACCCAACCCCTCGAAAACCCTGCCCCCGCCCCTGCCCCTGCCCCTGCCTCTGCCCCAAGCTCTGATTCGACTGACCAGGACGCCGCACCCGCCGATGGCATGACACTCAGGCAACTGCTCCGAGCCGGAGGCACGATCGGGCTGGTGATTCTCGGCCTGTCGATGGCGATGGTGGCCCTGATCGTCGAGCACCTGCTGACCATCCGCCGCAAGTCTCTGATGCCCGAGGGCCTGGCCGACTCGGTCTCGGCGATGGTGTCCACCGGCCGCTTCGCCGAAGCCGACCGGCTGTGCCGCGAACGGCCCAGTTTCCTGGGCGCGGTGCTCGCAGAAGGCCTCGCCGAGGCGCCTCTGGGGTATGCGGCGGTCGAGAAGTCGATGGAAGATGCCAGTGCCGAACAGGCCGCCCGGCTGTTCCGCAAAATCGAGTACCTCTCGGTCATCGGCACCATCGCCCCGATGCTGGGACTGCTGGGGACCGTCTGGGGCATGATCGTCGCCTTTCAGGAATTCGCCACCAAGCTCAATCCTCCCGTCAGCGAACTCGCACCGGGCATCTACCAGGCACTGGTCACCACCCTGATGGGCCTGGGAGTCGCCGTCCCGGCACTCTCGGCCTTTGCCATCTTCCGCAACCGGATCGATGAACTGGTGGCCGAGGCCAGCCTTAGAGCCGAACACGCCTGGGCAGGGTTCAAGCGGGCCAGCCTGGGCCGAGGCGGGCTCGAAGGCCGCAAGAAGAGGGTCGCGAGTGATCCGCCTGCCGCCACAGCAGAGAGCAGCGGACGCCGTGAACGACGCGTGCCGCCGGTGGCGATCGAGCGGCCCGAGCCAACCGAACGACCTGGGGAAGCCTCCGAATGAGAATCCCCACCCGAGTGCGACGGCTGGGCATCTCGCTCGACCTCACACCCCTGATCGACATCGTCTTCCTGCTGGTGATCTTCTTCCTGGTCGCCAGCCACACCGCTCGAAGTGAATCGACCGAACCGGTCCAATTGCCGCTGGTTGGTGAAGTCCAGGACGACCAGCTTCAGGTGCCGGGACGACTCGTGGTCACCGTCACCGCCGACCAGGCCCTGCACGTCGGAGGCCGCATCGTCACGCTCGAACAGATCAAAAGCCTGCTGGCGGAAGCTTCAGCCGGAGCGAACTCGGGTGGGTATGAGGTGCGGATTCGAGGCGATCGGCGGGTTCCGTTTCGGGCGGTGGAACCGCTGATGGTCGCCTGCGCACAAGCCGGGATCACACGCATCGGCTACGCCGTGCTGCCTCACTGAAACACTCCGCCAGACACCGCAAGACACGACCCAGGCAGCAGCCCATGAAGATCCCCTCGGCCCACTACGACCGCCAGCGTGACGACAGCCAGGCCATGACACCGCTGATCGACGTCGTGTTCTTGCTG
>CAUZJR010000527.1:0-3714 GCA_963580005.1 Planctomycetota bacterium
CGGATCGAGAGCTGCGGCAATGTTCAGGCTGCCATCCTCCACCCGTACCAGTCCGACATAGCCGCCTGTTGCGACCGCCATGGAGATCGTCCCGGTTTCGTAACTTTCCGGACAGTTGTTGATGTCGATTACTCCTCCGAAGCCGATGCGGGACGAGGCCGCCACCTGGCTCTGCAGCCGGTGATGTCGCGGCAGACTCGAGTTCCCCACGCCGTCGGCCAGCAGGACGACTTTGGCGGAGGCGGCCCGGGTGTTTCCCCGATTCTGTCCACTTTGAACAAGCTTGACTTCCCGGGCACTGCCGCCGGCGGAGACGTCCAGCAGGGTTGCCGACGTTTCCGGCAGGAAGTCCGTTCCCGCTTCGACGGCCGCTTCGAGGAGGCCGGCGTCCAGGGCACTTCGGGTCACGGCAACGCCCGCCGGCAGTGGAATATCCACCCGCCGTCCGCAGCTTTGCACGCGGAAACAGTCCAGGGGAACTGCGTGAGACCGTTTTAGGATCCCGTCGAGCCCAAGCTGTGCCAGGGCTGCCACCGCTCGTCCGTTGACGCACGCCCCGCAGACCTTGTTCCGCGGAAAGGACTTGCGATCGACCAGCAATGTGCGGAGACCGCATGATGACAATTCTCGTGCGGCGACCGATCCGGCCGGTCCCGCTCCGACCACCACCGCATCCCAGCCAGTGCCCGCCGCCTCGTGCAGATCGATCGTGGCGGAGATGGTCATGAACGCCTCAGGTTGAGCAGGAACCGTTGAGGCCAATGTCCGGAGACTGCCGCGTCAGCGACTCCCGCCCGACTGGCCAGCTGCAGCGCTTCTTCGGTCGTAAAGGCGGCCGCCACCGACAGGGGTCCGTCGGTGTGCACGATGTGGGAACGGGTCAGCAGCCGGCACCCAAACCGTGCGAGCCAGTACCCCCATTGTGTTCGACGCAAATCGTTGACGAGCACCAGGTGCCGCGCCGCGGCCGACATTCTTCTCAGCAGCTCGACCGCCTCGGGCTCCGCCAAGTGATGCAGAAAGAGCGAGCAGACCAGGACGTCGTAGTCGTCAGGCAGCGAATCGGTCAGCGCATCCAGTTCGAAGAACTCCACCTGCGTGGTGTCCTCCTGGGTTTGCTGCTGTGCGTGCCGAACGGCGACCGGGCTGATGTCACAACCGGCGACCTGCACTTCGATCCCGGCCCGTTGCGCCCGGCGGGCAATGGCGACGGTGACGTCGCCGCCGCCGCAGGCGATGTCGAGAACCCGCAACGGCCTGTGCTCGACCTGCCGCGCCAGGTCCCGAATCGCCGACCAGAGAATGCCGCTGCTGCGGCTGAACCAGTTCACCCGCCGCAAGCCGCGAAGTGCCTGCCGATGCAGCTGTTCGTCGAGCCCGGGTTGGTCCATCAACTCGGCAACCGTATGACGTGACGTGAAGTCCATGGTTGTTCAAGACTACACGATCTAGACTACCCCGGTTCCTCGAACCCAGCCTGCTGAGCAGAAACCCATGCAACGCCAGCCCGCCTGCCGCGGTGCCGCAACCGAATCGAACGTCGACCGCCGCGACTTTCTTCAAACCGCCGTGCACACCGCGGTCGCCGCCGGCACTCTGTCGGTGCAGAGCACCTTGAGTGAACCGATCGGGGCCGCCCAGCGTGGCGGGTCGGCGAAGCCGCCGATCATCGACACTCACATGCACGTCTGGGCGAACGACCCGCGTCGCTACCCGTTTCCCCATCCGTACAACAAGGACTTCAAGGGAGCACCTCACCCGGGCACCGTCGAGATGCTGATCAAGGACATGGACCAGCACGGTTGTACGCACTCGGTCCTCGTCCAGGTCATCTATCACGGCTGGGACAACAGCTACGTCGCCGACTGTGTGAAACGGTATCCCAAGCGTCTCAAGGGGCACGGGCTCATCGATCCGACCGATCCGGGGGTGGCTGACAAACTCGAGTTCTGGATCAAGAAGCAGGGCCTCCACGGCATGCGGTTCAGCGCCATCTACTACGAGAACGGCAGACACGGTGGCGACGGCTGGATCGATGCACGGGAAACGCACCGCCTGTGGAAGAAGGCGGACAAGCTGGGGGCCGTGTTCAACTTCTTCATCGGCCCCAAGCAGTTGCCCAAGCTCGCCAGGATGGTCCGGGCCTTTCCGAAGGTGAAGGTCGTCGTCGATCACTTCAGCCAGGTCGACCTGGGAGCCAAGGATCCCGAACCCGACTTCAAGTTGCTGCTGAGCATGGCCCGCTATCGCAACGTCTGGGTCAAGATCTCCGAACTCAGCTCGGTGTCGAAGTCGGGCAAGTACCCCTTTGCCGATGCCTTGCCGCACGTGAAACGGGTCTACGAAGCGTTCGGCCCGGATCGGTTGCTGTTCGGGACGGGGTACCCCGGCGCGGCCAGAGCTGCCTACAGCCGGCCGACGTTGGACAAGGAGATCGACCTGATCCGTAGCAAGACGCCGTTCTTTTCGAAAGAGGACAGCGAGAAGATCCTCGGTCGAAACGCCGCTCGCCTGTGGAGCTTCTCATAGCAGCCCCTTGAAAAACCGGGAGCCCGGGGTCAGTCACGCCAGGATCTCGGAGAGCGTGCCGGTGCTGTCGGCGTACGATTTGCTCTTGATGGCGAGGCACTGCAGCTGGGTCAGCCAGAGATTGGCCAATGGTGTGCCGGTCTTGCAGTGGACGTGCTTGCCCAGCTTCAGCGTTCCGCCTCCGCCGCCGGCGACGACCAGTGGCAGGTCGTTGTACTGGTGCGTTGTCCCGTCACCCATGCCGGCTCCGAGAGTGAAGATGGTATTGTCGAGCAGAGTGGTTCCGCCCGCTTCCTCGATGCCGTCCATCCGCTCGAGCAGCCGGGCATATGCCGAGACGTGGAAGCGGTCGAGCTTGAGCAGGTCTTCCAGGTGGTTTTGCGGGGCGTGGGTCATGGCGTGATGGCTGTGCGGCCGGTCGAGGATTCCCTCCCAGTTGGTTGGCGTCGTCCAGCGTTCGGGGCCCACCATCAGCGTACCGATGTTGGTCACGCCGATCTGAAATGCGGTCACCATCAGATCGCCCATCAGGTGGATGTACTCGTTGCGAGGCAAATGCTCGGCCGGCCGCTTGATGTCGGCCGCGGCCAGTTCGGACTTCATCGAGTCGATGCGGTCCATGCGTTTCTCGATGGTCCGCACCGCCTCGAAGTACTCGTCGAACTTGCGTCGATCACTGGTGCTCAGTCGCCGCTTCAACTGGTGGGCGTTGCCGAGGGCCAGGTCGGTGATGTTTCGAAAACGCGAGTTGGCTCGGGTGCCGAACAGCCGGTCGTAGATCTTGCGAGGATTTCTCATCGACGGAGCGACATGACCGGTGCCGTACCACGACATGTTGTCGAAGTAGATGGACTCGATGTTGTTCTTGTGGTCGTTGCAGCTGAGCTCAAGAGTGGAGTAGGGCGTCGATTGTCCGATGCTGTCGGCCGCGATGTGATCCAGTGTGCGGGCGAGTGGATAGGCCGAGTTCTTAACCTCGAAGGGCGCAAAGCTGGTCAGGAAACAGGACGCGCACTGAGCATGCGAGTCGGTCCCGTGCTGAAAGGTGCGATCCAGGCCGGTGATCAGCGAGACCTTGTTTCGCATCTTGTGGAGCGGGGCCAGCGTCGGCGTGAAGGTCAGCGGGTGGCTGCCCGCCGGCGGGGTCTTGCCCTCGAAACGCCAGACGTTGTTTTGGCCGGCGAA
>CAUZJR010000528.1:0-3713 GCA_963580005.1 Planctomycetota bacterium
ACCAGCCAACCCAGGCCCAGCCCGACCAGGAGCACGATCACCTCGACGACGACCCCGGCACGCAGAAACGTCACGCGGTCGTTCCAGTCGAATCCCTCGACCGGCTCGTTCATCGACTGCCAGCTTTGCCGGCGGTGCGCTTCTTCTGGCCTCGTTTCTTCTGGCCTCGCTTCTTCTGGCCAGGCTGCGAGGCGGCGGCAGCCATCTTCTCGAAGATCACGATGTGCTGCCGGGGCAGCACGCCGATCGTCCGCTTGAACTTCAGCCCGAACGACTCCTGGCTGATCTCCTTCTTGACCTGCTTCTCGGTCATCTTGTGCACCAGCAGGATCGGCACCTTGGGGTCTTCCATGCGGTACTCGACGAACGCCAATCGCCCGCCGGGTTTCAGGGTCTTGGAAATCTCGGTGATCATCTCGTAGGGAAACTCGAACTCGTGGTAGACGTCGACCATGATCGCCAGGTCGATCGTGCCGGCCTTCAGGCGAGGACTCTTCTGAGTCCCCCGCACGGCGGTCACGTTGGGGATGCGGAACTTCTTCATTCGCATCTGGAGCCGAGCCAGCATCTGAGGCTGCACGTCGACTCCCATCACCTTGCCCTCGACACCCACCGCTCGGGCCAATAACGCCGTCACCACTCCGCTGCCACAGCCGATGTCGGCGACGGTCTGGCCGGGCTGGAGCTTCAACGAGCGGACCATCAGCATCAGTTTTTCCTCACGCTCACGCTCGGCTCGCTCGAGCCAACGGGCCCCGGCACCGTTGAATCCATAGCCCATCACGTGAGCAATCTCGCGACCCATGTAGAACTTGCCGATGCCATTGGGATCGTGGAGCTTGCGAAACGTGTATCGCTTGGCCTTGGCCTTGGCCTTCGACTTGGTCTGGGACTTGGTCTGGGACTTGGTCTGGGACTTGGTCTGGGACTTGGTCTGGGACTTGGTCTGGGACTTGGTCTGGGACTGGGTCTGGGACTGGGTCTGGGACTGGGTCTTGGTCTGGGCCAAGACGTTGGGAACGACAGCGACTGTCGACCACCAGGCGACCGACACAACAACAGCAATGCGGATCCAGCTCATGACTCGTCCTCTCGCCCCGATTCGGCCTCTGGAAGAGAATCTCCCACGGCCGTTTTCCATTCCGAACCCTCAAGCGCCTCGGCCTCGTCGATCAGCAGCACGGGGATCCCCTCGCGAATCGGAAAACTCAGCCGACACTCCGCTCCCGAGCAGACCAGGTTGTCGCCGGTCTCACCGACCAGCACCAGCTTCGAGTGGCACTCGGGACAGGCAACCAGTTCCGTCAGTCTGCCAAGATCGTACCCGCTCATCTCAAGTTCCCAACCCGCTTGTAGGTCAGGCTACGCCTGACTCGCATTCCCCAACACCTTCATACCGTCCCCCACACGTCGCATCCAGTGGCGTTGGGGATTGGTGGTTTGAAGTCAGGCACAGCCTGACCTACCTCTCGAGCAGAGACTCTAGAAACCTCGAGCCGCCTGAATATCTGAAAAGTCCCTCAACGAATAATCGATGCCGACATAATCCAGCACACGACAGAGGCTCCGCAGTGCGACTCCAATCCCGTCGGGTCCACTGAACCCACCGAATTGACCGCCTCCCTTGAGATGAGGTTCGACTTCCAGGAAGAAGCCGGGCGCACCCAGGTCCTGCATTTTCGTCTCGAGTGCGGGCAAGCGGCCCTTCAATTCGCGAAGCAGCGCGTCGTGCCCCGAGTCGCCGACATCGGCGGGCACGAAGTTCTTCAGACGCTCCTCATCGACCGCACCGGTCCACGTCAGGCTGGGGTCAATCGTGTAGTCCTTGATGTGCATCCAGCCGATGTGATCGATCATGTCGACCAGTTCGCCGTGGACTTGCAGGCGGGTCTTGTTCTGAGCTGCGACGTTGCCGCCGTCGAAGATGCAGACCATGCCCGGGTGAGCCACCTGGCGGCACAGTTCGGCAAGCAACTCGCCCGTCTCACCGACCAGGTTCGGCTCGATTTCCAGGCCATACACCAGCCCGGCCGCACTGGTCCGCTCAACGATCTGGCCGAGCTGCTCGACCGCCTGCGGGATGTGGTCCTGCGGATCGGAACCCTGCGGATGGTAGAACGAGAAGCCACGGATCAGCTTGGTATCCAGGGCCTGGGCCACGCGGATTGTCGCGGCGACCTCGCCGTCGAGGTATTCGTCGAAGGGGACGAAGACGTTGTGCGAGCCGTCTTCGGTATCGAGCAGCTTGATCTTGCCGATCCGGGCCCCGATCCCCGTCACGCTCATGCCGAACTCCTCATGGAGCTCGTTCAACCGGGCCAGTTCGGCGTCATCGAGTTCGACGACGTGTTTCACCTCCCCGGTCCCCTCCACGTCGATGAACCGGGGGCTGTAGTATTTCAGGCCAACGGCAGCCATGACCGAGAGTTGTTCGATCGCGGACTTGTGGTTGGCGGCTTCGTCGGCAAACGCGCTAAGAATCACGCGGGGTCGATCGCTCATGGTGCTCCTCGTCAGACTGCATGCCTCAGCGGCAGCGCAGATTACTCGCCGCCCTCAGGGGGTCATTGTCGGAACCGGCGCAGCGGGACGCAAGACACCACACTTGGGAACACCACACCGCAGCACACCGCAGCACACCGCAGCACACCGCTCCACACCGCCGTCGCGGGTTGCTAGACTCGCAGACCTCCGCAACAACCCGTCAGGCTCGGCAACACACATGACCTCCCCGATCCAGTTCCCCGGCGAAGACCGCTCCAACGCAGCTCGCCAGGTCATCGGTACCCGCGAACCGGTGGCACTTCGCACGTTCACTCCGACCCAGGCCGTGCTGGCACGCTCGGCAGGTGTCTTTCACTGGACCCCCGAAGGACGACGACTCTACGACTACTCCTCCGGCGTCCTCGTCGCCAACCTCGGACACAACCCTCGAGCCTGGCTGGCACGACTCGCCGAATTGCTCGGCTGGAACACCGAAACACTCTCAGGCGGCCCCGGCTACGCCGAAGCACTCGCACTGACCGCCTACAACGCCGTGACCGAGATCGAAGCGACCGCCGTCGAGCGGCTGCTGGATAACCTCGCGGCCAGCCCCGGAGGCGATCGGCTCGATTCGGTCTGCTGGGCCGCATCAGGTTCCGAAGCCATACAGAAAGCACTCTGGGCCTGCCTGCACCTGCGGCCCGACCGAGACACGATCCTGGCCACCCGCTACGGGTTCCACGGCAAGAAGGGACTCGCCGGTGCGGTCACCGGATGTGAAACCGATCACGACCGAGACCCCCGCGTCCGCTTCATCAGCTTCCCCATGTCCGATTGGGACGACGCGAGTCGCTACGGCGAAGAACTCGATCTGACCACCTACCGCGAAGAACTCGAACAGACCTGGGACGAACTGGGCGAGACGATCGGCACGCTGATCACCGAACCGTACCTCGGCGGAGGCGGCAGCTACCACCCGCCACCGGCCTACCTCCAACTGCTCGAATCCTTCTGCCGCGAACACGACATCCTGTTCATTCTCGACGAGGTCCAGTCGAACTTCGGACGGACCGGACGAATGTACGCCTTCGAAAAATACGGCATCTCGCCCGACCTCGTCGCACTCGGCAAGGGACTGGGCAACGGCATCCCCGTCAGTGCCGTCGTCGGACGCAGCGATGTGCTGGGAAGCCTCAAGTACGGTGAAGCCTCCGATACCTGGAGCGCCA
>CAUZJR010000529.1:0-3686 GCA_963580005.1 Planctomycetota bacterium
AGTTGCCCGAGATGCCCGAGATGCCCGAGGCCGATCCGGTGGAACTGGACGAGGCGACCGCTGAGGACGCTTCCGAAGAGGACGAAGAGGACGACTGGGACGAGGACGAGCCGGTCGGGGCGTCATCCAAGTCGTGCGGTATCAGCCTGGCGGCAGGGATCATCGCCACGCTGCTGGCCGGGCTGGGACTGGTGCCCCCTGTGATCTGGACCAGCCTGCCGGCTCTGGTGGCCGGCCTGGTGGCTGTCTACACCGGGCTGGTCGGGATCGGCGAAACGAGTTCGAAGGGGCTCGGAGGACGCGGCAAGGCGATGGTCGGGATTGCCCTGGGAACACTCGGCATGTTTCTCCCTCGCATGCTCCAGATGCTGTTCTAGCCCGCCTGCGGCGGGCTGTGAACGGGCTTGACCCGCTCGGCGGAAATCCACTAAAAGCCCGCCTCACTCAACGTCGTCGGCAGCCACTCTCGCCTCGACGCGCTCACTCAACACTCTCCCGTCAAAACCTCATCGCGTGGTAGGACTGTGCCCATGTCTGTCAATTTGAGCCCCACTCTCTGCGCCGTCGCATCGCTGTTGGCCCTCCTGGGCGGTGACGCTCAGGCCCAGTTCCTGCCCGGAGCCGGGTCGTGCTACTGCATCCGACCTGTCACTCAGACCTACTACCAGTCGATCCCGGTCACCGAGTACCGCCAGGTCACCGGGACCGTGCAGCGGCCGGTGATTGAAACCAAGTACGTCGATCAGCAGGTGACCGAGTACCGGCCTGTGACCGAGGTCAAGACGGTGCAGGTGCCCACGGTCAACTACCAGACGGTGACCAACTACCGGACCGTCCAGCAGCCGTCCGGGCAATGGGTCACCCGGTTCCGCCAGGTGCCTCGCATCACGCCCTGCCAGTACGACAACCGCCCCGATCTGTTCGGGCTGATCAACCGCACCTCGTTTGCGATCCGTCAGGCCTTTACTCCCACGGTGATTGCCAGCCGCGAGTACGTCGGCAGCATGATCACTCACCAGGTCCCCGTCACCCAGACGGTCGCCGTCCCGGGCGCTCGCCAGGTCTCCTACAACGTCACCCGCATGGTCGCTCACACCTCGACCCGCAAGGTCGCCGTCAACTCGGTCCGCTACGTCACTCAACAGGTGGCGATGCTGCAGCCGGTCACCGTGATGCGAAGCATCCCGGTCGGCACCCGCACCGTCTTCTCGTACTCTCCCTACGGCGCCGCGGCCACTCAGACCGTGCTGCTGCCCATCCCCGCCGCGGCCACCTCCACCCGTTCGGCCCGCACACCCCGTCGCTTCGACGCGGGCGAGGCCAACCCGACCCGCTCGGCCTCCGGCGACAACCGCACGTCGCTGATCCGGCCCGCTGCAGGTCGACCGCTTCCCACCGCCGCGGTGATGAACGGCTGGCGAACTCGTACGGCCACCGGGCCCCGGCTGGTCGTCATCCGCTAACACACGGCCGCGGTGCCCCCCTGCAGGCACCGTCGCCCCCGGAACGCGCCGCCGGAGGTGGATCCACCAACCCGGCCGGCGTCAGACCCTCGCGAGGGTTGCACTTCCCCCCCCGCGGCACCGGCTTCATGCCGGTGCCCTTTTTTTTGCGCCCGACCACGGCCGGCCCCTACTTCTTTTGCAGCCGGGCCCACTGGTCCCGCATGGTCACCGTGCGGTTGAAGATCAAGCCCTCCGAACCACTCTCCTGGTCGACGCAAAAATAACCCAACCGCTCGAACTGGTACCGCTCACCACTGGTCGCCTCCCCCAGGGACCTCTCGAGAAAACACTCGCCCAGGGTCTCCAGGGCGTTGGGGTTGAGGTGCCTGGTCCAGTCCTCGTCCCGGGCAATCACCGACGGATCGGGTTCGCTGAAGAGGTGATCGTAGAGTCGCACCTCGGCCGACACGGCGTGCTCGGCCGAGACCCAGTGGATCGTCGACTTCACCTTCCGACCATCCGGTGCCGATCCGCCTCGCGTGGCCGGATCGTAGCTGCATCGCAACTCGATCACCTCGCCCGACTCGTCGGTCACCGCCTCCTGGCAGGTCACGAAGAAGGCATAGCGAAAGCGGACCTCGCGGCCGGGGCCCAGGCGGTAGAACTTTTTCGGAGGATCAAGCATGAAGTCGTCACGCTCGATGTACAGCTCACGACTAAACGGCACGCTGCGGGTCCCCGCCGACTCGTCCTCCGGGTTGTTGATCGCCTCCAGCTCCTCCACCTCGCCCTCGGGGAAATTCTCGATCACCACCTTCAACGGCCGCAGCACGGCCATCCGACGAGGAGAAGTCTGGTTCAGTTCCTCGCGGAGACAATGCTCCAGCAACGCGATCTCGGTCACTCCGTCAAACTTGGTCACGCCAATCCGCTCGCAAAACGAACGGATCGCACCGGGCGTGTAACCCCGCCGCCTCAGGCCTCGGATCGTCGGCATCCTCGGGTCGTCCCAACCGGCGACCATTCCCTCGGTGACCATCTGCAGCAATCGCCGCTTGCTCATCACCGTGTGAGTCAGGTTCAGCCGAGCGAACTCGGTCTGCTCGGGAGCGTAAATCCCCAGCTGCTCGATGTACCAGTCGTAGAGCCTTCGGTTGTTTTCAAATTCGAGAGTGCAGATCGAATGAGTCACACCCTCGATCGAATCCGACTGGCCGTGAGTGAAATCGTACATCGGGTACAGGCACCACTCGTCTCCCTGCCGGTAATGGTGAGCGTGCCGGATCCGGTACATGATCGGGTCGCGCATGATCAGGTGCGGCGAGGCCATGTCGATCTTCGCCCGCAGCACGTGCTCGCCGTCGGCAAACTCGCCCTCACGCATCCTCGCAAACAGATCGCGATTCTCCTCGACAGCCCGATCCCGATTCGGACTCTCCACCCCCGGCTCCTTCGACGTCCCGCGATTCTGCCGGATCTCCTCGATCGTCTGGCTGTCGACATAAGCCCGGCCCGCTTCGATCAGCTGCACCGCCCAATCGTAGAGCTGCTCGAAGTAGTCCGAGGCATATCGCACCTCGCCGTGCCAACCGAAACCCAGCCAGGTGATGTCCTGCTGGATCGCCTCGACAAAATCAACGTCCTCCTTGGTCGGGTCCGTGTCGTCCATTCTCAGGTGACACTCCCCGGAGTACTCCTGGGCAATCCCGAAGTTCAGGCAAATCGACTTGGCGTGGCCGATGTGCAGGAACCCGTTGGGCTCGGGAGGAAATCTCGTTACCACCCGCCCGTCGAACTTGCCCGACGAGTTGTCGGACTCGACCTTCTGACGTACGAAGTCGACCGATCCTGCCTCGGCCACGTCGCCATCGGGCTGGTCGGGTTTGTCTCGTTTGTCTCGTTCATCTCGTTGATTCATGATTCCGCACCCTCGGACTCCGCCGGTGTCTCGCACAATTCCAACGCCCGGTCAATTCTCCTCAACACGCTCTCGCGGCCCAGCAGCTGGAGTGCTTCGAACATGCCGACCCCGGCCGGTTTGCCGGTGACCGCGACGCGGACCGGGTGAATGATCTGGCCCAGCTTCAGGCCCTCCCGCTCGACCCAGCCCTTCATCAACTCCTCCAGCACCCCCGCCTCGAACGGCTCGACGTCGGCCAGCTCGCCGCGAAACGCACTCAGCCAACCCGACACCCCTTCCTTCCTCAACCGCTTCTTGACCGCCTTCTCGTCATAGGCCAG
>CAUZJR010000530.1:0-3662 GCA_963580005.1 Planctomycetota bacterium
GCCGCCTCCGCCAGGACCTGCAGGTTTCGTCACTTCCTTAATACGAACGCCGGAATGCGATTGTGGATCCGGATCTTCGGGAAGTCGTTCTTGAGCTTCTGACCCGGCGTACTGCGTCCTCGAGCGATCCGGTCATCGAGGATCTCGAAGAGTTCCCGGACCAGCTCCGGACGACCCTCCGCGAGGTTCTTCGACTCGGTCGGATCTTCCGACAGGTTGAACAACTGCACAAAGGCCGGGTTCCTCAGGTCGGTTCTTCGGGGTGAGCGACCAAACGCCGCGATCGCCCGCTTCCACGACTCAGAAGGCAACGGCCGGTTGCCGTGACGACCCGTCGCACCGCTGCCGGGATCAATGCACAGCTTCCACTTCCCCTTGCGGACGGCGAACACGTTGGTCGACTGCTGGATCATCGTCTCGCGAGTCGGCCGACCGGTGGGGTTCTTGAGCAACGGCAGGTAGCTGATCGAATCTCCCGCCTGCTCGGGTCCGAGTCGCGTGCCCGTCACATCCGCCAGCGTGGCCAACAGGTCATTGAGTCCGACCAGGCGATCGCAGACAGTCCCCGGCTTCACCACACCGGGCCAGCGGGCGATCAACGGAATGCGATGACCGCCCTCGTAGATGGAAAACTTGTAGCCTCGGTAGACCCCACTGGGATAGTGCCCCCTGGCCTCCAGCTCGTGAACCTGTGCCGGAGTGGCCTTCCGCCGGAATCCCGCGTACGACGCGGCTCCGTGATCCGAGGTGGCGATGAACAGCGTGTTGGCGGTGAGCTGGTGCCGTTGGAGTGCCGTCATCAGTCGACCCACGCAATCGTCGGTCTCCATCACGAAGTCCCCGTACACGCCCATCCGGCTCTTGCCCTGGAACTCCTTCCTCGGGCTCAGCGGCGTATGCGGAGATGTCAGTGCGACGTACAGGAAGAACGGTTTCCCGCCTCGAGCCGCGGCGGCATTGCGGGCAATGAACTCCTCGGCCTGCCTGGAAAACGTGTCG
The DNA here is from genome assembly GCA_963580005.1 of Planctomycetota bacterium. Classification (GTDB taxonomy): domain Bacteria; phylum Planctomycetota; class Planctomycetia; order Planctomycetales; family Planctomycetaceae; genus UBA8437. The sequence goes on from CAUZJR010000530.1 coordinate 1,000, forward strand.
AGCACCTCGGTGTCCTGAAAGTGTTCCTCGGCAGGCCCCACCCGGTTGAACGCGCTCCAGCCCTTCCGGGCCGTCACGCGACCGACCCAGTTGCCGTTCCTGACGTAGGCATAGGGAAACATGTCGAGCGAACCGGGCAGGATGAAGCCGGCGTCGAATCCCATGTCCCACGGACCGAAGCGGACGGGCTTCGTGTAGTCGACGTTTTCAGATCCCTGCACCTTGCCGTCGCGAGTGGTCATCTCCAGGCCCAGGTGCCACTTACCGACGTACCCGGTTCGGTACCCGGCCTGCTTGAGCATCCGCCCCAGCGTCCACTGGTCAGCCTTGAGCCTGGGTCCCAGGAACCCCCAGGGGCCGTTGCGACTAGAGGCCCGCTGGCGCCATGCGTACCGGCCGGTCATGATCGCGACCCGTGACGGCACGCAGACGGCCGCCACGCTGTGGGCATCGGTGAATCTCATTCCCGAGGCGGCCAGGGCATCCATGTGCACGGTCTGGATCTTGTTGCGATCGCCGCCGAAACAGCTCACGTCGCCGATCCCCATATCGTCAGCCATGATGTAAACGATGTTGGGACGTTGTGAGTCTGCCCGAAGGGCACCCGATGTCGAGCACACGGCAACCAGGCACACGATGAGAATGCGGAGCATGACGCGGAGTGTCCTGTGACATAGAAGGAGAGACATCGAGCCGGGGGGGGAGTGCTTCGGCAGATCAGCCGTCGGGCACGTAGCCAGTATCTCGCTTCCACGTGCCGACAGCAATCACACCGCCCGCCGGTGACACGAATCGGTCGCGCGACAGCGCTGCACGTCTTTGCGGTCTCAGCAGCTTGGCCACACAGAGTTCCCAGACCACGAATGCGGCCGCACTGCAGGCCCACTGATCCCTCAACCCAGGACCTGCAGAAGAGACTGTCGTTGTTCAGTTGCCGCGGGCCAGTTTGTAGAGTTCGCTGCCGGCCTTCATGAGGTAGAGGTTGTCGTGCCGGGCATCGTAGGCGACCCAGGTCTTGGCCGTAATGACGAACCCCTGGGGAGGCGAAATGGGTTGCGACCACGTCGCGCCGCCGTCCCTGGTTTCCTTGATACCACCCTCGGCAAGAACGAACCTGTGCTTGGCGTCGCTGGTTCGAAGTGTGCAGACCTGTTCCCAGGTCTTGCTGTTCGGTTGGAAGCGATTGGCTCCGAATGCCGAGCAGTACACGCCCTTGCCGTCCACCGACAGGAAGACGCAGCCGACTTTGCGGTCGACCACCAGGCCGCTGACCCACAGATCCTTCGTCTGGGCCTTGAACGACCGAGTGAGCATCGGCTGCCAATTCGGCTTGGGATCGCCCACCCGTGACACTTTCAGATAGAGGGTGTTGCCATCAATCCTGGTCAGCGCACCGGTCGCCACTTTTGGCCGACCCGAGCAGCGTGCCTTGAACAACGCCTGGGCCGCAGCGCCATCGAGCAGGATCTGCAGGTCCCCGGCCTTGAGAGCAGCGGCGCACTTGCTGCACACCAGCTTTCCGGCCAGCGTGACCTGACTCTTCACCTCAGACGACTTGCCACCGGCGATCCAACGCAAAAAGCCGAGGCACACGGCCTCGGCTTTTTTCCGTAACCCCCGGATCGGTTTGAGTTCGATCCGAGGATTCAAGTAGCGGGGGCAGGATTCGAACCTGCGACCTCGAGGTTATGAGCCTCGCGAGCTACCGGGCTGCTCCACCCCGCGTCATGGCCGGATACTCTGTTCCGGAACCCACATTGTATCGGATCACCATCCCGGTTCCAGTCAACCGATCACGGATTTTCATGCGACTTCCTCCACAATCGGTCGCCCGGCGTCCACCCACAACCAACTCGCGGCACTCAGGAAGAAGATCCCCGCAAACACCGGCAAGACCGCCTCCCAACCACTCATGCGTACCACCTCGGGCACCAGCAACGGACAAATCACAGCCCCCACGCAACCCGCGGTGTTCTGGACACCGTACACAACCCCCGCATGCTGCCCCCCCACGTCGGTGACCATCGCCCACGACGCGGGGCTCGCTGAATCCGAACAGCAGGCCGCAATCGCAATGATCCCCACCGCCACATACGGGTTCTCGACCGACGCCGCGACCAGGAACAACACCCCGCAACAGGTCTTGCCCACCAGCCAGATCCCCTTCCGGCTCCATCGCAGGCTGCCGGTCATCGCCAGCAGCCAGTCGAGCAACCGGCCACCCATCGCCGAGCCGACCCAGCCCCCCACGTGAGGCAAGACGGTCAACAACCCCGCCTCGGCCAGGTTGAAACCGTACTGCTCGCGAAGATAGGTCGGGAACCAGGTGATGTAGAGGTAGTAGCCCATCGCCCCGAACACCTGCCCCAGGCTCATCCCCCACATGTTGCCACTGCAGGCCAGCGTCTTCACACTCAGTCGCCCAACCGCCTTGGCCCCAACCTCGCCAGCCGCCGGGTCGCTGATCAATGCCACCTCGCTCGCGTTCGCTCCCGGATGCTCGGACGGCGAATCGCGGAAATACCACACGAAGACCACCGCCCAGACCAGACCCAGGCCACCACAGATCAGAAACGTCTGCTGCCAACCCAGCCACAGGATCAGCGGTGCGGCCAGCATGGCACTGATCGCGCCCAGACGGGTCGAGGAGACCACCATCCCCT
>CAUZJR010000531.1:0-3659 GCA_963580005.1 Planctomycetota bacterium
GTCCGCCGACGGTCCCCCCAGGTGGCCGACCTGGCGCGGGTCAGAAAGTACCTGGCCGCGGGGCGTCCGCTGGTTGGGATCCGCACGGCCAGTCATGCGTTTCACACCAAGGGCAAGCACCCCCGGGGTCATGCCGAATGGCAGGAATTCGATCCCGAGGTCCTGGGTGGCCACTACGTGGGTCATCACGGCAACAAGCTGGTGACCACCGTTGCCACGCTGCCCTCGGCGTCAAAGCACCCCATTCTCGAGGGCGTGTCGACCAAGCCGTTTGATGTCGGAGGATCCCTGTATCGGGTCAATCCGCTGAAGAAGGCGTGCGTGCCTCTGATGAGCGGTCGGGTCAAAGGAGCGGCGGTCGAGCCTGTGGCCTGGACGCACAGCTACCGCGGTGGCCGGATCTTCTATACATCGCTGGGGCATCCCAAGGACTTCCAACTGCCGGCATTCAGGCGACTGTTGCGGAATGCGATCCTCTGGTCGCTGAAACGGGAAACCGGCGAAACCGAATGATGGGGCCGGCGGAGGTTTGAGGGGAGCGTGGGACCGGTGTCGGGCTTTGCTGCTGGGGTTGTTAGAGTGGATTGCACTTCGAAGTTGAATCGCGGGGAGGATGTGACATGAGATGGCACCGGGTCGCATCAGTACTGTGTTTGACCATGGCCATGGGCCTGGCCGTGACGATGTCACTGTCGGCGGCGGACAAGAAGTCCAAGAGCAGGAAGCCGGCCAAGTCGTCCAAGGCGGAACGGATCTTTTTCTGGTCCGCAGGTCGGAGAGATCCTGCCGAAGTTCAGCGTGAAGCGGATGTTCGGCAAGGATCCCGACGAGACGTTTGACCCGATTGCCCAGGCCGGCGGCAAGCCGGTGGTGCTGGTGTTTGTCCACAAGGTCACTCGACCCGGGATCGTCGCGATCCGGACCCTCAGCAAGTTTCTCGGACAAAAGAAGTCTTCGATCAGCGGCGCGGTGGTGTTTCTGACTGAGGACCCGACGGCGACGGTCAACTGGATGCGTCGCGCGAGGCGGTCTCTGCCCAGCGACGTCCCACTGGGGATTTCCGGCGACGGGATCGAAGGGCCGGGCGCCTACGGGCTCAATCGCAAGGTCGAATTGACCATCCTGGTGGGGAACAAGGGCAAGGTCACCGACAACTTCTCATTGGTCCAGCCTTCGACCCAGGTCGATGTCCCCGGGGTGCTCAAGGCGGTCGTCGCACATGTGGGCGGCAAGGTTCCGACGTTGGCATCGCTGGGTGTGACCCCTCGCCGGTCACGCGGCGGGCTGCCTCCGGCGATCGGGACCAAGGTGCGGCAGTTGATCGGGAAGACGGCCAAGCCGGCCGATGTCGAAAAGACGGCCAGGGAACTCGAGGCGATCTTCGCCAAACGGCCGGCAGTGGCGAAGCAGGTGGGCCAGATCGGTCGGCGGATCATCACCTCCGGCCGGCTCGACACGTACGGCACTCCCCTGGCCCGTGTCTACCTCAAGAAATGGGCCGACAAGTACACTCCGGCCAAACTCAAGAGCAAGCCGAAACCCAAGCGCAAGCCGAAGACGGATCGGTGAATCGTGACCGCAGGCGCCCGGTTATTCAGCCCGCCTACGGCGGGCTAGAACGACTCGTAGGTCTTGGGGAACTGGACCAGCAGCCACCTCTTTTGATATTCGTGGCAATGTGACCAGCCCAGTTCGTCGTAGAGGTCACGGCGTTTCTTGACGTACCAGAAGTTGGGTGGTGTACCGGGGTAGTACTTCGTGAGCCATTTCAGTGCGACCGCCGGCCGGCCGCGACGTCGTTCGCGGCGGATGTGCAGCAGCACGTAGGTCTTCTCGGTCGTGTCGACCCAACGGCCCAGTTCCTTGAAGTTCGCCTCGAAGGCCTTGTCATGAGCCGCCGTATCGGCGATTGGATGTGCGGCGATCACCTGGGGCAATTCCATGTAGGCCAGCGCGCGGCCCTTGCGGTAGAGCGCATCGACGAGCACGGCCTTGTCGGCTGAACGACCGCCGCGTCGCCCGAGCGTGCGGGCCAGCTTGTCTGTGTCGATGGTGGCGATCACCGCATCGGCCGCAGCAACGACCTCCGGAAGCCGTCCCTTGCGGTGCTTGACGTTGTCGAGTCTCTGGAGTCGCGTGAGCAGGACTGGCCTGAGCTTGGGAGTCTTGGCGAGCAGCTTGGCTGCCAGTTCGTCGAATTCCTTCCGCCGGGTCTCGAACGGGATCCTGGCCAGACGATCGACCAGGAACTTCCGTTGATCGGCGGCCGAGTCTCCCGCCGCGGGTTTCGACTTGGGCTGGCTCGAGGTCGGTTTGGCGGGCACAACCAGCGAGAGTCCGAAGCCGCCGGGGCGACGTCCGGCTCCGTGCCGTGCCGAATTCGCCTTGCCAAAGTAAAGCGTGCCTCTGAGTTGGTCTCCGGCCGCTGCGTCTGAAGGCAGTTGGCCGGGTCGCGGGGCGACCAGGAAGATCGAACGCGACTGGCCGGTGGCCAGGGGGCCGGAGGTGCTCGATCGGAGTCCCAGGGACGCTGCACCTCGGTTGGCTGCAATCTTGACCGTGATCGGTTTCCTCAGCGGTCGGTCCAGCGCCAGTCGCATCGTCTTGTGCCTGTTGAGGGTTGCCTCGTCGGTATGACGCAGTTGCAATCTCAGTCGATAAGAGCCGGCGGCCAGGTTCAGCGAACTCGGAAACGTGTCGTCGCAGCCGACTCGACGCTTGTTGCTGTCAAAGAGCATCCAGAGTTGGTTGCCGAAGGGCGAGTCGTACAACTGGTTGTCGAGTTCGGGAAACCGTGGCGCGACCGAGCCGGCCCGGGCCTGTTGGAACTCGTATTCGATCACCAGTTGCCTGATCAGCCGGTCCTGGCTCAGGTGATCGCGTCCCGAGTCGAGAGTCTTGATCGACGAGGAGGCTGGCGGCACCAGGGTGCGATGCGTACTCAGCGAGGCCTGCGGTGCCAGTTCTTCAGCCACGATCCGATTCTGCAGGTTCACTCGCGTACCCCCCTGTCCGGCCGCCAGGGCTACGTCGTGCTGGTCGGGCACGATGCCGTGGAAGCGTACCGAGCAGTCCACCGAGGACGAACCGAGGCTCGACCAGTATTGAGCCAGGCAGACTTCGAGCATGCGGCCGGGGACGACCGGGATGCTGTGCACGACTTCGGCGCCGGGCCTGAGGGTCAGGTAGCGTCGCGACTGGTCCTCGCTGAAGCTCCGACCCGGCCGCAATTGAAGAGTGTGCAGGACAAACCTGCGGTTGGGACCGGCCACGGCGGGCGTGGGCTGGCTGGAGCTGGTTGCTGGAGTCTTGGTGCTGGTTGCAGGACGCGAATTCAGTGTCAGCGAGATATCGGCCCAGGTGACTCCGGGGGGTGCATCGAGGAATCGGCGTGCGAGGTCACCGGGTTGGAATGTGAGTGTCGACTGCCAGATCGACGGGGATTGCACACCGTGGGGCTTGATCACGGTGATCGGCACACGAGCCAGCGGCCCGCGTGAGGGGTTGTCGCTGTCGTGGACCAGGATCTGTCCGAAGTGGGCACCTGGTTCGAGCCGGCTGGGGTCGACCACCACCCGGAAGCTGTCTCCCCCGTGGGTCAGCAGCAATTGTTGTCCGCAGTCGATCCACTCATCGGTCGCTTTCAGGGCCAGGTTCAG
>CAUZJR010000532.1:0-3654 GCA_963580005.1 Planctomycetota bacterium
AGCCTTGGAGACGCACACCGCCCTCAACCTCAGCGGTTGGAAGATCACCGACGCAGGACTGGTGCATCTCAAGGGGCTTACCAAACTGGAGACGCTCAGCCTCAATTTTACCGAGACCACCGACGCGGGCGTCGCCGACCTGCAGAAGGCGTTGCCCAACTGCAAGATCAGGAAGTAGCCGTCATCTCCCGGCAGCGAACACGGGATAAGTCAGGGAGTCCCTCCCAAACGGGGTGGGGGGTCGGTTCCGTTCCTGGGCGACTGGAGCCTTGAGTACACGAGCCTCCGGCTGGCTCACTCAGCCGCCCTGAGCATCGCCAGGATCGCCTCGCGGATCGCCGACGGCAGGATATCCCAGACCTCGATCACCTGGGCCAATTCGGGGTCGATTCGGGAATTTTCGCGGTCAACTGCACCGGATTTCGCACCGCTTGTCCTTGAAACTTGTACACGTCTCGAGTAATTCTCTGATTGTTCGAGTCCTCTCTTGGGCACTCGGCCAGGATGCACCGCTTCGCACCCGGTCGCAAACCCCTGCAGAAACAGGGGTTTTTTCGTGCGCGGGGCAACCGGCCCGCGACCCACCAGCGAGGAAATCTGCGGTTAGAGTGGTCACACGACAGACTGACCGGGAAGGCTGAAAAACGATGTTTCACCTGAAGATGGTTGTGGCCGTTTTGTCGTGTCTGACGATGTGTTCAGCCGCTGACCGCGAGACATCTCGCCGAGGATTCACCGTGGCGACGGCCGGCAAGCCCATGGCGTTGTTGGTCCTCGCGGACAAGCCGGAAAACCCGCAGGTCATCAAGTATGCCGCCGACGAGTTCCAGCGAGTTCTCCAAAAAGCCACCGGTGTGAAAATCGCTGCGATCCCCGAACGGCAACTGAACCGGCAGTTGCACCAGGACCTGGCCCTGATCTTTCTGGGCCCCTGTGAGGCGACTCGTCAGGCCGGAGTGGACGCCGGGCGGTTGCCAGCCAATGGATATCTGATCAGATCTGGCGCTCGTCGACTGTTCCTGTGCGGCAAAGACGGTGGCACGGACCATCCTCGCAATTACCACGTCGACATGGGGACGCTGTTTGCTGTCTACGAGTTTCTTGAACGCCAGGTTGGCGTTCGCTGGTTGTGGCCGGGAGACTTGGGCGAGTTCGTGCCGCGGCAGCAGCACGTGGTTACCGGTGTGTGGAAAACCAGGTCGCTGCCCAGATTGATGCAGCGTTACTGGCGGTTCGAAGCCTCTCTTCACCTTGGTCGACAGGCCTGGAGTTCCGGGACCAGCATCTACAACTACAAGCTGGGCGTCTACAAATGGCTGCGGAGACACCGCTTCATGCGTCGGCATAACCTCGACTATGCCGAGGCCTTCCGCGACTACTGGAAACGATTCGGCGAAACCCGCCCGGAACTCTTCAACCTGCTGCCCAATGGCAGAAGACAACCGGACGGCGGGCGACCACATAATGTGTCGATGTGTGTTTCCGAACCGGAGCTGTGGAAACAGGTGGTTGTCGACTGGCGAGCGAACCGGACCGTCAAACTGCCCTGGATCAACTGCAAACCCAACGACACGCCGGGCAAGTGTGTCTGCCAGCGGTGCCTTGACTGGGACGTACGAACTGACACCGCAGCGGCCGAAGCGGCAGCGCGAAAGGAGTTTGTCGCCGGAAATCGAGATGGCTGGAGCTGGCCCAGGCACCTGGGTTCGCTTTCGGACCGCTACGCAAAGTACCTGCTCGCTGTGCAGAGAGAAGCCCGACAGTTCGACAAGAACGCAACGGTGATCAGCTACGCCTACGCCAACTACAGTCGCCCGCCCACCGAAACAGTCCTGAACAATCGTGTTGTGATCGCATTGGCAAGCTCGCTGTTCTTTCCTTACACCGACGAAACGAGCCGCGAGTTCCGCAGCGACTGGAAAGGATGGTCGGCGACCGGGGCCAGGTTGGTCTTTCGCCCGAACATCACCCTGGGCAGTCACAACATGCCCGTGCATTATGCCCGTCGTGTCGGCGCGGATATCCAACATGCGTTTCGCCACCGCGTGCTGGCGACAGATCTCGACAGCTTGACCGGGATGTGGGCGACGCAGGGGCCGAGCTTGTATGTGGTTGCCCGGACACAGTTGCCCGTCGACAAGACTGTCGATGAGATCCTGGATGAATATTACTCAGCATTCGGTCAGGCAAAGGCGGCCGTGAAGCAGTACTTTGATTACTGGGAACGAGTGACCGAGCCTGTCACTCGAAAACGGTGGCAGGCGATCGTCAACAAGTACCAACGCCAAGACCCGGACGGCTTGAACTTCCGCACGTTCTACAAGGCCGCACACGAGATCTATACGCCCGAGGTGATGAACGGGGGGCGTCGTTTGCTGCGAGTGGCCGCGGAGAGAGCAAGTGGAGAGAAAACGGCGTCCCGGCGAGTGGGATTCCTGGCCAAGGGACTGCGAGATGCCCAGTTGACACTGGACACGCAGGAAGCGTTTCGCGGATTCCGAAAAACCGGAAGTCGATCCGGGTTTGATGAGGCGCTCAAGCGTCTGAGAGCATTCCGCCAGAGCCTGGAAAAGGACTATGTCGTAAACCTCTCCTATGTCTCGTTTCAGGAGAACTTGACGTGGGGGGGCCGGGACTGACCGTTCGTGCGACAACGATTCTGGAGTAAGGTGGCTGACCCGACACGGGAGTCGGTCGTGTCCATCCAGGGTCGGCTAGATCAAATGTCTGGTAGTTCGGCCTCCCGAGATCCTGAATGACTGGTTGACTGACCACCCAATTCCGCTTTGCGGCAAACCTGACTCATCTCCTCGAGTCCCGCTGAGCGACGCCGCAGAGCATGGTTCGGAACTCGTCCTCGTCTGAGAGCCGGCCGGATTCGAAACCCACTGCCAGGCCGCCACAACCCTCCTACAGGTTGTGCAACAGACCCCGCATGTAGCCGACGGCGAACGAGATGTACTGCTTGGGAAGCTGGCCCTCGCCGGTGATGCCGACCGGGTGGTCGAAGTCGATCACGCCGTCGTACCCGACCGCATTCAGGGCCCGGACCACGTCACCCATTGGCATGTCGCCGTCGTCGACGAACACCTCCGAATAGCCTCGGTCCTCGGGCAACGTGCCACGCACGTTGCGGAAGTGCACGTGGAACAACTGCTTCCTCTTGCCAAAGTGCTCGATCCCCTTCAATACGTCCTCGCCCGACTCGTAGCGAGTCCCACAGCAAAACGTGATCCCGTTATTCGCACTGGGGACCTCGGAAAACAACCGGTCAAAGTCGCGATGGCGGCAGAGAATCTGGGCACTGCCAACGAAGTCGTGGATCGGAGGGTCGTTGCCGTGCATCGCCACCTTGGTCTTTGAACCGTCAACAATCGGGATCACCTGCCGGTAGATGTTCAACAACCCCTTCCACAACTGGTCGCTGGTCACCTTGTACTTCGGCTTCAGCCCCAGTGACTGCACGCGATCGAGATCGAAGTGCAGGTAACGGTACCCACCCCGGCCGCGACGCCGGATCCAGCGATCGGTGTTGTTTTCCAGGTGCAGCCGGGCCTGGCAGGCCTGGATCCCGTAGACCGGGATCTCGGAATCGACCAGCAGCTCGGCCATCCGCTTCAGCTTGTCGATCTCCTTCTGACCCTCGGGCCGCGC
>CAUZJR010000533.1:0-3654 GCA_963580005.1 Planctomycetota bacterium
CTCTGACGGCTATCAACACGTCACGCGGTTCACGTCCCTGGGGATCCACAGACATTGCCACCTGGCCCAACTGCACGCAATTGACCATCTCCATTTGCCCCCCGTCGGCGTAGAACCAGGCGACGGCCGCGCCACGCAGACAGAGGAACTCGCAATTGAGGACCTGAAAGCGATCAACCCGATCGGCCATGATCCCCACCGCAAAACCACTCGTCACGAAGCGACAATTGATGACCTCACACCGGGCAGACTCCACCGAAAGTACCGCACCAGGCAATCGAGGCGGGGTTTGACTCGGCTGGCTCGCTGCGGCTCGACGAAACTCAATGCCCTCAATCCGAAGATGACCCTCGGTGCGAAACGACGGCGGATCGAGCGTTCCTTGGTGGTCGTCCTTGAGACGGATCACCGGGCGACGTGTATCGGCCGCCCGCAGCGTGATGGACTTCTTGCCGAGGTCAACCGGTTCCACCTGGAACGGCCCATCACCCCGCACCTCGATCACGGCTCCCTCGGCGGCAGCACCCATGGCATCGGCCAGGCTGTTGAATTGTCCCTGCACGTTCTCGAGGCCGTCCTTCACTTCGAGCACGACAAAGGGATCGTCCGATTGCCGAGCCTCTCCGCTGGCCTGTTTGACCTCCGCCGTTCCTGGAGACCCGGCCCCTTGCCCGGGCGAATTCGATCCCGAGGGTGCCTCGGGTGACCTGACCATCTCGGTGAGGAGACCGATCATCAGCACGACAGCAAGGACCGACACTGTGGCTGCGCCGACGCCGCGCCAGTGCTTGATTAGCCAATTGACAGCCGGCCGCCACGGCGGACGAGAATGAGCTCGTGGCCCCGAGAGGCGGGGGCTGGCCGGATCGGATTCGCCGCCGCCTGAGCGGCTCAGGCGTTTCAGGCCTCTGATTTTCAGCAGTTCTTTGCGAAGCACCCGAGCCACCTCGGTCGCCGACTGGAATCTCTCGGCCGGGTCCTCGGCATGCAGCCGATCGATGAGATCGACCAGCCACCCGGGTGTCGCGGGTGCTACTTCGGTGAGATCACCGGTCGCAGCATCAGCGACGCTGGTGATCACCGATCGCGTCGATGCGGCGGCAAACGGAGTTTGACCGGCACACATTGCGTAAAGCACACTGCCGAAGCTGAACAGGTCGGACCGTTGATCCACCGCATCACCGCGGGCCTGCTCCGGCGCCATGTACTCGGGCGTCCCGGCTAGCAGAGTGGGCCGTGTCGTGGAGTCCTTCTTGACCGCGCGAGCCAGCCCGAAATCAGAAATCTTGGCCCGCCCGGTCTTCTCTTCGAGCAGGATGTTCCCCGGCTTGATGTCACGATGGATCAGGTTGCGACCGTGGGCGGCGGCCAGGCCCGACGCGATCTGAATGCCGATTCGCAGCACCTCCCACAGTCCCATCGGCCGATGACCCAGGATCCGCTCCTCCAACGTCATCCCCTCCACGTACTCCATGACCAGGTAGGGGATCTTCCCGGTATGGTCGACGGCGTAGACGGTCACGATGTTCTCGTGAGTCACCGCGGCAGCGGCACGGGCTTCCCGTACGAATTGTCGCGTCGCATCCGGACGCTCGATCACGTGGGCCGCCAGGACCTTGATCGCGACCACGCGTTTCAGAACGGGGTCCTCGGCCTCAAGCACCACGCCCATCCCGCCACGGCCAATCATGCGGCGGACGCGGTACGAGCCCAGCATCCCCAGCAGTTTCGGATCGTCACTCTCGCTCAGTAGCCCCGGAGGCAGTTGGCTGGGACCCCGTCGGGACGTCGACGGGGCGGCGATCGTCGTCGGGACATCTCCGATTTCTGCCATCACGCGGGCCAAGGCCAGGTCGAGATCCGGCGTGGGGCGTCTCAATTGATGAGCGACTTCCGAGAGAAAGGGTTCTTCACCGGAGAGCACTTCGATGGCACCGAGACAGCGGTGGCACACGTCCAGGTGTGCCGCGAGGCGGTCTTGTTCCTTCTCCGGCAAGCCGCCGGCCAGGAACTGTTGCCATTCGGATCTTCGCGGACACTCTGGCATGAACCGGTTCAGTCGCCCAGCCAGTCGTCGGTATCGTCCACGGCGCGGACGCGAATCTTCAGACGTGCCAGCACCCGGCTCTTGGCAATGTAGACGGCACCGACGGACATCGAGAGGTTTTCAGCCACCTGCTTGGCCGCCTGCCCTTTGACCGCCGTGTTCCAGAAGGCCCGCCAGGTCGCGTCTTGAAATTCGTCCCGGATCTTCTCAGCCACCCAGTGAAACAGCCGATGCTGGTAGTCGGTGTCCCACTGCTCGTCATCCTGCTCGTCCTGATCAGGAACCTGCTCGAGAATGGCTCGCACGCCGGTGTCGCCGCTGCCTCGAGTCTGACGCTTGAGTCCGGAAAAGTGGTCGTTGATCCGGTTCCGGGTCAGAGTCAGCAGCCAGCCGCGAAATTGACCTCGAGCCGTATCGTATTCGAACCGATCGGCGTGGTTCATCACCTTGCTGAGAATGTCCTGGGTCAGGTTGGCGGCATCGGCCTCCTGCAGGCTGCGGCGGCGGCAGTAGCCGTGAATCAGAGGCGCATAGATCTCGACGAACTCCGCCCACGCCGCGTGATCATCCTTGCGGCGGATTCGCAACAGCAGGCTGGGGCGCGTGGTCGGAGAATCCGTCATCAGGTCGCCTATGTCGACACGCAGGCCTCAATGGGGAACTGTAACAGATCCCCCAATTCGCATGTGGGGCGAGCCCTGGGACCGATCGAACATCGGCCACCGCACGCTGCCACAGGATGTTGTCCGAATGCGGAACTGTCCAACCAGACCCCTTGCCCTCGTACTCCGCGTGCATACAAACTTGCATCTCGTGGTTCGGGTTGCCGAGGATGTGTGAATCTGCGGTGTGAATCTGCGGTGTGAGGCTGCGGTGTGGAGTGTGTCTGCCAGGGTCCGGGGTCCTGCAGCATGCGTTGCTCCCGAGTGGGTGTGGCCGCTGGTGGCCACGTCGGGGGCTTCGGTTACGGTGTAAACCGATCAAGTACGGAACCCCCGATACTGTTTGAATCCTGGCTTGAGAATCTGATCACGGCTTGTGCCGGCAGAACGCATCGCAAGGGCACCCGTCGCCGTCCGCGACAGCCATTGGCCCGCCAGCTCGAGACGCTCGAAGACCGTTCGTTGCTGAGCATTTCGTTCAATCCCACCAGCGGCGCGCTGAATATTGTCGGCACCTCCGCTGCCGACACGGCCGAGGTCTCTTCACCGTCGGCCGGCGTGCTGCGTGCCTCGCTGACGACCGCATCGGAAACAGAGACCCAGGACTTCACCCTGGCCGACGTGAACCTGGTGGTCTTCACCGGAGCGGACGGGAACGACGAGTTCACCAACCTGAGCGGCGTATCGGCCAATGCCAGCGGAAACGGCGGCAGCGGCCCGGACACGCTGAAGGGAGACAGCGGAGATGACCTGGTCAGCGGGTCTCTCGGCAATGATTCCCTGAAGGGTGGCACCGGGAACGACGTACTCCTGGGCGGTGCCGGCGACGATGAACTCCAGGGCGAGAGTGACGACGACCAGCTCAGCGGCAAGTCCGGCAACGACACGATCGAGGGCGGCAGCGGAATCCCAGGCAGATGTCACAAGTGAAGAGGCGCCAATCGG
>CAUZJR010000534.1:0-3651 GCA_963580005.1 Planctomycetota bacterium
AGATGCGGACAGTGTCCGACATCGGGACAGGCATGTTCATGGTTGGGATAAAAGCAGAACTGCATCGACATCCATTCCGAAAACAGGATGCCATGCCTTTACCCAAACTCACCAAACCAGACAACGCCAATCCCGCCAAGTTCACGGACTAATTGGACAGCGCCACTTCGTGGCGATTGATTGTTGTAACCCATTGGCGGCAAGTCGTTTAACGGCAAGCCGAAGGCGTCGGCGTGTGCCGGACGCGCCGACGCCTTCGGCTTGCCGTTAAACGAGTCAGAACCGCGACTTGCGGAAAGCAGACCGCCACAAAGTGGCGCTGTCCAACTAGTCAACAGAACAGTTGCCTGGGCTGGCTCAGCACCCGGGCAGGCTACGTGAGAACTACAATTAAACCAAGCGATTTTTCCGTTCGGATCGGCAATCCGCAATGGTGACGGGCGAGCGGCCCGATTCATTTGCTGACAGAGAACCGAAACAGCAAGCTGCCCTTCGTATCGAAGTAGCGGTAGTTGAACTGCACGCCGTCGTCCAGCAGGAGGTGGGTGGCGAACGTGGTGCGGATCTGGGAACTGACCCGAATGGCACTGTAGCTGCGTTTTTCTCGGAGTCGGCGTGCAACGTCGATCGGGCCGGCAACTCGCCGTTTCAGAAAAAGCGGCCGGCTGCTATTGATATTGTCATGACAGGCCCTCCTGGCCTATCACTTTTATGGCCCTCCCTGGTGGCTGCTGCCAACAAACACCAGGGAGGGTTTATCATGCGCCCCATACAACATCCGGCAACGAACCGCAGCGCCGAGTTTCGGAAGGTCGTCGATGTCTTTCTGTCACAGCCCGGCCTGCCGTTTGGTGGCGTTCTGTCGGCGGAACGAATCCAACGCGTCTTCGAGAAGCACAACAGTCTCTTCGGACGCAGGGCGATCTACACCACAGCACTCACACTGTGGGCGTTCCTCGGCCAGGTGCTCCGGGACGGGAAACTCGCTTCCTGTCAGTCGGCGGTGGCCGATGTGGTTGTCTACCAGCAACTCACCGGCGGCCGTGTTCCGACCTCTGATACCGGCGACTATTGCAAGGCCCGTATGTCGCTCGCGGTGGAAGCACTGAAAGACCTGGCCCTGGAAGCCGCGGCCGAAGTCGAGGAGCAGGCCTCGCCCGAGTGGTTGTGGAAAGGCCGTCACGTCAAGCTCGTCGATGGGTTCACATTCACGATGCCGGATACTGCGGAAAACCAGGCCGAGTATCCTCAGCAGAAAGGCCAGAAACCAGGGATCGGATTTCCGATCGCCCGCGTCTGCGCGATTGTGTCCCTGGCGACAGCGTGCGTCACGGCGCTCACTCTCGGGAAGTATGCCGGGAAGGAAACGGGTGAGAATGCGCTGCTGCGTCAATTGATCGACACGCTGTCGCCCGGTGACGTGCTGGTGGGTGACCGTTACTACTGCTCGTTTATGATGATCGCTTTACTACTCGGGCAGGGAGTCGACGTGTGCGCCCGCATGCACCAGCGACGCCATGTGGACTTTCGCCGCGGCAAGCGTCTGGGGAAGTATGACCACCTCATTGTGTGGAATCGTCCGGTTCGGCCTGCCTGGATGGATGAAGCCACGTATGACTCGATTCCGGAATCCATCACGATGCGGGAGATTCGCTTTCACATCATCGAGCCCGGTCGCCGCACGGAAGTTCTCACCGTTGCCACGACGCTGATTGACGCCGAGACGTACACGAAAGAAGACATCGCGGGACTTTATGGATACCGGTGGAACTCGGAGCTGGATATCCGCTCGATCAAGACGTCGCTGAATCTTGACCATGTGCGTTGCAAGAGTCCGGCCATGGTCCACCGTGAACTGTGGACGACGCTGCTGGGTTACAACCTGATCCGGACGACCGCCGCGGCCGCCGCGTTGTTACATAACTGCCAGGCTCGCGAGATCAGTTTTACGGCCACGTGTCAGATGCTCCTGGCCGGCTGGATGCCTCAGTCGGCACTCGCGATGCCAGTGGAGGAACTGAGAAACTACTGCAGTTGTCTGCTATTTCGGATTTCCCAATGTCGAGTGGGTCATCGCCCGGGCCGCATCGAACCCCGAGTGTTAAAACGCCGCCGCCACGGCTACCCACTGATGAAGGAGCCCCGCCGAGTTTTCAAAGCGAAGCATCAGCCGTCGATGTAAACACATTTAATCTACGTGCGCAGCTACAGTGCCATTCGGGTAAGGGCGGCCATTTCTGACCGCCCTCCCCACACCACCTGGCATGCGGATCCGCACCAAGCGGTTCAACGAAGCGGAGCAAGTGACGCCCAGAGACTCTTCAGGCTCACCAGTCCCTGCTCCTGCAACCACTTGTTCGTCATTCCAACGCCACTGGCAATGGTTCTTGCCATATGCCAGTAGCCCTTGCGGCTCTTCCCGTGACGGATTGCCTGACGACGCGAGACGCCTAAACGCATTAATTCCCGGCTGCGCGTGCGCGGGTAGCGCCAGCGTTTCCAGTAACACATGCGAAGGCGACGGCGAATCCACTGATCGAGTTTGTCGAACAGTTTCAATTGCGCGGCCAGACCGAAGTAACCTGCCCAGCCTCGGAGATAGTTCCTCAGCTCGCTCAGACGACGTT
Source organism: Planctomycetota bacterium (assembly GCA_963580005.1). Taxonomy (GTDB): domain Bacteria; phylum Planctomycetota; class Planctomycetia; order Planctomycetales; family Planctomycetaceae; genus UBA8437. The sequence goes on from CAUZJR010000534.1 coordinate 2,628, forward strand.
CCATCGAGACTCCCCAGCTACGGCCGGTGAGCTCTTTGATACGACGTTTGAACTTCGACACGTTCTTCGGCGTCACGTTGATCGTCGCCCTGCGGCCAGTGAACACGAAGCCGAGGAACTCAACTCCGTTACTACCAGCCACACGGCTCTTCTCAGAATTCACCACAAGGCGAAGATGATCGGTCAGATAACGACTCACCGAATGAAACACCCGCTGAGCACTTCGCGGTGACTTCGTGAAAATCATAAAATCATCCGCATAGCGCACGAACGGCAGACCGCGGCACTCCAGCTCCTTGTCCAGGTCATCCAGCAGGATGTTGGCCAGCAGCGGAGATAGCGGACCACCTTGAGGTGTTCCTTCGGTCGTAGCATGCAGGACGCCTTCCACCATCACGCCCGCTCGCAGGTACTTTCCAATCAGGCTCAGCAACCGCTTGTCGCACACCTTGCGGGCGATGCGACTCATTAAGACATCGTGGTCAACTCTGTCGAAGAACTTTGACAGGTCCATGTCCACGACATGGCGGTAGCCTTTGCGAATGGTCTGTTGAACCTGCTTTGCTGCTCCATGAGCAGAACGTTTTGGTCGAAATCCGTGACTCGATTCCGAGAACCCCGGATCGAACAACGGAGTCAGGACCTGCTGGATGGCTTGTTGAATGAGTCGGTCCAGCACGTTTGGAATACCAAGCTGTCGCTCACCGCCATCCGGTTTGTCGATGGTCACACGACGCACCGGACCAGGCCGATACGTCCCATCGAGAAGCTGTTGCACAATGGACTCCCACTGCGGGCGTGCCCATTCGATGAACTCATCCACGGTAATCCCGTCGGGCCCGGGAGCCCCACGGTTACTGCGGACTTGATTCCACGCTCGCTCCATGTTGGCGCGAGACACAACCGCTTCCATCAGCATCTCTGGAAATACACCCAGGGCTGGCTGCTCGAACGACGCCGACCCGGTTCGTCCCGTGCGGGACAACGAGTCTGATCTCCCTCGCGTCGAGTCATTCGAAGGCTC
>CAUZJR010000535.1:0-3647 GCA_963580005.1 Planctomycetota bacterium
CGATCGAAATGAAATCAGGACCCTCGTGCCGGTCGCCCATCCGCCTCGCCAGATCCTCCCAGAACTCGAGCTGTCCGACCGCACTCTTGATCCCCACCGGCAAGCCGGTCCGCTCGGCAACCGTCTCAATGAAGTCGATCAGCTCGTCGGTCGTCTGGAACTCCGAATGAGCGTTCGGTGAAATGCAGTCCTCGCCGACGGGAATCCCCCGGATCCGGGCAATCTCGGCCGTGACCTTCGCCCCGGGCAGGATTCCGCCCTTGCCCGGTTTGGCACCCTGGGAGAGCTTGATCTCGATGGCGCGGACCCGAGGATGACTCTCGACCTCTTCGGCGAGTCGATCGACCGAGAAGCGACCCGAGTCGTCTCGTGCTCCGAAATAACCGGTCCCCAGCTGCCAGATCACGTCGGCACCCAGCTGGTGATACGGACTGACACCCCCCTCGCCGGAATTGTGATAGCAGCCCGCCTCCAGGGCACCCCGGTTCAAGGCCGAGATGGCTCGGTATCCCAGTGAGCCGAAGGACATGGCCGAGATGTTCAGGATCGAGCCGAGGCGAAACGGCCGCGCGCGACCGTGTGATTCTCCCATGACCTTCAGAGAAGGACACCACGAGGAGTCCCCTCCGGGATGCTCGACCGACGACTCGGGCAATGGGAAAGCCGAATGCTTGATCACCGGATAACCCATCTCGTAGATCTGCTCGCTGGTCCCGAAACCAAACGTGTTGTTCTGACCCTTCGACGTCGCGTAGATCCAACGACGCTCATCTCGACTGAAAGGAAGCTCCTCCTTGTCCTGGGCGATGAAGTACTGACGGATCTCCGGACCGATCGACTCGAAGAAATACCTCAGATGACCGAGCACCGGGAAGTTGTGAGTGATCGCACGGTGCGTTTGCAGCACATCGTGGATGGCGATCACCAAGATCAAGGCCGCCGCGAAACCAGCAAGAGTCCACACCGGATGAGCAGCCATCGTCTCCACGCTCACGCCTCCTCACCACACCCCGCCGTGTGTCAGCTGGCAGGCCCCGGCGAGGCATGCCGTCGCAACGTGGAGACAGCATACCGCCAGGACGCCCTAGCGGAATAGCCGCAGGCCGGGCCAACCACCCAGCCCGGTCCGGCCGTCGCTGCGGTACTCGCCACCCCCACCCTGCAGGCGACGACCGTGTGACCACCTCAGCCGTACGCGAGTCCAGACCGGTGCATAGTCCCAGCCCCAGGTGCCCTCGCGACGGACATCTCGCCGATCACCACCGCTGACCGCCCCGCCTCCCACGTAGTAACCCCGGTGACGCTTGCCGATCGAGAGCCGTGCCCAGGGAGCCACCTTGTGAGGGTGACCGGCTCGAACCGACTGCGAACCAGACCGCTCACCCGCACCTGCCACCGGCAGCAACGCATGTCCCAACAACAGCACACACCCGCTCACAATAACCCCAACACACCAACTCCCGCTGCTGACGATCCCCATCTGCATCTCCCCCTGTTCCAAGAACTGCCGCACCCGCACCCCGCCACTAAGCCTCGGGGTTCCTCAGGAACTTGATGTAGGGCAACCTCACCCCCTCGACGATCACCTGGTCGGCCCGAGCGACTCCGGCGGGTGGTGCAAAACCGGCACTCCCCGCGGCAGTGACCACGTCGTCCTGGTCCACCCCGTCACCGCTGATCCCCAGCCCGCCGACCAATTGGCCGTCGATATAGATCGGAGCACTCCCCGGGAAAAACACGACTCCATTCTGATTCTCGACCTGGTCGATGTCGTGAAAATTGGTGCCGGGGAAGAAGGCGTCGTAGCCCAACACCGATCCGTTGACCGGATCGATGCCGGCGTCAAAAGAACCGACTTCAGCCGCGACGGCACCGCTGTTGAGACCGGTCGCGGGGTCGATCGACTGGTTGGCGAGGATCGAAAAGACCCCGGCACCGGCTCCATCGATCCCGTCGGGGAATCGCGGCTCGGCCAGGAATCTCAGTGTCCGGCTCGAGAAGGCGGTCCCGGCCGCAACGCCGGGGACCTGGTCGGCTCCGTGCAACGCACCCGCATCGGCGTAGTAGGACATGTTGCGAGCCTTGGCGACTGCGACATCGATCGAGAACACCGTGGCGTCGTCCATCCGGTGCAATCCCAACACGTTGCCCGACGTGTCGGTGACCGCGATCACCATCCGCGTGCGACTGCCCACGGGAAGCCGCATCGCCGCCCGGGTCCGGTTGGCCTGCTCGACCGACGCGGCGATGATCTCCTCGACCACCACGGAGGTCAACAACGGGTCGCTGGCTGATGTCATCGATACCACCAGGTCTCCCTGGGATACCGGCAGGCCGGATCGGGTCAGTGTGCCCAGGGTGTCCAGGGGCTGGTTGGATCCGACCGAGGGACCGCTGCCGGTCGACTGGCCGGATCGCACCAGCCGCCTGACACCCTCGCGGCCGGCAATCGGCCCGTAGATCTGCAGCTGGATGCCGACCAGGTCGAGACGACCAAAGGGAAGATCCAGCTCGCTGACCGGCGGGATGCCCGAGATGTCTCCCGTCGGGAAACCCGCACCTCGACTGCCCCCGGCCGCCGCAAACGCCATGTACTCGCTCTCGAGCACGCAGGGGGCATTCACCGGGTCGCGAGACGTACCGCAACGCGAGGTGGCCCCAAGCCCCTGCTCGTAACTGGCAAAGCCCGACGGGCCCGGGAAGAAGACCCCGATCCCACCGACCAGCGTGTCGCCCAGGCCGTCGGTGTTCGTATCCCGGAACAGAGGGATCCCGCCCGGTACCGTCGCAATCCCACGCGAACCGGCCGCGGGGAAGCGACCCGAAACGAACCCGTATGAGTCGGGCGGGACCAGAGGATTCACGCCCGCAGCCAGCCGTGACGGGTCGATGTTGAAACGGCCCGGCAACACGATGTCGTCGGCGGTCCCGCGGATGGTGTCGGAACCCGGATGCACGATGCCGTCGCGGTTGGTGTGCTCGATCCCAAACAGGTCCACCGGGGGAGTGAAGCGGATGCCCGGAGGGAAGTGGCCGCCGAGGCCCAGGGGGGCCACGAAGCCCGGGCCGCGGTCTCTCGAAGACCGAGCGTCGGCCAGCGAGCCGCGGTCCAGATTCGGGTTGGAATTGATCTCGCGCTCGGTCACCGTCGATTGACTGATGAAGCGGACCAGCCGAGATGTCAGTGGGGCCAGGGTGCCGTTGGCAGGGTCGCCGTTGGAAAAGAATGCGGCCGTGCGGGCCTTCGACACCGCTCCATCAATCGCAAACACCAGAAGCTCCTCCTCGGATGTCCCGGCGTCGATCACCCCGTTGCCGTTCCCGCCACTGGCAACGTTTGCCGGATCGTCCAACAGAGTCACGACTCCCGGTTCGACCCGAACCCCAAGGATCCGCCCGCCCCGGTCGACCACGGCGATGATCGCGTCATCAGAAAGCGTGGCCGCCGAGCTGCGATCCAGCAGGGTCGCGACTTCGCCCGACTGCAACTGCACCGCGTGCAGAGGAGAAACCAACAGGGGAGTCTGGAAGTCGCCGGTGGCCATCGTCTCGGCCGACCAACCCGACGCCGACGCCTCGATCGACTCCGACGTCATCGCTCCCACGTAGTCGGTCCGCATGATCGTGCCCGAACCCAGCTCGTCGGA
>CAUZJR010000536.1:0-3645 GCA_963580005.1 Planctomycetota bacterium
GCTGGGGGGCCGGGTGTCGAGGCTGTTTGTTGCCAACTTCGGTTTTGAAGAGGAGCTGGCGGGCCGGCGGATGTCTCGTTCCGCCTGGGAGGCCACACGGGGTCTGTGCGGCTGTTGGACGCCAATGCTGAGACCGGGTGACCGGGCGATGGCGGAGCCGTTTTTGGGCGATGCTGAGCCGTTGACGGCAGCGGACCAGGTGACGGAGGTCGTGGCCTGGGGTTGGAGCGAGCCGATGGTCCGGCTGGCCGACGAGATCGGATGCCGGGTCGGGATCCCGGATCCCAGCGTCGTCGAGACACTCAACCGACGTCGCTGGTCGTATGCGCAAGAGGTTGAGACGGGGATGGTGGGGGCAGAAGCCGTCGTGGCCGAAAACCTTGAGTCCTACCAGGACGTGGTGTCGCGATCGCCGCTGAGGGGATCAGGCTGGGTCGTAAAGGGCGACCTGGGTGCGTCGGGTCGTCAGCAGCGGCGTATCGGGGACGCCGCCGCTGCCGAGGGGTTCGCCGAGTGGGTGGTGGGGTGCCTGGATCGAGACGGCCTGGTTGTGATTGAGCCCTACCTCGATTCGGTCTGGGAGTGCGGCCTGCAGTACGAACTGCTGGAGGGTGGCGGAGTGCGGTTTTGCGGCGCCACCGAATTACTGACCACCGAATCGGGCAGCTATCTCGGAACGCGGTTCGGAGAAGCTGTCGCCCAGAGGCTGGAGCCGGACCGGGAGGAGTTGCTGGGGAGGCTGGAGCCGGTCGTGAATTGTGCAGCGAGTGCGGGGTACTTCGGCCCGTTGGGAATCGACGCGATGTGTTTTCGCAGGGCGACGGGCGAGGAGTCCTGGCGACCGCTGCAGGAGGTCAATGCGAGGTTCACGATGGGGCGGTGTGCGTTGGAGTGGGCTGGGGGGTTGGCCGCAGGTACCAGCGGAACGGTGCTGGTGGCGAGATGGGCCGAAGCGGAATCGGTGGATCGTCGTCTGAGCGAGTTGGTGGCCGAGACCGAGGGGCTGCGGCGTGCGGAGAGGTTTTCGCCCCGGGAGTCGCCGCCGGGTACACCGCTGGGGCTGGTGCTGCTGGTTTACGATACGCAGTCCGACGCGGCCGCGATCGAGGCGGGTGTTGCGGCGTGCCTGGGGGTCCGGGACCGCTAGTGCTCTTCGGCGGGGGGTGGTTGAATGCTGCGGAGCTGTTCGCCGTGGCCGGCCGTGAGCTCGAAGAGTCCGAAGATGTCTCGGGCGTCGAGGCTGAGGCTCGAGTTGCTGACATCTCCGTCGCCGAGCACCGCCCGGAACAGCTCGCGTTTTTGCTGCAGCACCAAGTCGATGCGTTCCTCGATCGTGTCTCGGCAAATGAACTTGGTGACCAGCACGGGGTTTTGCTGGCCGATGCGGTGTGCACGATTGATGGCCTGGTCCTCGACGGCCGGATTCCACCAGCGGTCGTAGAGGAAGACGTAGCCGGCCCATTGCAGGTTGAGACCCACGGCACCGACGCCGTAGCTCATCAGCAGCAGGTGGCAGTCGGGATCGTCGCGGAAGTTTGCGAGCACATCGTCTCGCTTCGCGGAGGGGACGCCTCCGTGGTAGATCAGCGGAGAGAACGGCTGGAGGCGGACGTTCATCCAGTCGAGTGACCGGGTCCACTGGCTAAACAGGATGGCCTTGCCGCCACTCGCGGCGATCTCCTCCATCTCTGCCGTCAGTCGGTCGAGCTTGCAACTCTGGCCGGTCAACGGGTCGTAGTTGCAGATCTGTTTGAGCCTGAGCACGAGTTCGAAGACGTGTTGGATCGTGATCGATTCGCCGAGCTCGCTGAGTCGTACGACTCCGTCACGTTCCGCGGTGTGGTAGGCGAGTTCCTGTGCCGGGCTGAGTTCCAGCAGTTCCTCGCGGTCGAGTCGAGGTGGCAGGTCGGTGAGGACCCGGTCCTTGGTTCGTCGGAGCACGAAGTCTTGTGCGAGCCGATTGAGTTGCCGGATGTCGCTCGCGCCGTGTGCGGGGATGGCTCCGATGAACTCCAGCAAGGAAACGAAATCCGAGGGACGGTTTTCGATAGGGGTCCCGGTCAACGCCCAGGATCGTTGCCGCCGGAGTCCACGGGCGGCCTGGTTGGTCTGGGATTCCCGGTTCTTGATGCGTTGGGCTTCGTCGAGAATCACGAGGTCGAAGGCGGGAAAATCGTCCTCGCCGATCATTTCGAAGTCGCGGACCAGCAGTTCGTAGTTGGCGATCTTGACCGGGATGTTCTGCATCTCCCAGAGCATGCGTCGCCGGGGCGAGGGACCTTCGATGGCGACCACCGGGATCTCCTCGGCCCACATCCCCAGTTCGCGTTGCCAGTTGGTGATCAGTGGCTTGGGGCAGACCAGCAGTACGCTGCGGATCTGGCCGGCCCTGAGCAGCAACCGGAAGGCGCTGATGGCCTGCATCGTCTTGCCGAGACCCATTTCGTCGGCCAGCAGTCCGCACGAACGCGAGAACAGCCAGGCGATCCCCTGGTACTGGAAGGGGAACGGTTCAAACGGCATCCGCAGTTCCTGCCCCGAGAGCAGCGATTCGATGGGCGGCTGCAGCAGGTAGAACAGTCGGTCGGTGATCGAGAGTGCGGCCTCGGGCACATCGATACGCGTGCGACGGCCCGGCGTCGTGGGTGACGCTGCGGCGGGAAGGAAGGCGGAGTTGCTGTCGAAGGTGCCTTGGTGTGTGAGCGGAGAGGTCGACGTTGATTCGGATCGGGGCGGCTCGATCACGTCGGCAAACTGCACTCCGATCGTTTGGGGATCGGCCCAGTTGGGGTGCCAGGCGGGCATCAGCTTCGGCGGGGGGACGAGGTCCTGGGAGGTCACATCGACTCGGGGCGCGCGGGTGATGCCGGCGCCCAGGCCCGAGTTGAACAGCTTGACGGACAGGTGCACGGGCAGTGCGTGTGCGTCGACCTGCAGGGTGTCGAATTGGGCTGCTGAGTGCTGGACGACGTGGTCCACCGGCATTCCCCGTCTGGTGTGCCTAGAGCGTTTCGGCCAGGGCCTGTCGGACCCGCTCGAGAGGTTCCTGGAGATCGGTTTCCGCGGCGACCTGCGTGGCACCGTGGTGCAATGCGGAGATGTCTTTCTGGTGGGCTGAGTGAATCGAGAGGATGCGGCGGCCCATCCGCACTCGACCCAGCGGGGGAGCAGCGGCCGATTCGGATGCGGCGGTATCGGGCGAGGTCTCGATCCTGGCCATGGGGATCGCGATGTGGTTGCGGAGATCGAGAATGGCGTCGTGATCTGTGACCAGCAGGTCCGGCTGCGTGCCCAGCCGGTCCAACAGCGCCCGGCCCATCAGTTCGCCCAGCAGAAACGGCCTCAGGGTCTCTCCGTAAAGCAGCTCCTGGGCACGGGTCGGGCGGACCGGGCTGGTGCACTGGAATTCCAGTGGGCGGCCGTAGCGGTTGGTGACCAGTAATCCGGCGACGAAGGCACCGTCTTCGGTTTCCAGGGAGGCCAGGAAACCGATGCGAAACGTGCGGGAATCGACGGCCGGGTCGCTCATCACTCGAGAATCCGAAATGCGGGAATGGTGGAAAACGTCCTGCCACCACATAGTCATTGTCGGCCGTTGGAAAAGGCCACTTGAGCGGTTCGGCGGAGTCGGAGGATCGTTACAAT
>CAUZJR010000537.1:0-3635 GCA_963580005.1 Planctomycetota bacterium
CGGCCTGGCCGGCCCAGCTGAGCAGTCCGAAGACGATGCCGACGGGCATCAGGTTGGGCAGCATGGTCAGCACACCGGAAACGGGATTCCGAAGCAGGATCATCATCACGATCGCGATCACGCCAAACGCCAGCGCGAAACTCCAGATCAGGCTGTCGAGTACCGCCTGCTGGGTTCTCAGGAAGACCGGCACCATGCCGGTGACCACGTAGTGGCACCCCGAGTGCCTCTTGATCACGCTCTTGACAATGTTGTCCAGGTCCCCGGTTCGCTGGTCGTTGGTCAGGTGTCCGTAGTCGTAGTCGGACATGACCGAGACCTGTGCGGTGATTCTCCAGAGTTCGTCGCCCGAACGGTTCAGCTTTTCATCACCGGCGATCTCCAGGTCGGCGGCCTTGTCGGCCATGTGCAGAAACGCCCGCGCCCCGCTCTCGGGCTCGTTCTCATCGTCTCCCTTGATCCGCCGTTCGAGGATGCTGGATTTCTTCTTGGCGAGTCGTTTGCGGAGCCCCGAGGCACTTTCGGGGAGCGGCTTGTACGGTTTCTGGAAATCGGCGAGGGAGACCGTTCCGCTGATCTCGGGATGTTCACGCACCTTGCGTTCGATTTCCCGAACCACCTCCATCCGCTCCACGAAGTTCAACCGCTTCTGTTCGTCGCGGCTGAACCGGATCACCAGCTCGACCGGGACGATGCCCGAGAGGTTGTGTTCCAGGAAGTTGTAGTCTTCGACGACTCGCGAGTGGTCGGGGAAGTAGCGGATCGCCTTGGTTTCGGTCTTGAAGTGCCTCAGGCCCCAGGTGCCACCGACGAAGACCGCGATCGAGGTCAGGGTCACGGGGATCCAGAACCGGGAGACCAGCAGTCCCAGCCGGGTCCAGCCGTCACGCTTGAGGTCGGCCTGGTTCTCGGAACGCGAGGGCCAGAACTGCAACAGGGCGGGGAGTCCGTAGAGCACCATGGCCAGGGAGATCAGGCAGCCGATGGCCGAGTAGACTCCGAATTGACGCACCGGCCTCAGCGTGCTCGTCAACAGGCTCAACAGCCCGATCGCCGTCGTAACGCTCGCCAGCGTGCACGGCACCCTGGCCATCCGCACCGCCTCGACCACCGCCGTGGCAGGGTTCTTGACGGCCGAGTGCTTCCAGTAATTGGCGATGTGGATGGCACCCGAGACGGTGAGCACGAACATCAGGGTCGGCATCACCACCAGCACCATGTTCATGTGTCCGCCCGAGAGCGGCACGAGCGAGACGGCCAGCAGGGTGGTGTAGTAGCTGACCACCAGTACCAGGGTGGCGAGCCGTCCGCTGCGGAGCATCACGAAGGCCAGCACGATGCCGACCAGTCCCGAGAGCAGGATGATCGAGCGGCGGTGCAGCTGCCACGCAGCAATATCCTCGGACGAATTCCACGCCGAGTCCTTGACCATCTCGTCCAGAGCCGAGCCGGCGACCGGACGCCCGCCCATCCGGAACTCCTCGGCAGCAATCCCCACCTCACCGGCGAGCCGGTGGATTTCAACCAGCGTCTCGGCCGCGTCGGCCATGCCGGCGTCGGTGAGGCTGACCGAGAGTGCCACGGGGGCACCGGCATGGAAGAAGCAACCGTCCTGGGCCACCAACAAGTCCTCGGGCGTACCCGGTGACGACAAGCCGGCGATCAGAGCGATCAGGCCCTGGGTCTTCTCGCTGTTTCGCTGCATGCCCGGGTAGCGGACCTGGAAGTCGTGAGCGGGCAAGAGGAACTGCTCGGGATCAAACTGCTCTTCGTCCAGAGCGTCCTCGTCCTCGCCAGCTTCTGCATCCGAGTCGGACTCGGAATCGGACTCAGCTGGGGAATCGCCACCGATCAGAGTCTTGAGCCGTTCGGCGTCCTCTTCGCTCGGTTCCCACTCGATGCCGGCTGCGAGGAATTCGAGATCGAGTTCCAGGTCGGCGGCGGCCTTCTGGGTGATCAATCGCTGGACCTGCTTGATGTCTCGACGACCCAGTTCGGTCAACTTCACCTTCAGCGGCCCGGTGCCGATCAGCACGCCCTCGAGTCGTCCGACCGCTTCGGACCCCTCGACGTCGTACTTCATCATCTTGGCGATCAGGTCCTGCGGCGTGGTGACCGACTTGATCAGCTTCGACCCGCTGCGTCGGACTCCGTGGGCGTCGGTCTTGCCGACCAGCCTGTCGTGAAACCACGCCACCCGCGGGTCCGACAGCGAGCTGGTATCCCACGACACCAGCACCCTGTCCTCGTGCTGGAAGTTGTCCTGGTACCACCGCAGCGTCCGGGCCTGGGGATCGTCCTCGGGCAGCCAGTTGGCGATGTCGTTTTCGAGGTCGATGCGTGAGAGTGACCAGATGGCGGGCGCGGCCAGGAAGACCAGTAGCAGCACCACCCACAGCGCGTTGCCGTGTCCGAACCGGTCGCGTTTGGCAAAGAAGTTGGTCATGGCGGTCTGGAGAGCGGCCATTGGGTCGGGTCGAAACGCACGGAACTGTCGGTTTAATCGGTATTTCCGATGGTCCGACTTTGTCCCAGGATGCGGTTTCGGCGGACTTTGTCAGCAGATCAGCAGAAAACCAGATCACCAGATCACTGGTTGGGCCCGGCCGCCGTACGCAGTCTAGCAGGTCGGTTGCCGGCCTTGGAAGAAAGCCGGACCGAGTTGAGGGGTCGTGCGGGTTGTACCGATTGGGGAAGCCGACGTCTGAAACCGGGCTATTGGGGGTTGAACCCCTCGACCAGTTCGCGGTCCCACTCGTCCATCAACGGCCAATCGGTGGCACAGGTCCCGAAATCGGCCATGTGGCAATAGCCTTCGAGTCGATCGATGGTGGCCTGCAGCAGCTGGGGGTCCTTGCGGAAGGGAGGCCCGTGGCTGGGCAAGAGCCACTCGATGTCGCTGTCGCGGATCCGGGTCAGGCTCTCGATGAACGACGGGATGTCCGAGCCGTGGTGTGCGTCGATGTTTCCCACGCAGCCGTCGCGGTAGATGTTGTCGCCGGAAAACAGCAGGTTGCCCAGGCGGAAGGCGAGTTGTCCCACGGTGTGACCGGGAGTGTGCCAGACCTCCAGTTCGACGTCCCCCAGCGGCAACCGGTCTCCCTCGCTGATCGTCTCGTGCAACTGCACAATCGGCATGTCGATCGAGATTCCCTGGGCACTGATTTCGGCGTAGGTCGTCACCCGGTCGCCCTCGGCCAACAGCCTCGCCGCATCAGGGTGCCCGCAGGTTCGGGAACCGGGCAACAACTCGGCGGCTCGACCCAGGCCCTGGACGTGGTCGACGTCGGCGTGGGTCGCGATCAGGTAGCGGCAATTGGCCAGCGGAAAATCCAGCTGCCGGATGATCTCGATGATGTCTCCGACCGTGTCCTCGTAGCCGATGTCGATCAGCAGCCAGTCGGACCCGTCGTGGACCAGGTAGACGCAGCACCCCAGGCGACGTCGCGCCTGGTAGTTCATCTCGATCACGCCGGGAAACAACTCGATCCGCTCGGACATCAGTCGCTCTCAACACCGCCAGTGGTGAGACAGGTCGCGAGCATTCTAGGGGGCGGCGGGAAGCGATGACAACCAACCCGGTTCGCTCAACCCCCGCAACCCCACCGCAACCCCCCCCGCACCCCCCCCGCAAC
>CAUZJR010000538.1:0-3622 GCA_963580005.1 Planctomycetota bacterium
AGCGATCCCCAGATGACTCACATGCCCTGGGAGTGGCGGTCGCGAAAACTGGTTGGCGTGGTGGTCTCTGGCGGGAGGCAGCCATGATGCGTTCAGTGGTGGTGCTGTTGCTGCTGGCCCCAGCGGCGATGTCGGCTCCTGAGACACGCCCGGTCAGCTTTACCAATGACGTGATGGCGGTGCTCGGTAAGGCGGGGTGCAATGCCGGTGCCTGCCACGGCCACAATTCGGGCAAGGCCGGCTTCAAGCTCAGCCTGCGAGGCTACGATCGACGGACCGATCACTCGGCGTTGACCGCTCCGGACTCGGGTCGAGTCGATCTGAAGGATGTGTCCGAGAGCCTGATCCTGCAGATGCCGACGGCTCAGCTTGACCACGGTGGGGGAAAGCGATTCGAGGTGGGGTCGCAGTCGTACCGGGTGCTGAGGGACTGGATTCGCCAGGGCGCCCGCTCGGATGTCGAGACCGCCACGAAGCTCAAGCGGATTGTTGTCCGGCCGTCATCGTTTGAACATCGGGTCATCGGGCAAACCGAGTCGTTGCGGGTGACGGCGGTGTTTGCCGATGGCACGCAGCGTGACGTGACGCGGTTGGCGATTTTCGAATTGGCGAGTGAGGGCGTGGTCGAGGTGGATGCCGGTGGTCGGGTGAGGTCACGGCGAGCGGGTGAGAGTGCAGTGCTGGTCCGATTCCTGGGCAAGAAGACCCTTTCGCGGGCCCTGGTGATTCGCACTCGGCCTGGTTTCGCCTGGAGCGATCCGCCGCAGTACAACTTCATCGACCGGCACATCGACACCAAGTTGAAGACGATCCAGGTGCTGCCCTCGAACGTCTGCACCGATGCGGAATTCCTGCGGCGGATCAGCCTGGACATCTGCGGATTGCCTCCGGATCCCGAGGAAGTCACCGCGTTTCTCAAGGACCGGGCTGCTGATCGGCGGGTGCGGAAGATCGACGAGTTGCTGTTGCGCGAGGACTACGGGGATTCGTGGGCGATGGGCTGGCTCGAGCTCTCAGGCACAACCGAATCGGGAGACTCGGCCCGGTTCAAGGGCATCTGGACACTCTCGCTGTGGCTCCGCCGGAGGCTCAACGAGAACCTGCCCTACGACCGCCTGGTTCGAGAACTGGTTGCCGGCAAGGGGAGCTCGATCCACAACCCCTCGATCACCTTCACCGTCAACCAGCTCAAACGGGTTGAGACGGTGCCTCAGCTGTTCCTGGGCATCCGGTTGCAATGTGCCGAGTGTCACGACCATCCCTTCGATTCGTGGACCCAGGCGAACTACCGTGCGATGACTGAGTTCTTTGGTCGATTGGGGAACAAGGAGGGTCCGTTCGATCCGTACGGCCGTGAGATTCGCCGTTTCATCAAGCCCGAACTGCGAGTTCCCTGGCGGTCGGGAGAGCGGGTTGAGCTGGTGCACCTGGACGGCAGCCGGGTGAAGGTCCCGGTGGCCAGCGACCGCCGCGATGCGCTGGTCGACTGGATGTTCGGGCCGGGTCGGCGGATGACGTCGCGGGCGATTGTCAATCGGGTCTGGGGCCGGATGCTGGGCCGCGGAATTGTCGAGCCGGTGGACGACATGCGGTTCAGCAACCCGGCGGTCAACGAGCCGTTGCTGGAGGCCCTGGCCGACGACCTGGTCGCACACGGCTGGGATCTGAAGCACCTGCTGCGCACGATCGCCCGGTCACGGACGTACCAGACCAGTTCGATTCCCAACGATACGAATCGTCACGAGCGGATCAACTTCTCGCACGGCCGGCTGCGTCGGCTGGGTGCCGAGCAGTTGGCCGACGTGGTCAGCCGGGTGACGGGTGTCGACGAGTCCTACCGGGTGGGTCCACCGGGTCTGCGAGCGGTACACGTGCCCTACGTGGCCGCCGGTTCGAGGTTGCTGAAGCTCTTTGGTCGCCCAGCCGAGCGGGCTTCGGCCTGCGAGTGCGTCCGCAGCCCCGATGCCACCCTGCCCCAGGTGATGTACCTGCTCAACGGCGAGGAACTCTGGGAGAAGATCCGCTCACCCGAGGGCACCGTGATGGCGTTGCTCAAGGAGCACGAGGATGCGGCGGAGCTGGTCGCAGCGCTCTACGTCGCGATGCTCTCGAGACCTCCGACCCGCGCCGAGAAAAAAAGCGGTGTCCGCTACCTGGCCGACTCGGAGACTCGAGTTGAAGGGGCACAGGACCTGGCCTGGGCGTTATTGAACAGTCCTGAGTTCCTGTTCAATCACTAGTGTTCCCCTGGGCGGCTGCCGGGGATCAGGCGTCGATTTCGGTCAACCGCTGCTTGCTGTCGCCGATCGATTCGACGTTGGCATCGAGCCGGTCGAGCATCGATAGGAACAGGTCGTTGAGCGGGCGTTCTTCCTTGGTGACGACATGTCGGCCGGTCCGCATCGTGCGACCGCCTCGCCCGGCGATCACGACCGGCAGGTCGTGGTGCCAGTGTCGGTTTCCGTCGGAGAGTCCACTGCCGTACATGATCATGCAGTTGTCCAGCAGCGTGCCTTCGCCCTCGGAGATGCCTCTCAGCTTGCCCAGGAACTTGGCGAATTGCACGACGTGCCACTCGTCAATTTTCTGGAGCTGGTCGACCTTGCCTTTTTCGTCGCGGTGGTGCGAGAGGCTGTGCCAGCCCGAATTGACACCGACCATGGGGTAGGTGCGATTGCTGCCGGCGTTGCCCAGCATGTAGGTCGCGACGCGGGTGGTGTCGGTCTGGAAGGCGAGTACCAGGAGGTCGTACATCAGGGTGACGTGTTCGGTCAGGTCACGAGGTGTATTGCCGGGCAGCTTGACGTTCTTGGGCCGCCGCTTGCTGGCGTCCTGTTCGGCTCGAGAAATCCTCTGCTCGATCTCTCGTACGCTGGTGAAGTACTCGTCGAGCTTCGCCTTGTCGTTTGTGCCGAGTGTTTTCTGGAGCCGTTTGGCATCGGCGGCGACGAGGTCGAGGATACTCTTGCGGATCCGGTTGCGTCGCTTCCGCACCTGTGCGTCTTCCTCGGTACCAAACAAACGACCAAAGACCGCTCTCGGGTTGATCTCCTTGGCGACCGGCGTGGTGGCGGTCTTCCAGGCGACGTTGGAGGAGTAGGCACAGCTGTAGCCCGAGTCGCAGTTGCCGGCGTTTCGTCCTCGTTCGATGCCAATTTCCAGTGAGGGCAACCGGGTGCGTTTGCCGATCTGGCCGGCGGCGACCTGGTCGACGGAGACTCCGACCTTGATATTCGAGCCGGAAGTCTTGACCGGGTGGGCTCCGGTGAGGTAGCTGGCGGCACAGCGGGCGTGGTCGCCGGGGCCGTCACCCTTGGCACGACCGTTGTCCTGGGCCAGGCCGGTGAAGACGTTCATTTCGCTGCGGAAGGCTTCCAGCGGCTTGAGTGTTTTGCTGAGTTCGTAGTCGGTGCCGCTGCCGGTCGGCTTCCACGACGGCATGATGGCTCCGTTGGGGAAGAACACGAAGGCTGCGCGAACCGGAGCGGCACTGGCCGATTTGGCTGCTGCGGTGGCTGGATGCATGCCTTCCAGCAGCGGCAGTGCCATCGTGGCACCCAGTCCCTGGAGGAACGTCCGTCGGGGAATCGTCTTAAATCCACTCATGGCCTGACTCCTTCTG
>CAUZJR010000539.1:0-3622 GCA_963580005.1 Planctomycetota bacterium
GCATCCACACCGCAGCCACAAAGCAGCCCATGATTGACCCCACAGTCCGGCACGGGTTCAATTGTCCTGTTCCCCATCGTGGATTCTGGCCGCTTCATGCAACTGCTGCACCTGGTTCGCATATACCGCCGTCTCGCGTCTCGGCGATTTGCTCGCCCATCCCTGGTTTTCGGCATCATGGCGGTTGCCATCCTCGGCAACGCCATTTGCTTCCAGGTATTCGAGGGTCCGGTCAGAGAGGACCCGCTGAGCTTCGGCGATGCGATCTGGTACAGCATCATCTCGATCACCACGATTGGCTACGGAGACTTTTTTCCCACGACGGCCGGAGCCCGGATCGCGACGGTGGTTTTCATCGTCGTGATTGGGCTGGGTGCCTTCTCGATGATCGTCGGCATGTCGATCGACACCCTGACCGAATTCGCTGCACGCAGGAGACGCGGAATGGCCAACATCCTGGCAAACGACCACATCGTCATCGTCAATGCGCCCACCACCGAGCGTCTTGCGCAACTGGTCACCGAACTCAAGGCCGACCCCAGCCACGAAGTCACCGACATCGTCGTCATCAGCGACCGGATCGACGAATTGCCGTTCCAGGACTCCCAGGTGCTGTTTGTCCGCGGCTCGGTTCTGGATCGTGCCACCTACCTGCGTGCCTGCGTCGAGCAGGCCAGCAAGGCGATCGTGCTGGCCACCTCTTACGACGACCCCGGCAGCGACGCCGTGGTCGCCTCGGCCGTGGCCGTAATCGACAGCATCAAGCCCGACATTCACATCGTGGCCGAGTGCATCAATCCCAGTCACCGGCCACTGTTCGATACGGTCCACTGCGACTCGATCGTCTTCAGCATGGGTATCACCGGCAACCTGCTGGCCCAGGAGGCCCAGGACCCGGGGATCGCCCAGTTGATCGAGGTGATCACCAGCAACTCGAGGGGCACGACGCTGTTCAGCACCGACGTACCCGACGGGTGCGACACCAGCTACACCGACCTGGCCACTCGGCTGCTGAGCCGCGACATCAACGTCATGTGTGTCAATCGAGGACACGACAGCCTGACCTCGTGGACCGACTGCCAACCACAACCCGGAGACCGGTTGATCTACGCCTCCGGAAAGCGACACTCCTGGCCAGAACTCCAATCCCTAGCTGCCCAATAGGCCACTGACGATGTACCGAATTCTTGGCCTGCTGGCAGCGATCCTGCTGGCCTGTGACTTCGCCGACCTCAAGGCGGCGGAACCGGTTCCCCGGATCACCTTCGGGCGCCCCCGTCGCAAGTTGATCGTCTACGGTTGGGAATTGGGATTTCGCGAGGTGAGCGACCTGAGTCGCCAGGCGAGCGTCATCCAGCGGCAGCCTTTTGATGGCATCATGTTCAGCCTGTTTCACAAGGGGCAGGGGCGAGACGAGGCCTTCATCCACTCGACTCGACTCACCGACAAGCAGTTCGCCGAGCCGACCCAACTGCTCTCCGAGATCCGCTGGACCTCCTTCACCGACAACTTCCTGGTCGTGAAGGCCGGTGAGAGATACCTCGACGACGGACCACCGCCACGGATGGACTGGTTCGACGACAAGCAGTGGGAGACGATCTGCCACAACATCCAGGTCATGACGCGGATCGCCCGTGCTGGAGGGTGCGTGGGGCTGAGTTTCGACCCCGAACCGTACCATGCCACGGTCTGGAACTACGACACGATCGGCAGCCGCAAGGCTCAGCCGCGACGGGGCAGCAAGTCATTCGCCGACTACCGGACGATGGTCCGACGTCGCGGGGCCCAGTACATGCAGGCGATCCAGTCCCAGATGCCTCGCGTGAGGATCTTCAACCTCTACCAGGCCGTCCGTATCCCTCCCAGTCAACTGGCCGAGGCGATCTACTCGCTGTACCCGGCATTCATCAACGGCATGCTCGAGGCCGCCGGTCCGGAGGTCCGACTGATCGACGGCAACGAATACGGATTCAGCCTGCTGACACGAGCCGACTTCAGCAACGCCTATGTCAACGTCAAGCAACGCAAGCAAGTCCTGATCGACCCGTCGAACCGGGCCAGGTACCGGGCCCAGGTCCAGGTCTCTGTCCCCATCTACCTCGACGACCTCTTCGGCTCGCACAAACACCGCCGCTGGATCGGTACCTACCTCTCGCCCGACGACAAACGGCGGTTGTTTGAACACAAGCTCTACCAGGCCATGGACTCAGTCGACGAGTACGTCTGGATTTACGGAGAACGACCCGGCTGGTTCAGCAGCCCGCCGCGGGTCCCCAGGTGGGCCAGTGACAGTGTGCGGTCAGTCCGCAAGCAGATCGAGACTCTCAGGCTGCAGGCTCGCAAAGACAACAAGGAACTGATCGACCGGGTCCGACACCACATGGCCCGTCGCGACCGGGAACTCAAGACGCTCACCCGCGCCGAACAGGCCGAACCGCGGCTCACCGGACTTTCAGCCGCCATTCCTGCCATCCCCGCCCAGATCAAACCGCCGGTCATCGACGGCTCACTCGACGACGCGGCCTGGAAGACGGCCGCGCTGCTGGAAGACTTCCATCCGCTGCTGTACCTGGTCCGTGATCGGTCCGAGGTTACCACCCGCTGCCGGGTGACCTGGGATGACCGCTTCCTTTATACGGGCTGGGAATGCCGCGAACCGCGGATCAGCGAACTGGTGAAGCAACCCGCCGAAACGCGGCGGCGCAACCGGACGACCCTGGTGCTCTCGAACTCGCCATTGGCCACCTCGTTCACCCGCATCGATGTCCCCTGGGACGCGAGTCCCGGCCGACTGACCCGCCCGGCCGGCAAGCCGTGGACCACCGTCGCCGGATCACCCGCGAGTCTCAAGCGGTCCTTTCAATCGAACGCCACAGGCTGGACGGCCGAATGGCGTGTGGCGTGGAAGCTGCTGGGCGGTGCTCCGGAACCCAACGAGACCCGCAAAGCCACACTCACCCGCATCCGCAGCCCGTGGACCGAACACGACTCGTGGGCACCGCAGATCGACCCGAACCTGATCGACGGCAGGCTGCTGGGGTCCTGGACCTTCACGAGTCGCGCAAGGGACCATGGTAGTCGCCCGGAAGAAAGACCCGAGCGTTGATGGCCAGCAGGGCCGCGATGACCAGGGCGATGACCGACAGCCCGCTGATGGCCTGGCCCAACTCGACGTATTCCTGGTCGATCAGGTACCCGATCACTGGCGACGTCAAGGAGGCGGGAACAGCGATCACGTTGAGCAACCCGATCGCGGTCGACCGCGCTGCCGGGTCAATCACCTCGAAGGCAGTCGTCCACAGGTTGGATACGTAAAGCCCATACGCCACGCCGATCACCGCCATCGTCGGTGCCAGGACGTAGACCGAGTCCGATGAGCCCAGCACGATCAGGGTCGGCACCCAGATGAACATCCCCAGGATCTGGACATCGATGCGACCCCGCATCCGGGACTTGGCCCAGCGGTCCGCCAGGAAACCGCCCAGCAACAGTCCGCCAAACGCCGCCGGCCGGTACCAGATCGTTGCGAATTGTCCCGCCTCGGCGTTGGTCATCTGCATCGACTCGACATAGTGACGAGACAGCCAGAAGTTCTGGGCGTTGTCGACCATGCAGAAACCGA
>CAUZJR010000540.1:0-3620 GCA_963580005.1 Planctomycetota bacterium
ACTCGGCCGTCTGCTGCAGTCGCTGTGCGAGTGGTCCGAGGATGCGGCTGAGGTGGACCAGGTCGAGCACATCGCCGGCCGGGTTCCTGAGGTCCTCGGGGTCGAGCCCGACCATTTCGAGTCGGCAGTAGACGCCGTTGCGGGTCAGGCCCAACTTCTTGGCCACACCCTGCGGTCCCTTGATCCGGCCGTCGGGACTGTTGCGGAACGCGGTGAGCAGGTCATAGAGCTGCACCAGCCCGCCCAGCAGGTTGTGGGCGTCGCCGATCAGGACCCGGTCACCGATCTCGAAGGCGTGCTGTTCGACTCGCCGGATCGTCTCGACCAGGCCCCCCACCGCCGCGCGGTCCTCGTCGGTCCAGAAACCGCCGCCGTCGGCTGTGCCGCGAGATGATCCGTTGTCTGAACCGTCGGTGGTCGTGCCTGGCATGATGTCGCGATCCCCTTCCGCTGCTGCCCGCTCCGGCCCGCTGCCGTTATTTTCTCGGCGGAGGACAGCGATGGCAAGACGGATCGGGACGGGTCACGAAATCAGCGGTCATCCAGGAACCGGTTCGTGAACACCTCGGACGCCTCCACCTTCCCCGCTTCGATCACCTTCACGTCGACCAGCTGGTCGAGCAGAGTCTTCCAGCGTGCCTGGGTCATCCGCCCGAGTTCTTCACGAGGAGTCTCGGTGGTCGAGCACAACGACTTCAGCTGCTTGGCCCCGAAGGCCAGGATCGGCAGGCCCATGTCCTCGTTTCGTGCCGAAATGGCCTCGTTGGCCAGGCTGGGGTTGTCGAGGTACTGCCGCCAACCGGCGACCGAAGCCTTGACCATCGCGGCCACCAGATCCGGTTGCGTGCGGATGACCTCGGGAGTCGTGATCAGCACGCTGGTGTAGGGGTTGAACCCCAGGTCCGAGACCATCAGGACCCGGGGCTGAGCGTTTTGCAGTCGAGCCACGAAGGGTTCACTGATCGAGTAACCCTGCTGGGCGAAGTCGTCGTTGAGCAGGAACTGTGAGACGTTGCCGGCGTAGGGGACCAGTTGCACTCCGTCCAGGTCGACCCTCTTCTGCAGGAACAGTGACCAGGTGGCGGTGCTGCTGACGGCCAGGGTGCCGACCTGGCCGAGTTCTTTCAGGGAGCTGATCCCCGAGTTCTCGTGCACCATCACGCAGCGGGGACTGACCTGCATCGCCGCCATCACCGCCACCGTCTTTGCTCCGGCTGCCTGGCCGACCAGTACGCGGTCGGCGTTGGTCACCCCAAACAACACTCGACCGGTCGCAACCTGCGTGACGACCTGGGTTCCCGGTCCTCCGGGTCGGATTTCGACGTCGAGGTTCGAGTCGAGATAGAGCTTGTGGACGTCGGCGGCAAAGAAGCCTCCGTGCTCGGCTTCGGGAAACCAGTTCAGTTGCAGCGAGACTGCCGTGGGTGGACGGACGATCTTGCTGCCGGTGTCGGGAGCCGGCTTGGTGTCGCCGCAGCCCGGGACGATCAGGACCACTGCAATCAGCCACCTGGGGAACGGGAACGGCACGGTGGGGGTCCTGGGATGGTGCTGGAATAGTGCTGGGGTTGCGGGGCTATTGTGAGTATTTGGTGTGTGGTTGTCACCCGGGGTCCGTCACATGCATCGCCTGGCGCCCGCCTGACCCCCACCGCGACAAGAGAGTGGTTCCGATCCAGGTCACGGCTGTGAACAGTGCGATCCCCAGGAGTGCTGAAGCGATGACTGCGGCGAAGAGGTGTGCGGTCTTGAGGTGCTGAGAGGTGCTCAGCACAAGGTATCCCAACCCGTAGTGCGTGGTCGTATGCCCCACAAAGAACTCGCCGACGATCGCACCGATCACCGCCATCCCGCTGCTGGTACGTGCTCCGGTGACGAGGTACGGCACTGCGTGAGGCAATCTCAGTTTCCACAGCACCTGCCAGCGGTCGGCTCGGTAGAGCCGAAACAGTTCGAGCAGGTCCTCGTCGATGTTGACCAGACCCGCGGTGGTCGAAGCGATGATCGGGAACAGGCTGATGATCAATGTCACCAGCACCACACTGGGGAACCCGGTTCCGAACCAGGTAATGATCAGCGGTGCGATGGCGATGATCGGCACCGTCTGCAGAAAGATCGCGTAGGGATAGCAGCTCTGTCGGACCAACCGCGACTGGGAGAACACGACTGCGATCAAGACACCTGCAACCAGGCTGGCGGTGAATCCGGCCAGCGCCGTCACCCCGGTCCTCAGGCTCGCCGCCAGCAATCGGTCACCGTCATCGGCCACGGCACGGGCCACGTCACTGGGGGCCGGCATCAGGAACGGCGGCCAGTCGAACCACCACACCGATGCCTGCCACACGGCGAGCACGACCAGCAGCAGCCCCAACGGCGGCCACCATCTCGAGAGCATGTTCCCGGGCGAGGAGTTCAAGACGACTCCTCCTGTCCGCCTCGCCTCAGTCGTGCCGAGACCTCACCGGCCAGCCCGGCAAACTCGGCCTCGGCTCGTAACGACGCGGTCCTTGGTCTCGGAAAATCTACAGCGACCTCGCTGAAGGTGCCTCCGGCTACGGCTGGCATCACCACCACGCGATCGGACAGGAAGACCGCTTCGGAGACGTTGTGAGTGACAAACAGTGCGGTGGTGCCGCGTTCACGGTGGATGGCGAGCAGTTCTTCGTTGAGTTGTTCTCGGAGCAGGTCGTCGAGAGCGGCAAACGGTTCGTCGAGCAGCAACACGTCGGGTTCGGTCACCAGCGCCCGTGCCAGCGAGACCCTCATCCGCATCCCCCCGGAAAGCTCGCGGGGTCGCTTCTGCACGTCTGGGGTCCCAAACCCGATCAGCTCCAGGCTCTCGCTGACCCTCCGTTCGGTCTCGCCCGAGTCCACCCCGAGCAACTCCAGCGGCAGCCCGATGTTCTCGCGGACCGTTCGCCACGGCAGCAGGTTGGGTTCCTGAAAGACCAGTGCGATTCGAGGATCGCCGGGGAGTTCGACCCAGCCGGCAGTCGGCTGCAGCAGCCCGGCCATCAGCCTGAGCACCGTCGACTTGCCGCAGCCTGAGGGTCCGACCAGGGTGACGAATTCTCCGTCGGCGACGTCCAGGTCGACCCGCTCGAGGACCCGGTGATCGGGGTCGAAGGCGAGGTTGACCTGCCTGAGTGCCAGGGCGGTTCGGGTGGCTGTGGCCGGTGTGAAATTCAACGCCGTGAGGCTCCGAAGCGGGACCGTATCCGAGCATCCTAGTCGGCCGACGGGGAGTTGTGGAACTTGAGGTACACCGGCTGGCATCCGCGACACTTGTCCTGCCCGGCCGTATTGCATTATTGTCGTGGCGGTTTCATTTCACGGATGGGGCGATTTTGTGAGGCGCGTGCGACGAATTCACGGCCGACTGCTTATGGTCGTGCTGGTCCTGGCGTTCCTGAGTCCGGGATTGCTGCTGGCACACGAGTCGACTCCACCGCAAGCTGCGGCTCCGGAACACGGTGTCGACGGTTCAGAGCTACTGATCCTGCTCTACATCTTCGTTCTCGCGTCGTTTCTCGGGTACCAGCTGATCCTGCGGGTCCCGCCTCTGCTGCACACTCCGTTGATGTCGGGCACCAACGCCATCTCGGGCATCTCGCTGGTCG
>CAUZJR010000541.1:0-3600 GCA_963580005.1 Planctomycetota bacterium
GGCGAAGATCCTCCGGGGGAACCCGTTGCCGAGACTCCCGCCGATGAACTCGACGACGGATCACTTGCCGCCGGCCATCCCGTGGCAGAACCGTCCGACACCGTCGGCGGCCTCTCAGTTGAAACTCTCGCAGAAACCGCACACCGCGAATCCGTCTTCGACGACGACCCGCCAGCCGAAGAGCTGTTAGTCGAGGATGCCGAGGATGCGGACGGTGTCGAGGAGAGTGAAGTCATCGAGGAAATCGCCGACGATGGTGATGCGGTGACCTTCGAATTCCTCGACAAGAAATCCGATGAAGCAGCACGCGACGACAACGACCTCGACAACTTCCTCGGACAGTTTGGTGACTAGAACTCCCCTGGCCTCACGGTTCACACGCCCATGAGCAACATCACACCATCGCAACGCAAGTGGTTTCAACGACTCGGTCCCGGACTGATCACCGCCTGCGTGGTCATCGGACCCGGCAGCATCACGACCAGCACCCAGGTCGGCGCCACCCACGGCTTTGCACTGACCTGGGTCGTGCTGCTGGCGGTGGTCTTCATGCTGACGTTCATGCAACTGGGAGCCAGGCTCGGAGCGATCTCCTCACGGTCTCCGGCGGAACTGCTGACCGAAGGATTCGGCCGGCCGCTGGCCGTGCTGATCGGACTCGGCACTTTCTTCATCTCCGCATCGTTCCAGTTCGGCAACAACCTCGGTGTCCATGCCGCCGTCAAGGAGTTCTCCCGCGACGTCCTGTCGCCGGAGACCCGCGAAGCGGTGCTCCCCTGGCTCGACTACACGGTCGTCGCCTTCAACGGTCTGGCCATCGCCTTTCTGCTGGCCTTCAAGAACCTCTACCGGGCCCTCGAACGCCTGATGATGTGTTTCGTCGGCCTGATGCTGATCAGTTTCGCTCTCAACCTCGGCTTCGCGCTCGCCAACCAGGCACCGGCCCCCGCAGCGGCCCCCGAAGCCGCAGGGGCACCACTGCTCGACTTCTCCCTGCTGGGACTCGTGGGCACCACCTTCGTGATCACCGCGGCCTTCTACCAGGCCTACCTGGTGCAGCAGAAGGGCTGGACTCGAGAAGACGTCCGCGACGGCATGCGGGACGCTCGAGTCGGCTCGATCCTGATGGCACTGATCACCCTGATGATCATGTGTACCGCGGCGGCCGTGCTGCGGGGCCAGTCTCTGAAAAACTACACCGAAGTCTCCTCGCAACTCGCGCCTCTGTTTGGCTCCTGGGGCCGACCGCTGTTCTGCATCGGCCTGTTCGCCGCCGCCTACTCGTCCTTCCTGGTCAACTCCATGATCGGAGGCTTCATCCTCGCCGACGGACTCGGACTGGGCAGCCGGCCCGATCAACCCGCCACCCGGGCACTGACTGTCACCGTGCTGCTGATCGGAATGGGAGTCGCGCTGTTTGTCATCAAGGCCGGCTTCAACCCTGTCCCGGCCGTCGTCGCCGCACAGGCCGTCACCGTATTGGCCGCACCGCTGACCGCCTGGGCACTGATCTGGCTCACCAGCAATAGAAAGATCATGGGCGAAGACACCAACAGCCGATTGACCAACGGACTCGCATGGGGCGGATTCACATTGCTGCTGGCCATGGCCGCCTACACACTGGTTGCCAAGGTCATTCCCGGTGTCTCCAAATTGCTCAGCGACACCGCCTGAAACATCACCTGACCCCACCTCCGGCTCAAACCACTCGCCCCGGACCTCTCGCCGTGACCCCAGACGATTCCAACACCCTCATCCAGCTCACCCAGGACCTGCTCAACTCGATCGATCAACGCGATTGGGCCACCTACCAGCAACTGTGCGACGCGACGCTGACTGCGTTCGAGCCCGAGGCACTCGGACACCTCGTCGAAGGTATGCCCTTCCACGAGTTCTATCTCGAGCCGACCTCCGACGACCTCCCCCGACAATCGACCATCAGCTCTCCCCACGTCCGCCAGATGGGCGACGTGGCCGTGGTCTGCTACGTGCGATTGCTGCAGGCGACCGATGCAACCGGAATCACTTCGACCCGGGCGATGGAAGAGACCCGGGTCTGGCACTTGCAACAGGGCGCCTGGCAACACGTCCACTTTCATCGATCTCCGGCCGGTTCAACCGAAACCTGATGAGCACCCCGCGTGATGGCCACCGACATCGTCTTCCTCTCCGATGACCTGATGTTCGCCCCGCGAGTCTCCGGCCAGGCCCAGGCCGCCGGATGGCGACTCCGCGAGGCCGGCTCGACGTCGGTGGCCCTGGACCTGGTCGAAGCCGAATCTCCCCGCCTGCTGATCGTCGACCTCGAAACCAGCGGGCTGGACATCTCGGAGCTGATCTCACAACTCGACTCCACCAACCGGCCCTCGCTGCTCGCCTTCGGACCCCACGTCCACCTCGCACGTCTCGAATCCGCCCGCCAGGCCGGCTGCGACCAGGTGGTCTCTCGTGGTCGATTCAGCTCCGAACTGGCCTCACTGCTGACCGAAGTCCTGGGCGAAGACGACAGCTGAGACTCATCACCACAAAACGACTCGTGCCCCTTCGGCTTCTGATCGGTTAGACTCACCGCTGATGGCACGCTCGGATCACATCACTCGGCTCCTGGTGCTGGCCGCCTGCTGGCTGGTGCCAGTTTCCGCCTCGGCCCAGGTCGGTGGAATCCGCATCGACGCCCAGGGGCTGCTGCACCTGGTGAAAGTCACAGACTCGAGCCGGGCTTCAGCAACACCCGCTGCACCCCAGGCCTTCGCCCGCCGCAACACCACCCGCACGATCTCGCTCAAGCGGCTCGAGCAATCAGTCGCAGAACACCTCGACGCCAACCGTCCGCTGCCCCCGGAACTCCGTTACCTGGCCGGGCTGCAACGCATCGACGAAGTCCTGTTGCTGCCCGAAGACTCGGACGTCCTGCTGGTCGGACCGGCCGCGGGCTGGACCCGGCTTCCGAGCGGTGAGGTCGTCGACCCCGACAGCCGGCGACCGGTGCTGGAACTCGACGACCTGGCACTCGCACTCCGGTTTGCCTCCTCGCTGCAGCGACCCGTCTCGTTTATCGGGTGCTCGATCGATCCCACCCGCGACGGCGTCACAAACTACACCCGCTACATGAAACGCCTCTCCGGGGCCCTCAACGCCCAGACCATCCCCAGGCTCGTCACCGAGATGCAGCAGGCGATGGGACACCAGCAGGTTCGCGTCTTTGGCGTTCCCGCCGACAGCCGGTTCGCCTGCAAGCTGGTCGCCGCCGATTTTCGGCTCAAGCGAGTCGCCATGGGCTTCGACCGGCCACCGATCAAGGGGCTGCTGAACTACATGGACCTGCTGACCCGGGCCAGCCGCTCGGCGGTCCGGCGACAGCACCGGTTCTGGTTCGTTGCGACGCACGAGGGCATCTCGAGATCACCCGACGGCACGGCCTGGCAGTTCACCGGACCCGGACTGGCCGTCCGCACCGCCGGAGCCGGTTCCGGGGACCGTGACCGTGCCAAAAAGGCCTCGCCGGTGGCTCGCCGGTTGGCGACCCATCTGAGCGAGAAGTTCTCGGAACTGGCCCGCCACATCCCGGTCTTCGGCGAACTCGACAACCTGGTCCGCCTG
>CAUZJR010000542.1:0-3595 GCA_963580005.1 Planctomycetota bacterium
AACTGCCCATCATCGTTCAACTCTTTGATACCCTCAGCCTCGGACCACCACAGCCAACCGCCTTCCGCTACGCACAGTGTGACTTCGGACTGGCCCGATCGAAAATCTCGTTCAACAGCATCGACCTCGTCGGCAACTCGCTGCAACTCCGCGGACGCGGACATGCAACCTTCGATGGACAGGTCGGACTCGACTTCTACTCGATGCTCCCCAGCTCTCGACTCCCCATTCCCTTCCTGCAACCCCTGCTCGCACCACTCACCACCGGGTGGGTCGCCGTACGCGTCGACGGAATCGCCAACCAGCCCCGAGCGACAATCCGGCCCGCACCCGTGCTCGACGACGCACTCCGGAGCTTCCTCGCCGCACTGGAACCCCCGGCCGGACGGCGACTGCCTCCTCCGCTCAATGCACCCTTCGGACAAAGAAAACGCTCGCTGCTGCCCAACTCGCCCGCCACCAGACGAATCGACCGCAAACGAACCCGCTGAAACCCACACACCGCAGCACACCGCAGCACACCGCAGCACACCGCAGCACACCGGCAACGCGCAAAAAAAGGGCCCCCGAATCGCACTCGAGAGACTCGCTCGAATCGACAACGCCTGTCGCGTCGGAGGACTCTGAAAGCAGTAAAGTGGGTCAGGCTGCCTTCAGGGGACCTGCGCTGTCGAAATTCCGAACTCGTACTGGTTCCCGGTACTCGTCGAGGGCCCTGGCTGGGCTCTCTCATGTGCCCCACTCAATCCGGGACACAACACAACTGTTATGCAACTCCCGTACCAATCCCTTGATCCCAAACGACTTCCCAAACCCATATCAACTTATTCACTCGTAAGCCACTTATTTACACCACATTACGACATATACTCCTCAGCCACTTCCCCCACCCTCTCAACCTCGGTTTCCGGCGCTTTCGTCGATTCGGCGCCGAAGATTGAGTTTTCGGCGCCGACATGACAGGATGGGCGAGTCGGTGGCGTGAGACGTTTGGGGAGGGGGGTGAGCCGAGGTGGCTGTTTTGTGGGGTCTTCAGTCTCGCCAGGTCCTGGCGACGATGGGCACGCTGGCGTTGCTGTATTGCATCGTGGTGCTGACCCATGTCGCGACCAGTCCGGACATTCGGATCCGCTGCCTGCTGTTTGACTCCGCTCTTCCTCAAGACCTTCCCACCGACGTTTCGGGCGTGGTGATGCGAAAGGTCGAGTTGCGGGATGCGGTACCGGTCAATTGCGAGGTTCCCTCCGAAGGCGACGTCCTGACACGAGTGGCCGGCAGGCGAGTACTTTCGTTCTTCGACTTTTCTCGCCAGGTCACCGGTCTGCGACGTGCTCAGCTGAAGGACAACGGCATCCTGGCCCAGGGTGCCGACATCTCCGAATTTATGGACACGGTCCCGGCGTTGCTCGAGGACTCGACGGGGCAGCGATGGGTGCGTCTGGAGTTCTACACGAAGCCAGGCGGCGGTGATCGAGGCAGCCCCGCCAGCTGGGTCGGTCGCGAGACCTACGTGCTGGTGCAGGACGTACCCACGGTCGACATCGTGCTGAGCCTGGTCTGGTTTCTGCTGCAGTTGGCGATATTTGCCGTGGGGGCCCTGGCGGTATGGCGTCGGCCTGATGATGGTCCGGCCGTGCTGTTCTTCGCCATGTGCGTGGTCACGGTTGTGGCCTTTGTCGGAGGTTTCCACTGGTGGCTAGTGGCCGGCAGTCCCTGGTTGAATCTCCCCTTCATCGCCTGCGGCGTCCTGTTGCCGGTCGTTTCGCTGCATTTCTTCCTGGCCTACCCCCGTCCCATATTTCCGCTTTCGACTCACCGGACTCTGACACTCCGCACCGGCTACTCGATTTCGCTGCTGGCGGGCCTGGCGATGCTGTTGGTGCTGGAGACGGCCCGATTGAGTAGTCAATCTGGTGCCGAGGCATCCGAGAGGCTGGTCTCGATGAGGTGGTGGCTGGGGGTGATGCGGGTCCTGATCGACCTGTTCCTGGCCTTTGCGGGACTCTGCTTCGGGTCGTTGTTGGTGGCGTTGTTCCACAATCGACGCACCTGCAGGCATCCGATCGAGAAGAACCAGCTCGACTGGTTGTTCTGGGCGGGACTGCTGGCTGCAGTTCCTGTCGGGTACACGCTGGCGCTGGCTCTGTCGACCGACAATGACCATCGCGTCGAGTTCGCCCTGGGCTGGACCGCCCGCTTCTCGATGTTCCTCGCCAGCCTGGCCTTCCTGTGTGCCTACGCCGTGGGGATCATCCGTTACAAGTTGATGTTGATCGACGAGTTGGTCAGCCGGGGAGTGATGTACTACCTGGCGCGAGTCCTGCTGGCGGTGGGATTCGGTGTGGCCGTCTCAACCGTACTGCTGATCCTCGACGGGCTGGCCCACCAGCAGGACATCCGACCCGGCGCCCAGAGACTGCTGGCACTGGGAACGATCCTGGTGGTCATCGCGTTGATCCTGCTCTGGCTGCGCGGCCGCATCCAGCAGGCGATCGATCGGAAGTTCTTCCGCGAGAAGTACCGGCTGCACACGGCGATGGAACGGATCAACCAGGCGGTGGTCCGGGTTGGTGACCCGCAGTCCCTGGCCGACCGGATGCTGGGGTCGTGTCACGACGTCTTCCAGGTTCGCTCCGCCGCCATCTACTTGCTCGAAAAGTCCCCCGGCAGGTTCCGCTTGGCCGCGGTCCGCGGCGCACCCGACAGCGAGCTGCCTCTGGATGTGATCCTCGAATCGGAAACCATCGACCAACTGCAGACCCACAACCACATCCTCGGCCCCCGTCAGGGAGGATCCCTGGCCGAATCGGGTGCGGTCTGGCCGTTGATGCAGGATCTCTCCGCCGAACTCCTCTATGGCCTCGAGCTCGACGGACGCATCGGCGTGCTGGTCGCGCTGGGCAGCAAGCCCGACGAAACGACCTACTCGGCCGAGGACCTGACGTTCCTGGGTGCCCTGGGCCAGATCACCAGCGTGGCGTTGCACAGCGCGCGAGTGCACAGGGACGTCACCCGGCTGAATGACGAATTGCAGGACAAGGTCGAGACGATTGCCGAGCAGGAACGTCGGATCGCCGTGATGCAGGCGCGACTGTCCGAGGCGGGTGAGGCCTCGTTATCGGCCCCCCAACAAACCTCTGAAGCCACCACTTTTCAACGAGACCCGATCATCGGCAGTTCTCCCGCACTCAGACGTGTGCTCGACACCGTCGAGAAAGTTGCCGGCAGTGAGGCGAGTGTGCTGATTCACGGACCCAGTGGGACCGGAAAGGAACTGCTGGCCCAGGCACTGCACGACAACAGCCCGCGACGTGACGGACCTCTGGTCCGAGTGCACTCGGCAGCGCTGAGTCCCAGCCTGCTCGAAAGTGAACTCTTCGGACACGTCAAGGGAGCGTTCACCGGTGCCCACAAGGACAGGATCGGCCGATTCGAAATGGCCAACTCCGGAACCCTGTTCCTCGATGAGATCGGAGACATCTCGCTGGAGACCCAGGTCAAGCTGCTGCGGGTGCTGCAGACTCGGAGCTTCGAACCGGTCGGAGGCACACGCACGATCGACGTCGACGTGAGACTGATCACCGCCACCCATCAG
>CAUZJR010000543.1:0-3582 GCA_963580005.1 Planctomycetota bacterium
AGTAGATGTGAGCGGGGAAGGCGGCTCGGAGCCGTTTGACGACGACGTCGGCATCTTCGAAGTTCTTGAGCTTGACCTGGATCGACGTGACGGCCCGGTCGCCGGTGGAGGGGTCGATCATGCCTCGAGTCTGCTGCAGTTGCTCGAGGTTGCAGAAGACGAGGTTCGAGTCGTATTCGCTCATGCCACTCTTGAACACGTCGATGACGGTGGCGGTGAAGTGTCGAGGTTCGGGGGGTCGTCCGGCTGAAACGGTCGTGATGCGGACATCCTCGCCGGCCAGCACCATCCTCTCGATCCGGATCTCACCGGTCTCCTTGTCCTCGATCGGAAACTCGATCAGCCCGGCACCGAGATAGATCCTGGCGGGCAGGGGGTCCGAGGGGTCGGCCAGTTCGATCGGCTCGCCGGGACGTAGCGGTGGAGGTTCAAGCGCATCGAGGCTACGGGTCGAGGGTGGTACGGCCGGTGACGGGTCGATACTGGGAGGCAGCGCCGGAGCTTCGGAGGGAAACAGCGGCGGGGCGTCGAGGTTGGGGGGTGTGGGTTGCGGTGTTTGCTGCGGTGTTTGTGGGAGAGGTTGTTCA
The DNA here is from genome assembly GCA_963580005.1 of Planctomycetota bacterium. GTDB lineage: Bacteria > Planctomycetota > Planctomycetia > Planctomycetales > Planctomycetaceae > UBA8437. The sequence goes on from CAUZJR010000543.1 coordinate 588, forward strand.
CTGCCGGCGGGTACGATTTGTTGAGGTTGATTCCATTCGAGTCGTCGTCGTTCGAGTTCGACAAGCATGCGACGGTGTCCGCGGGCTTCGGTGGTGAGAGTCCACGAGGGGCTGGGGACGGGGAGTATGAGTGCGAGGGTTTTCTGGTCGCGGACGACGTCCAGTTCGATGGTCTTGCGATCGATCGAGTCCTTGAGTCGAGAGGCGAGGTCCTTGGTATCTTCGACCGGTGAGTCGTTGCAGCGGGTGATGTGGTCACCGGCCTGGATGCCTGCGGTGTGTGCTGAACTGCCTGGCAGGACTCCGGCGACGAGGCATCCGTGGTCGGCATCGTCTTCGAGTGCCAGTCCCATTCGTCGTCCGGAGGTGAAGGAGGCGAGGTTGGTGACCAGCGGGCTGACTTCTCCCTTGGTTTTCGGATCGATCCCGATCAGTGTCACCGGCCTGGTGATGACCTGGCCGCGGTACTTGAAGCTGATCATGCCATAGACTTCGACCGTGGCGGTCATGGCTTCGACGTAGTCACCGGCCACCTGCATGATTTCCTGCATGCGTTGTGCGGCATCGGGGTCGCCGTCGAGCGTGTGAGTTTCGACGACGATGTCGGCCAGGATCCCGTGAATCCGTTCGCGCATCTCGGTGGCGAAGCCGGCCATCACGCTGTTGACCACGATCATGGTCGCCACGCCGAGCATCACGCTGATGATGCTGGCCATCGCGATCCAGCGGGTCCGCAGGTAGCGGAGGCAGAGCTGGAGCTTGTACATGGCAGTCCTTTGCCGGGGTCAGGTGGCCGTCTTGGCCGGAACGACGCTGTGTCGATCTCGTGTTCGAGCAGTGTGGACTATTGTGTCGAGTTTGTCTCGGTCATTCCCGTCGACTTGTCAGCGGGTTTCGATCCCGGTGTGGATTCAGGTCTCAGCAGGGGGAAGAAGATCACGTCGCGGATCGAGCGGCTATTGGTCAGCAGCATCACGAGTCGATCGACGCCGATGCCGAGTCCTCCGGCGGGCGGCATGCCGATCTTGAGTGCTTCGAGGAAGTCGGTATCGAGCTTGGCCATCGAGTCGTCGGCGTCGAGGCCATCGAGTTGAGTACGAAACAGTTCATCCTGCAGCAGCGGGTCATTGAGTTCGGTGTAGGCGTTGGCCAGCTCCATGCCATGGATGAACAGTTCGAAGCGTTCGGCGATCTCGGGGTCGTCGGCCTTCCGCTTGGTGAGTGGGCAGAGGCTGGCGGGGTAGTCGATGACGAATAGCGGTCCGGTGAGCGCGTCTTCGACGGTTTCTTCGAAGACCTTGTTGACGATGACATCGGGGTGGACGCCGTCGGTTTCGATTTCGAGTTTCCCGGCGATCTCGGCCACCGCCGCCGTGTCGCTCATGTCGCACCCGGCGTGTTCCCGGAACAGTTCGGCGTAGGTCTTTCGTGGCCAGGGCGGTGTGAAGTCGATCTGCTGCTCACCCCAGTCCAGCAGCATGCCTTCGCCGAGCATCAAGGCGGCGTCGACGACGATCTTTTCGGTCAGGTCCATCATCGACCGGTAGTCGCCGTAGGCCTGGTAGATTTCGATCATGGTGAATTCGGGGTTGTGCGTCGCATCGATGCCCTCGTTGCGAAACACGCGTCCGATTTCAAAGACCCGCTCGATGCCTCCGACCATCAGTCGCTTGAGGTGCAGTTCGAGCGCGATTCTCATGAACAGCTCGATCCCCAGCGTGTTGTGCTCGGTGATGAACGGCCGTGCGGCGGCTCCGCCGGCCACCGCGTGCAGCACGGGGGTTTCGACTTCGACGAAGTTCTCACCCGTGAGTGTCTGGCGGATCGATTGGATGATGCGGGTCCGCTTGAGCAGGCGATCGAGCACGCCTTCGTTGTAGATCAGGTCGATCGAGCGTTGCCTGAGCAGCATCTCGACGTCCTTGGCCCCGTGAAACTTCTCGGGGGGCTGGGCCAGCGACTTGCAGAGCATCGTCAGCTTCTCGGCGAAGATCGTCTTCTCGCCGGTCTTGGAGACCCGGAGTGCTCCGTCGATTCCGATCAGGTCGCCGAGATCGAGTGCTCCGATCAGTTCCCACTGTTCGTCGCTGAGATCGCCTCGAGAGACCATCAGCTGGATGCGGCCCGAGAAGTCCTGCACGTGGTAGAACTTCAGCTTGCCTCGGTTGTTCCGCAGCATGATCCGTCCGGCGACCCGGACGGTCTCCCCATCGGTCCCGGGCTCCTCGGGACATCGTTCTCGGGCTTGCGAGATCGGGATGTGGCCGTCGAAGCGTTGGCCCCAGGGGTCCAGCCCCAGGTCCTTGATCTTCTGCAGCTTCTCGAGACGTGCGGCTTCGAGGCGGTCGGGTTTGCGTGAGTTCATCGTTCAAGGTCTGCGGGAGAGACCCTGTGCGGGTGCGGGTGCGGGTGCGTGGGATTCGCGAGATACTCGGGAAAAACCGGGGTCAGGTCAATGGGAGAGTCAGTCGCCGAGAGAGCGTCCCAGTCGATCCACGATCCGATAGAGCAGTTCCAGCGACTCGCGGGCCTGTTCGCCGGTGATGGTCATCGGGGGGCTGATCCGCAGCACGGTATCGGCCAGAGGTCCCAGCAGGTGAATGCCGTCGGTGTTCTCGGCATCGTGCTCTCCGAGGTAGCACGCCTGGACAACGGCGTTGGCGACATCGGCGGCCTTGGTGGACCCCACGTCGGCACATTCGATGCCGTAGACCATCCCTTCACCGCGGACTTTCGCGATGACTCCGGTCTCTTTGAGTCGCGTGAGTTGTTCGAAGAAGAGCGGCTCGAGTTGTCGGGTATTCTGGAGTGCATCGGATTGGTCGAAGGCCTCGAGTGTGGCGATGACGGCGGCACAGCCGATGGGGTTGGCGCTCCAGGTATCGGAGGCTTCACCGTACTTGAGGCTTCCCAGCACATCGCTGCGTCCGACGACGGCACTGACGGGGATGCCGTTGCCCAGTCCCTTGCCGAGTGCGACGAGGTCGGGCGAGAT
>CAUZJR010000544.1:0-3573 GCA_963580005.1 Planctomycetota bacterium
AGATCGCCAGGTCGCTGGAAGTGGCCGGAACCAATCGCCCGGCGATCCAGAAAGCACTCGAGAAGGCACCCAAACAGCAGCGGCGGGGCATGAGATTCCTGGTGGCCTACATGCCCGATCGAGATCTCAAGTCCCTGACCTCCGAATTCCTGCTCGACCAGACCCGCTATGCCTACCAGGCGTTCGAGAAATCGGCCTGGGCCGATCAGGTCCCCGAAGCGGTGTTCTTCAACGACGTGCTGCCCTATGCCAGCATCAACGAACGACGAGACAACTGGCGCGCCGATTTCTACAAGCGATTCACTCCGGTGGTCAAAGCCGCCAAGACGCCCGGCGAGGCCGCCACGTTGCTCAATCGAGCCATCTTCGGCCAGGTCAAGGTTCGCTACTCGACGTCAAGGCCCAAGGCCGACCAGAGCCCCTACGAATCGATCGAGGCCGGGCTGGCCAGTTGTACCGGACTCAGCGTGCTGCTGATCGATGCCTGCCGCGCCGTGGGCGTCCCGGCCCGCTTCGTCGGCACACCGCTGTGGGCCGATCGCTCGGGAAACCACTCGTGGATCGAGGTCTACCACGAGGGCGGATGGCACTTCACCGGAGCCGCCGAACCCACCGGCAAACAGCTCGATCGAGCCTGGTTCCTCGGCCGAGCCTCAAAGGCCATCGCCGACCACCCCCTGCACGCCATCTACGCCACAAGCTACAAGCCGACCGGGCACACCTTCCCCATGCCCTGGCTCCCCAAGGCCACCTACGTCCACGCCGTCAACGTCACCAGCCGCTATCTGCCCAAGTCCAAAACCACCCGACCCACGAAACCCGACGTCAAGGTCTCGGCCACCGCGATCAAGTCGCTGGTCACCTGGCTCAAACAGCCCCGCGACAAAAGACCCCCGCTGGCCAAACAGGACTTCTCGAAGGCCGCACTGACCAAGGCCTGCGCGGCCCGGGCCCGCACGCTGCTGTGGGACGACCACGTGGCGACCATCCGCAAGGATCGTGCCGAGGAGATGAAGGCCCGAGTGCTCAGCCACGGTACGCTCAAGATGCCCTTCCACTACACCGTCTACGGCAAGAAACCCAAGAACGGCCGCAGCCTCTACATCTCGCTGCACGGAGGTGGTGGAGCACCCAAGGCGGTCAACGACCAGCAGTGGAACAACCAGAAACGACTCTACAAGCCCGCCGAAGGCGTCTACCTCGCACCTCGAGCACCGACAAATACCTGGAACCTCTGGCACCAGGGACACATCGATCCGCTGTTTGACCGGCTGATCGAAAACCTCGTCGTCTTCGAAGACGTCGACCCCGATCGAGTCTATCTGATGGGCTACTCGGCCGGCGGCGACGGAGTCTACCAGGTGGCACCCAGGATGGCCGACCGGCTCGCCGCCGCAGCCATGATGGCCGGTCACCCCAACGATTCGACTCCCCACTCGTTGAGAAACATCGGCTTCACCATCCACATGGGCGGTCGCGACAGCGCCTACAACCGCAACAAGGTCGCCGCCTCCTGGGGCAAACAACTCGAAGCACTCCAAAAGGCCGACCCCAAGGGCTACGCCCACCTCGTCAAGATCTACCCCAACAAGGGCCACTGGATGGACCGACTCGACGCCGCCGCCGTGCCCTGGATGGCCAAGTTCCGACGCAACGTGCACCCTCAGCGGATCGTCTGGAGACAGGATGATGTGACCCACTCGAGGTTCTACTGGCTGGCCGTCGACGACCAGAATCGCAAGGGCCGCTCGACACTCGTGGCCAGCCGAAACGGACAGACAATCCGCATCGAATCCAGCTCACTCAAACAACTCACGGTCCGACTCGATGACTCGATGCTCGATCTTGATCTCCCCGTCCGCATCGAAGCCGGTAAAGTCACACTCCACGAGGCCGTTGTACCCAGGACACTCGTCGCTCTCGCCAGGACGCTCGAAGAACGAGGCGATCCCAGGGGCGTGTTTGCGGCGGAAGTCACCGTCCAATGGCCCGATTCCCCGGCAAAGAAATAGCCCCCGGAAGTCCTTGTTGATCCGGCCCTTACAGACTCCTGGAGTGCGTCGCAGCTACCCCAGACGGTCAAACGAGACTCAGGTGGGCCTCCGCCGAGCAAAAGCGGCTGGAACAAAAATGGGGTCAGACGCCGCCCCCGGATCGCTTGGTTTCCCCTGAAGCGGTCCGCAGGCGGGCCCGACCCCTTCACTGGATGGCAGGCGGAAGAGCATATGGACGATTCACGCGATTCAAGACAAACACGCCTCACCGGACACCTCAATTCCGGTGACGGTAGCCCGCTGTCCGATTCGACTCACGGACAACAGGCCGAGTTCCAGACCGGCCTCGATGGCCCCGCGGCCCATACACCACTGGCCGGCAGCTTCGGCAAGTACCTCATCGAACGGATCATTGGTGAGGGTGCCATGGGAATCGTCTACCTGGCAACCGACCAGGACCTGCAGCGAGCCGTGGCGCTGAAGATCCCCAAGTTCGACGGAGGCAGCACGGCGGAACTGCGGGAACGGTTCTTTGTCGAGGCCCGTGCTGCCGCGGCACTCAGACACACCAAACTCTGCCCGGTCTATGAGGTCGGAGAACTCAACGACCGCTGCTTCCTGGCCATGGCCTACATCGACGGCCGACCACTCTCGGACTTCGTCTCACCCGCTCCCCACCGACCAGGTCGCCACCATCGTCGCCCGGCTCGCCGATGGGCTGGCCCACGCTCACGCTCGGGGAGTCATCCGCAGAGACCTCAAGCCGTCCAACGTCATCATCGACGCTCAACGACAACCGATCCTCACCGACTTCGGACTCGCACGACAGACCTCAGTACCCGACGCCGCCCGGCTGACCGGCGCCGGCATGATCCTCGGATCACCCGCCTACATGTCGCCCGAACAAGCCTCCGGTGACTTCGAAACCATCGGACCCCTCAGCGATGTGTACAGCCTCGGCGTGATGCTCTACGAACTGCTGACCGGCCGACTGCCCTTCAACGGCTCGATCGCCGAAGTCCTCAACCAGGTCCTGACTTCCCAACCCGAACCGCCCTCGACTCATCGGCCCGGCCTCGACCCGCAACTCGAGAGCCTCTGCCTGAGCATGATGTCCAAGTCGGTCGAGGCGCGGACCGCATCGGCCTCGGTAGTCGCGACCGAACTCGACGCCTGGCTCGCCTCACGCGCGGGCGCCTCCGAAACCACCTCGCTGAGCGCATTTGATCCCAGTCGTGCTGTGGGAGACGCCCGTCGAGAGAAACTCGAGCAGGATCAGCACCTCGCCAACGCACTCATCGACCAGGGACGACTCTCGATGGCCGCACGCATCGTCGATGCCATGGCCGGACTCGATGATCCACGCTATCGAGAATTCACCGACTGGGCCCGCTCACGCAAACAGGAAATCCAGCAATCAAAACGGCCCGGACTGGTCGTCTCCTACACCGCCGCCGACGGAACCCGCTTCATCGATATCGGTGGACGACTGTTCCGGGCCCGCACCATCTGGAGCGTCACCGCAACCCTGCTCGTTACCGCCATCGCGATCACCGGCTGGGCCATCAAAGGAAACGAC
>CAUZJR010000545.1:0-3559 GCA_963580005.1 Planctomycetota bacterium
CAACCGGGGCGTCGGGGCGGCCGACCAGGTTGTTGTCGAAGTAGTTGACACCCATCCCGGCGTCGACGACCAGTCCCTGGGCGTTGATGCCCGCGGAGCGTGGCGAGAGCAAAAAGGCGACGGTGTTGGCGACTTCGTCGGTCTGGACGGCCTGCTTGCGGAGCGTGGCCTGTTCGGCGTAGAGGTAGCTGTCGACGTAGCCGGGGATGCCGGCCGAGGCGGACGTCTTGAGCAGGCCGGGGCAGACGGCGTTGAAGCGGACACGGCTGAAGGCCGAGAAGCTCTTGGCCAGGAAACAGACCGAGCTGTCCAGGGCGGCCTTGACCGGAGCCATGTACCCGTAGTTCTCGGCGGTCATGCGGGTGGTCGAGATCGAGACGGTGACGACGCTGCCGTGATCGGGGTCGAGCAGTTCTCGCAATGCGTTGGAGACGGCCAGCAGCGAGAAGCAGCTGATGTCCACTGCCTGCAGGAATGCGGCACGGGGGGTCTCGTGAAACGGCAGCCATCCGGCCGAGTAGTCTGCGAAGGCGATCGAGTGAACGATGCCGTGCAGCCGATCGCTGAGGCCGGCGACCTCCGCGGCCAGGCGTTCGATGTCCTCGGGTCGCTCGACATCGCAACCGATCACCAAGGCGTCGTCGCCGGCGAGTTCACGGACCGCCTGGGCTCGCTCGTCGCTGCGGACCGCATAGATCACTCGCGCCCCGGCGTCGGTGAGCACCCGGGCCACGTGCCACGCGACGCTCTTGCGGTTGGCCACCCCCATCACCAGGACGTCGCGGCCAGCGAGGTCGAGAAAGTCAGCGGGCATGATGCGCGACACTGTGACACAATCGACGGGGGAACGCAACGGGCGCCTCGAGCCGACCACGGGTGGCGTTGACGGACCCGGTAGAGGCCCTGAGAATCGGGCTGGGGGTCCTGGGACGTGCCTGGGGACCGCAAGGCGGCGGACGGTTCCGGCGTTTGAGTCGAGGGTCCGGGGAGCACGATTGGTGTTGAGAAGCCAGATTCGCAAGACCGCACTGGCGATTGCCTGCCGCAACCTGGCCACCATGCTCTACTCGGGCGTACCGGTGGTCCGCGCGCTGGAGGTGGCCGGGCGGAAGGTCCGCGATGAACGGTGCCGTACCGCGTTTGCCGATCTCTCGCAGCAGGTGCGGCAGGGCGAGGAGATCTCCGATGCCATGGCCAGCCAGGGACGCAACTTCCCGAGCCTGGTGATCGACATGGTGAGGCTCTCGGAACACAGCGGGGCATTGGCCGAGGTGCTCGAACACCTGGCCGATCACTTCGACAACTCCGTCGCACTGCGACGACAATTCGTTTCCCAGATTACCTGGCCGGTGATCCAGTTCGTGATCGCCACCGGAGTGGTCTCGCTGGTGATCCTGGTGCTGGGGATGCTGCCCGGCGGCGAAGCGGTCTCGGAGATCACCTTTGGGCTGCGGGGACCTGGCGGAGCGATCACGTTCCTGGCGATTGTCTACGGCACCCTGGTCCTGCTGACGGGGGGATACGTGTTTGCCTCGCAGGTTGTTGCCGCGAGGCAGATCGTCGATCGACTGGCCCTGGCGCTTCCGGTGGTGGGGAACTGCCAGCGGAACTTCGCGATTGCGCGCTTTTCGTGGGCGTTTTTCCTGACGCAGCAGACCGGGATGTCGATTCGCCAGAGCCTGCAGGCGACGTTCCAGGCGACCGGCAACGGGGCGTTTCAGGCCAAGTGCGAGTCGGTCTGCCAGTCGATCGAGATGGGCGACTCGCTGACGGTCGCACTGGCCGATACCGGGCTGTTTCCCGAGGACTTCATTGAGATGGTCCACGTGGGCGAGACGTCCGGGACGGTGCCCGAGCAGCTGCAACGGCTGAGTCCTCGTTTCCGCGAACAGGCCGAGCGGTCGATGCGTGTGCTGTGCAATGCGATTGCCTGGGCCGTGTGGGGTGTCGTGGCGACGTTCATCGTGTTCTTCGTGTTCCGTTTCTTCATGTGGTATGTGGACCAGATCAACAGTGCGCTGGAGGGGATCCAGTGAGCGACGTGAGCGGCGTGAGCGGTGAGTTTGGCTTCGAGATCACCTCGGCGAGTGCGAGCACGGCCGCCCGCTGCGGAGCCTGGCGTACGCCTCATGGTACGGTCCAAACACCCGCGTTCATGCCGGTGGGGACCCGGGGCACGGTGCGGGGGCTGTGGCCCGAGCAGTTGCGTGAGACTGGTGCGGAGATGGTCCTGGCCAACACGTATCACCTGGCATTGCGACCGGGTGCGGAGGTGGTCGAGGATCTGGGAGGGCTGCACCAGTTCATGCAGTGGGACGGGCCGATCCTGACCGACAGTGGTGGGTTCCAGGTCTTCAGCCTGGCCGAGATGGCCCGGCTGACCGACGAGGGTGTCTCGTTCAAGTCGCACATCGACGGCAGTTGGCTGGAACTGACTCCCGAACGGGCGGTCGGACTGCAGGAACAGCTGGGGGCCGACTGCATCATGTGCCTGGACGAGTGCCCTGCTCATGATGTGCCTCTCGAGCGACTGCGGCTGGCGGTGGACCGCACGACCGACTGGGCCAGGCGGTGCCGTGATGCTCAGACACGGACCGACCAGGCCTTGTTTGGGATCGTGCAGGGCGGAACCGATCCGTCATTGCGGTGTCGTTCGGCCGAGGGCTTGTTGGGGCTTGAGTTTCCCGGTTATGCGATCGGAGGTCTCAGCGTCGGGGAGTCTCCCGAGTCGATGTACGCGACTCTGGACGTGACGGTCGAGTTGCTCCCCGAGGATCGCCCGCGGTACCTGATGGGGGTCGGGACCCCCCGGGATCTCTACGAGGCGGTCCTGCGTGGTGTGGACCTGTTTGATTGCGTGATGCCGACGCGGAATGGCCGCAGCGCATCGGCGTTCACGTCCGAGGGCGAGGTACGGCTGAAGAACCACAAGTACCGCAGCGACGAGCGGCCTCTGGATCCGGGTTGCTCGTGCACCGTGTGCAGTCGATTCAGCCGAGGTTATCTGCGGCACCTGTTCCTGTCGCGGGAGATGCTGGGTCCGATCATGGTCTCGTACCATAACCTCGTGTTCTACCAGAACTTCCTGCGATCGCTGGGCGAGGCGATCCGTAGCGATGGGCTCGCTGAGTTTCGATCGGTTCACCTTGCTGAGGTTCCGGCATCTCTCTAGGATACGGGCTTGGCCCGTTTTGGGAGCCGGGTACGGGAAGCCCGACGCTGTCGGCGGGGTAAATCGAGACGGGGTGCGTGGGATGTTTCCATCGCGAGGGCGAGGGTTTTCCGGCTGCATTGCCGTGGTGGCTCTTGGTGGGCTACTGCTGGCGGTGCTGTGCGCCGGCCCGGTTGAGGCCCAGGAGGAGACAACGGCGAAGTCGGCTCCAGCGGCCAAGAAGGGGGCTGGCGACGGAGGTGTGAAGGAGGGGGCCAAGACGAATAACGCCGCACCCGGGGAAGGCGAAGGGGAAGCTCAAGACGGCCCCGGTCTCTCCGACATGCTGGTTCCGATCATCGGCATGGGCCTGATCTTCTACTTCATCGTGTTGGCTCCTCAGAAGAA
>CAUZJR010000546.1:0-3551 GCA_963580005.1 Planctomycetota bacterium
TACTCGCCCCGCTCCAGTAATCGGGTCACTCGAGGCTTGGGCAGGTCGCGGGCCACCAGGGTCGACGTGAACGCCTTGCGCGACTTGGCCATCTGCCCGGTCAACGCGATCGCCCGCTTATGGAGTGCGAGCGAGGCAAAGGGCCCTTTCGGATCAGCCAGCCGAGCCAGGCGTGCCGCTGTATCGGACGTCGCAAACGACTTGCGGTACTGTGGCGAAGCCGACTTCAGAGTCTTCAGCCGCTTGCCGGCGGCAGCCAGCAGCATCTGCTGCTCGACCTGCAACTCGCCCCACGACCGCCAGGCAGGCAGGCTCGCCGGAGCACGCATCACCGGGCCGTATTCATACTTGTTGCCGTCCATCGACGACTCGGCCGTGCTGTTGAAAAACGCCAGCAGCCGGTAGTACTCCCGCTGCGGGATCGGATCGTACTTGTGCGTGTGACATCTTGCACACGTCAACGACATACCCAGGAACACCGTCCCGAAGGTCTCTACCCGGTCGAAGTTGTTCTTCGCCTGAAACTCGGCCGGAATCGCACCCCCCTCGGCCGTCGAGGGATTCATCCGCACGAAACCGGTCGCCACCAGCTGTTCGAGTGTCGGGTCGTTGAGCAGGTCGCCGGCCAACTGCCACGTGATGAAATCGTCCAGCGGCACGTTCCGGTTCAACGCCTTCACCACCCAGTCACGGTAGGGAAAAATCGCTCGCCGATTGTCCAGGTGCAGGCCGTGAGTGTCTCCGTATCGCACCGCATCCAGCCAGTACCGAGCCTGGTGCTCACCGTATCGAGGATTCTCGAGCATCCGGTCGACGAAGCGGACGTAGGCGTCCTTGCGGCGATCCGCGACAAACGCCGCCAGGTGTTTCGGATCCGGAGGCAGACCGGTCAGCACCAACGCCACGCGACGGGCCAGCGTTCGCCGGTCAGCCTGCCGCGCGAAGTCGACCTTCTGCTCCCCCAGCCGCATCCCGACCAACCGGTCAATCACATTCTCACCGTCGCCCAGCCCGGGCAACCGGATCTTCGCGGGACGTACAAATGACCAGTGCCTGGCGTAGGCCCCCCCCTGCCGAATCCACCGATCCAGCAGTTTCCTCTCAGAGACCGTCAGCTGCTTCTCGGCATCGGAGGGCGGCATCGGCTCTTCGGCCGAATGAATCCGCACCAGGATCTCACTCTTTTTCGGGTCCTTCGGATCAACCGCCCGATGCCCGTCGCTGAGCTTCGTAGCCGCCGCAAACGAATCCAGTCGAAGAACATCCCGCGCCTCGCCCGCCGGCCCATGGCAGACAAAGCACTTGTCGGAGAGCACCGGCAGAATCTCACGAGCAAAATCCACCCGCCCGTTCGGCTCAGCACACCATCCGACACCCGGAGACGCCCCCAACATCACCAACATCACCAAGAACACACCCAGCACCCGCCCGCCGCACATACTCCCCGCCTCCTCAACATTGGGGTCAGAGCTTGAATCCGGTGACTGGATTGTAGCGAAACGGTCTCGATTCCGATCAGCGGTTGAGAACCCGCCTTCATCGGAACTGCAGCGTCGAATCGACGACGGGCAGGATCACCCGCGACGGGCTCGCCTCGCTGTGCAGCACGGCCTGGGTGGCCACCTGCATCCGGGTCCCGGTGCCGATGTCCTCGCCCGTGTTCAGATTGCGACTGAATCGAGGGAAGTTGCTGCTCGAGATGTCGAGCCGGATGCGGTGTCCGGCGGCAAAGACGATGCTGGTCGGATAAAGCGAAATCGTCATCTGCTCGGCCACACCCCGAGCCAGCAGCTCGGTCTGCTCAAGCCCTCGCCGGTACCGGGCCCGCAGGATGCCCTCGGTCACCAGGTAGGCGGTCCCGTCGAGCGCAACATCAACCAGCCTCGCGGTGAAATCGGTGTCCACGCAGCTCGATTCGGCAAACAGCTCCACGCTGACCGGACCGGTCACCTCCAACGGTTCGGCCAGTTCCGCGGAGGTATAGACGAGCACATCACCACGAGCCTCCAGCGGTCTCTGGTCAACAGCACCCGCTTCAAGAGGCTCCTCGGCAGTGGCGGTCATCATCTGGACCGAGAGCACTCCGCCGGTGGTCGGAACCGGATCGGCCGGATCGTACTGGAAGCGGTCGACCGGTTCGGACCCCGGCGGCTCGCTCGACAGCTTGCCATCCTCAGCCGATGAACCGGCTCGACCGCCGCTGTGCAGAAACAACGGCGTGGATTCAGACCGCTGCAGTGGCCACTCCGACTCGTTTCGCCAACGGTTTGAGCCCATGGTGAAGATGCGAATCGGTGGCTCGGATGAGATACCGTCGTCGATCCCCCTCAATTGCCAATCGAACCACCGATGCTCCTGGGCGCGGATATCCACAAGTGACGCGTCTCCGAACTCGCGTCCACCCAGGCTGGTCGACCCAGGCTCCTCGTGCGTCCACGGACCCACCAGAATCCGCTGTTCTTCTCGGGATTTCCGATTGGGGCCGTGCTGCTGCATGGCGGCCAGGTTGCGGAATCCCGAACCGGTGTAGGGGTCGAACCAGCCGCACTGCTGGAAAGCGGGAACCGTGATCCGGTCATGTTGACCTCGAATGTCGAACGGCTTCCAGTAGTCGCCGTAGGTGGGATTCTCGAGCCACTCGCGCCAGTACTCCACCCGGCGACCGATCGCCAGTTCGTCCATCTCGATCAACGGCAGGTGGCTCCAGAACCGTCGATTCTGGAACACGTGACGTGCCTGCTTGCCGACTACCGCCGCGAGGTTGGTCTGCCAGATCACCGCGGCGCCCAGCGAAAGCATCAGCTGAAAGGCTCCACCGATGTAGTGGCAGTCGCTGTAGAAGTCGTCGCAGATGACATGCGGAGCCATGCAGGTCAACTCGGGATGAGCCAGCGGAGCGGCCAGCCATTGTGTCAGGCCACCGTAGCTGCGGCCCCAGGTCCCGATCTTTCCGTCACACCATCCCTGGCCTCCCACCCATTCGATCGTGTCGTAGCCGTCGGTGGGATCGTCGGCATAGGCGCGAAACGTCCCCTCCGACTCGAAGCGGCCCCGGCAGTCCTGGGCCACGAAGGCGAACCCGCGGCGGGCCCAGTAGGCGGCGACGTCCAGAAACACGTCCCGACCACTCTCGTAGGGAGTCCGTGTCACGATTGTCGGAAAGGGGCCCTCCCGATCCGGCAGAAACACGTCGGCACTCAACCGCACTCCGTCCCGCATCGGCACGGCCTGATCGTGGTACAGCCGCAGTCCACACTCGGCAGGTCGTGGTGTCGTCACGGTGCTCTCACGCCAGGCAAAGGATCTCGCTTCAGCCGCTCACCATGATCGACGGACCCGGTCCGGCACAAGAGATCACCGCGGGGACGGGCACCGAGTGACCCCCACCGCGAGTTCCCCGAGTCGCGTGCCCCTTTCACGGCGCGGCAACACGCGATCGCGGGGTGTAGACTGCTGGGGAATGTCCTTCGACCGGCAGCGGTATTCTCAACAGCACCCTTCCTGCACGCCATCACGCGATCACTAAAAGACGCATCGCTCGTTGATCATCC
>CAUZJR010000547.1:0-3529 GCA_963580005.1 Planctomycetota bacterium
CGAGCCACCTCGTTGATCCGCTTGCCCAGGATCCCCATCACGCAGATCGGTACCACCATGTAGCTGCCGATCCACAGCCCCAGGCTCCAGCCATGAGTGTAGATCTTGCTGGGGAAGCCCATGAAGCTGCCGCCCGATGAGCTGGTGGCGGCCAAGGTCAGGGCAAACGCCCAGACCCCCAGCCCGCGGCTGCCCAGGAAGTACTCGCTGAGGAAGTCGCGGTTTTTCAGCAGCCGGTTCGAGAGACCGGCGATGACGAAGACGCCGACCATGTAGACCAGGAAGGTCCACAGCACGGCGTTGCCCGAATCTCCGGCGGCCAACAGGTTCGCGTGAAGTCCGCTCATGCCACACCTCCTTCGGTCGCAGCCACTTCCGCCGCCGCGTGAACTTCCTCGTCACCCGCGGTGCCCAGTTCGTCGTCCTGCATGAAGAAGAAGCAGACCCAGGTGGTGAACAGGTCGGCGGCGATCCACGGCAGCAGGATGCCGCCGAAGAGCCAGCTGGGGATCCCCAGCGTGGTGCTGAATGTTTCGGGGTCGATCTGGTGGCCGTATCCGTTGATGTAGCAGTAGGGGACGCTCCAGCAGAGGGCGACGAACCAGGCTCCGAAGATCACAATCGCCTCGCGGCGCGAGTTGAGAAACACGCGAGTGTGGTCAAGTGCCGTTGGCGTGTCCGGGGCATTCGGGGTGATGTCAGAGGAACTCATCAGCGATCTCGTCGGGCCAGCAGGGAATGAGCGAGTCGGGTGATTGTACTTCTGCCCGGAAGGGGTTGCAAAGAAGCGGGGGGGTGGGACCGGTGTGATTGAGTTCATCGGCAGCGGACCTCAGAATGGGCCATGACCCTGGGAGAGGCAGCAGATGAGCGACGCGGTACGAGTAGGATTCGTTGGGACCGGCCGCATGGCCACCGCATTGGCCGGCGGCCTGGCCTCCTCGGGGTTCTGTTCGAGTGATTCGATCGTCGGCAGCGACGTGGTCTCGGCGGCCGCGGATGCGTTTTCGGAGTCGACCGGTGGCTCGGTCGTGGGCTCGAACTCCGAAGTGGCCGGCTGCTCGGACGTGATCGTGCTGGCGATCAAGCCACAGCAGATGTCCGAGGTTCTTGGTGAGCTGGCTGCGGTGGTCACGCCCGATCACCTGGTGGTCTCGATCGCCGCGGGCATCACCCTGTCGACCCTGGCCGATGCCCTGGGCAGCTCGACCCGGCTGGTCCGCGTGATGCCCAACACGCCCTGCCTGGTGGGCATCTCGGCCTCGGCCTTCGCCCCCGGCCCCGCGGCCACCGATGCCGATGCCGACCTGGTCGCACGGCTGTTGGAGACCGTCGGAGTCGCATTGCCCGTCAGTGAAGAACTCATCGATGCCGTCACCGGTCTCTCGGGATCGGGTCCGGCGTACATTTACGAGGTGATCGAGGGGCTGGTCGCCGGGGGGGTCTCGTGCGGGTTGTCTCGCGAGGTTGCTCTGCAACTGGCTGCCCAGACGGTCAAGGGAGCGGCCGAGATGGTGTTGAGCACCGGTGAGTCTCCCGAGGCACTCAGGGACGCGGTGGCCAGTCCTGGCGGAACGACGATTGCCGGGCTGGCCGAGCTGGAACGATTGGGACTCCGCGGTGTACTGGTCAGTGCCGTCGAGGCGGCCACGCGAAGATCCCGGGAACTGGGGGCCGAATGAACCGAGACGACGACTGGTCGCTGTTGTGCCAATACACCCAGGGCGACGGGCTCCGCAAACACATGCTCGCCGTCGAGGCGGCCATGCGGGCCTACGCCGTGAAGCTGGGCGAAGACCAGGAGACCTGGGGTCGAGTCGGCTTGCTGCACGACTTCGACTACGAACGCTGGCCCGATCCGCCGGATCATCCCATGGAGGGGTCGAAGATCCTGGGCGAGCTGGGGTATTCCGAGGAGGTGATCTACGCCATCAAGTCGCACGCCGACTACATCGAAGAATGCCCTCGCGTGTCGGTGATGGACAAGGCGCTTTACGCTTGCGATGAACTGTGCGGGTTCCTGACCGCGGTTGCGCTGGTGAGACCGACCCGGCTGGAGGGCCTGAAGCCCAAGAGTGTTCGCAAGAAGCTGAAGCAGGCTTCATTTGCCGCCGCGGTCAATCGCGACGACATCACCAACGGGGCCGAGGACTTCGGGGTTGAACTCAATGAGCACATCAACTTCTGCATCGAGGCGATGCAGGGGATTGCCGCCGAGCTGGGGCTGGTGGCTGAATCGGACTGACAGACCAGGGAGAGCCGGAATGTGTAAAGCAACATGGTTGATGGTGTCCGGGTTGGCGGTGATGCCGTTCCTGGCGGTCGATGGCGGGGCCCAGGAGGTCAAGCCGTGGAAGAACGTGACGGAGACCGTCGGCCTGAAGGGGCTTGGTGGCGGAGTGGTTCACTGGATCGACTTCGATTCAGACGGCTGGGTTGATCTCTTCGACGGCGGCGGCCTGTGGCACAACCAGCAGGGCAAGAGTTTCAAGAAGGTGGAATCTCACGGGCTGGGTGGCGGGGGGAGCTGGGGCGATTTCGACGGCGACGGCAAGGTCGACTTCTACACGCCCGGTGGTGGAGGCCGGTTGTTCAAGAACACCGGCGGCGGCACGTTCAAGCTCCTCGAAGGAGCCGTTCCCAAGCTGCCGATGGCCGCGCCGATGTGTGCCGTCTGGGGCGACTTCAGTGGCGACGGGCTGCTGGACCTGTATGTCGGCGGCTACGAGGCTCCGGCCTACCAGATCGATGTTCGCTACCGGAACCAGGGCGACGGGACATTCAAGGAAGTCTGGCGGACCTCCGGAGCCCCCAACCCGGCCCGGGGCATCACCACGGCCGACTTCGACGAGGACGGGGACCTGGACATCTATGTCAGCAACTACCGCCTGGTCCCCAACTTCCTGTGGCAAAACGATGGCAAGGGCAATCTCGCCAACGTCTCGGCCGCACTGGGCACCGACGGCGACGGGGGGCTGGGTGCCTGGGGGCACACGATTGGCAGCTGTTTCGGGGACCTGGACAGCGACGGTCGCATCGACATCTTCGTCGGCAACTTCTCGCACCCTCCGGCCTACCAGGACCGGCCCAAGTTCCTCCGCAACCTCGGCAAGGCCAAGAACTACCACTTCGAGGACCTGAGCAAGACCGCGGGCCTGCGTTGGCAGGAATCCTACGCGTCGCCGACCCTGGGTGATTTCGACAATGACGGGTTGCTCGATTTATTCTTCACCACCGTGTATCCCGGCGACAGGAGCGTCCTGTATCGCAACATGGGGAAGTTCCGGTTCGCCGAAGTGCCGAAGGCGGCAGGCATGGATCGCCCGCAGACCTACCAGGCCGCGTGGGCCGACTGGGACAGCGACGGGGCACTCGACCTGATCGTCGGTGGCGGGCTGTACAGGAACCCCGGCCACGCCGGCCACTGGATCAAGGTCCGACTGATCGGGTCCGGGCCGGTCAATTCGACCGCCATCGGTGCCTCGGTGAGAATCCGCGTCGGAGGCGACAAGCAGCGGGTGATCACTCG
>CAUZJR010000548.1:0-3528 GCA_963580005.1 Planctomycetota bacterium
CCACCTGGCCGCCATCCATGTCCGGCATGTTGACATCCAGCAGGATCAGGTCCGGCCGGTCCTGCTTGGCCGCGGCCAGCCCGGACTCCCCACCGTGCTCGCATCGCACCTCGTACAACCCACTTCGCTCAAGATGCATCTACAGGAACTTGGCGACAGCCTACGAGTCATCAATCACCAGGATCCGCTTCTGGACCATCTGCTGTACCTGTTTCTCTTGCCGATCTGCAATTCCACCGACACCGCCGACGCCCTGCACCGGGCTGTCTCACGTTCCAACCAGCCGACTCGAAGACGTCGAGGTCCTGACCTAGGGCCACAGCCCGACCTGCCCGTCCTGATCCTCACCGGGTTCCCCTCAGTCGATACCGCCATCGAAGCACTCAGGCTCGGTTCACTCCAGAGAGCGTGTCACACCGAAGAGACGCCCCCAGCGAAAAACACGTGGACGGTGCGACAAAGCGGCAACCTGGCCCGCAGCGCATTCGCAATGTCGCGCTGACGAGGCGCTTTCACAGCATTGACGCGCCCCAGCCCCAGGGACTGGCTCCGCAGCCCCGCCCCTGGCGGAGCGAAGGTGCCTGTCCCGCTGCCCCTAACCTCGAGATCCCAAACCAACGTCCTAAAACGCCGATCTAAGAATCGACTCCAGATCCTCGCGGCTCGCCTCCCGGGTGTTGACCCGCAGAATTCTCACCAGGCCCGACGCAATCTCAGCAAACCCCGGCAGTTGATCCTCGCTCACACCCACATCCCGCAGCCGCTCGGGGATCCCCACATCGGCCTTCAGCCGCGCCACCGCCGACACCGAGGCAGCGGCCGCTTCCTCCTCGCTCAAACCCTCCGTCTCCTCACCCAGCAACGCCGCCACCAGGGCGAATGTCTCGGGGTCGGCCGATCGGTTGAAGTCCATCACGTAGGGCAGCAACAACCCGTTGCCTCGGCCGTGAGACGTCTTGACGGCCGATCCAAGAGGGTATTCCAGGGCGTGTACGGCGGCGACTCCGCTGTTGGAGAAGCCGATTCCGGCCAGCAAAGCCGCCAGGGACATCCCCTCGCGAGCCTCGATGTCCTCGCCATCCTCGACCGCTCGACGCAGGTACAGGGCCACCAGCTCGATCGCCTTGCCCGCCGTCAGGTCGGTCAACACGAAACGGCCCTGGTACACCGATCGCTCGCCCTCGGGCAACGGAAAACTCTCGTTGTCCACCGCCGTGAAAGCCTCGATCGCATGAGTCAACGCGTCGATGCCGCTGTCGGCGGTGACGTGAGTCGGGCAACTGACGCTCAGGCGGGGGTCGACGACCGAGAGACGTGGTCTGAGGAACTCGCTGAGCACCGCCACCTTGATCCCTCGATCCGGATCACTCAAGACGCTCGCCGCAGTCACCTCCGAACCGGTCCCCGCGGTCGTCGGCACGCAGGCCAGGGGAAACACCGGACCGGGTACAACGCAGTCTCCGAGATAATCTCTGGGGTGTCCCCCGTGAGCCAGCAGGCAGGCGGTCACCTTGGCCAGGTCCATGTTGCTGCCTCCGCCCAGGCCCAGCAGCCAGCCAGCACCCTCGGCACCGGCCGCCTCGGCACACGTCAGCGCCAGGTCCATCGCCGGTTCGGGACAGCCTCCGTCAAAAACCGACGACTCGATCCCCGCGGTACTCAAGGCCCCCGTCACCCGCTCGCAGACTCCCGCCTCGACCAACGTCCTGTCGGTCACCACCAGCACGCGACTCGGTTCAGCCGACAATTCGCGAAGATGATCTCCGAGTGAGTCGACGGCATCGAGACCGAAGACGATCCGGCCGGCGGTGTGAAAGGTCCATGTGGTCCGCATCGTCGGGGGGTTCCCTGGGGCCAGTTGCGAGGTCATGTGCGAGGTCGGTTGCTCTGCCGCGAGAGGCGAATCATGATCGCCACACCGGCCGCCCCTGTCCACTCTCGACGCGATTGTCGCGGCTGGCGCTGGCCGAGGACTTCGACGCGTCATACGATAGACGACGTGGCGGGATGTCCGGTTGGCCTGTTGCCCGCTCGATCAGCTCCCGCCCCCCAGAACATCAAGCAGAGAGACCCGATCATGAAACGCCTGGACCTGAGCGCGTTGGCCTGTGGGATTGTCATGGCACTGCTGCTGGCCGGTTGCGGTGACGACGGAGCCGGTACCGACGACGGAGCTGCCGCACCGCCACCTCCCCCCCCGACTTCGGCCGTCGCTCCCGACGCGGCCCCCGCCGACGGGACAACCGATGCGGATAGTCCCGGAACCGACGCTCCCACGCCCAAGACGATTCCCGAGTCCGACAAGAGTGCATCGGCGGTGAAGCCTGGCACCGAAGACAAGAAGAAGCAGATCCCCGAGACGGGTAAGAAACCGGCCGCGAAGACCGACGGCAAGAAGCCCGCCGACGGCAAGGGGGCAGGTAAGGACACCCCAAAGGGAGACAGCCCCGAAGCAGCCACCGTTGATTCTCAGATGAAAGACCTGCTGAGCTTGGCCAACAAGGGCGAATTCGACAAATCGCTGGCCCAGATCGAAGTCGTCCTGGCCCGCAAGGACCTTGCGACCATCGAAAAACAGAAGCACCGCGCGATCGTCTTCTTCGCCGCACAGATCGCCCAGGCACACGCCCGCAAGCTGGCCACCGACGAGGATGTTCCCGGTGCCCATGCCGCGTTCATCACCTCGGCCAAGCACTTCCGGCACCTCCAGAAAGACTTCAAACCGCTGTTCCCTCAGGAATCCGGCTTCGGAGGAACGGTCTTCTACAACGAAGCGTGTGCCCTGGCCGCGAAGGACCAGAAGGCCGCACAGGCCTCACTGACCGAAGCCGTCGGACTGGGCTTCAACGACTTCAAGCTGATGAAGACCGACAAGGACCTCGAACCGCTTCGCAAGAACAAGGGGTTCACAGAATTCATCGCCAAGCAGGAAGCCGTTGCCACCAAGAAGGCCGACGCGGCGATCGGCAAGGAACTGGCCGGCAACAAGCCGTTCCCGTTTACCTTCACGCTGCCCGACCTCGACGGCAAACCGCTGTCGCTGGACAAGCTGCAGGGCAAGGTCGTGATCGTGGACGTCTGGGGGACCTGGTGCCCGCCCTGCCGAGCCGAAGTGCCTCACTTCGTCGAACTGCAAAAGACCTACGGAAAAAAGGGACTGCAGATCGTCGGAATCAACTACGAACGTGCCGCCGACCCGATCCCGGGAATCAAGTCGTTCGCCAAGGAATACGGGATCAACTACCCGCTGGTGATCGGCGATGAGGCGACCCAGAACAAGATTCCCGATTTCCAGGCCTTCCCAACCACACTGTTCATCGACCGCAGCGGAGAAGTCAGACTCGTCGCCGTCGGTGCACGGCCTCACGAATACCTCGAAGCCGTCGTCAAGAAACTGCTGGCCGAACCAGCTCCCGCCGGGGCCAAGAAGGCAGCCACCAAGAAACCAGCCACCAAGAAACCAGCCACCAAGAAACCAGCCACCAAGAAACCAGCCACCAAGAAACCAGCTACCAAGAAACCAGCTAC
>CAUZJR010000549.1:0-3500 GCA_963580005.1 Planctomycetota bacterium
GGTCACCCGGGTCCGCCATTTGGTACACGTCCGACGGCGGAGACAGCTGGCAGCGCCAATCCACCGGACAGTCGCTGCCGATTTATGGGATCTCGATGGGACGCGACGGAGCCGGAGTCGCCGTGGGGGGGCTGGGGGTGATCATCCGGACCAGTGATGGAGGCCGTCATTGGCAGGTGGTCCGTGGCCGAGGCAGACGCCTGGCGATGCTGGTGATCCATGTCAGCGAGAAGACACTTCCGCTGGGGGTGGTGGCCCGCGACAGCGCCGAGTTGGGGTATCGATCCCGGGGCATGCTGATCACGGGATCTTCGACTCAGTGGCGACGTGCCGATCGCACACTTCGTGCCCTGGGCGGGCAGGGGGTTGAAGCGGGTTGGCGGCTGCGGCTGGACGCACCCGAAGTGGCCGGTGATGCACAACGCCTCGAGCAAACATGGCAGGCGGCCACCGAAGGGCGGCTCGACGACTGGCTGGTCGGGCGGTGTGTCGGCCTGATTCGGACCTGGAGACCGAGTGTCGTGATTGTCGATGCGGGTTCGGCCAGCGATCATGCGGCACGCCTGGTGCACCGATCCGTCGTACAGGCCACTCAGCAGGCGGCCGACCCCACGCGGTGGGCGGTCCACGCGTCGCTGACCGGGCTGGTGCCCTGGAAGACTCGCCGGCTGTATCAACGCACCACGGTCCCCGGGTCAGTCTCGGTCCGAGTGGATCCCAGCACATCTCTGACGCGACTCGGCGACGTGGTCGGAACGCGAGTCCAGCAGAGCCTGCTGCACCGCGCCGGATCCGCAGCGGCAACATGGGCCGGTGATCGACTGGTCCGGTTGCAGGGGACCGGGAAATTATCCGGGGATTCGGCCTGTCAGGGCCTGGGACTGACTCGCGGCAGCGCGGCACGCCGGGATCTGTCCGGGGTCGGGGGTATCGAGCTTGCGAGTGCCGAGTCCCATGCCCGACGCAACCGTGCTCTGGACGCGTGGGTCAGGCTGGCCGAGAGTGGCACCCGGCCGCCGGAATCGTTGGCGGCCGAGTTGATGCCGCTGCTGAGTGCGATGGGCAGTCACCGTGGAGGCTGGAGCCTCTGGAGGCTGGCCGAACGGTTTCGGGCTGGGGGTCGTCTGCCGCTGGCCGAGGCGCTGCTCACCGAACTGATCGACCGCTACCCCGCTCACGAGGCCGCACCGGCTGCCACGATGCAGCTGCTGGCCAGCACAATCAGCCGGGAACGACGCTGGCAGCGGATCAGGAAGACCGGAAGCCAGGACATTGTCGCGGCACCACGGGTAAGACTGCCGGGCCGGAATGCTCAGCCGGGAGCTGCCGACATAGTCTCCCGGACACGCCAGCGGCCGTTGCAGGACGCTGCCCGGGCCGATTGGCGCAGCGCAATGACCCGGGCCGAGGTTGATCGAGCGATCCGCCTGGCGCGGAGTCTGAAACAAACAGCCACACGGACCTACGATTCGGCTACGACGCAGTTGACCCTGGCGTCACTGTTTCGAGCACGCGGTTCCCATCGCCTGGCCGACGGGTGTTACCGCCGGCTGGCCGGACGTCCGGGTCCGTGGCGGCCGGCTGCCGTTCAGGAGACCTGGCTGGCGATCCGTAGCGGCAACCCGCCTGCCGATTCGGTCACCTGCCCCTCGGTCCGGTCGCGTCCGATCATCGACGGTGTCATCTCGGACAGTTGCTGGGAGTCAGTTCCCGAGATGCGATTGAGAGGCAACGGGCGGTTGATCGATTCGGAAGGCACCGGGTTTGTCGTGACCGCGTGCGACAGCGACTACCTGTATCTGGCCGCACGGCTCGAACGGAATTCTACGAGCAGTGCTCTAGTGGCCGCAGGGCGGACGTTTGACGCCGATCACACGGGATTCGACCGAGTGACGGTGTTCCTGGACACGGATCGGGATTACCAGATCGGATACGAGTTGACGGTGGATGAGCGTGGTGAGGTCAGCGAGCGGTGTGGAGGAGATCCGGCCTGGAACCCGCGATGCTCGGTTGCCGTGGACATCGACGAGAAGGTCTGGCGGTTCGAGTTGGCGATCAGGTGGTCGGAACTGGTTTCGGAACGACCCGCCGCGGGGGCACGTTGGGGCCTGCGACTGGTCAGGACGATCCCGGCGGTAGGCTGGCAGGGTTGGGGCGGTTCGCCCGACGGCCGTGGCGCGCCGGTCATCGGAGCCGGCTTGATGTCGTTCTCGGGCGATGTGACGGCGCGTCGACGGCGCTGAACCGATAGGCTGGTTGGCGCCAGGACGTGAATCTCGCCCTGCGGCGGGGGGCTCGGGGAAGACAGGAACGCGATGGGCCGGTTGGTGGGGATGGACGAGGCCGGCTATGGACCCAACCTGGGCCCATTGGTCGTCGCCGCCACCGCATGGGACACCCCGGGCGATCCCGCGACACTTGATCTCTTTGCGGCATTCGAGACGGTGCTGGGACCGCCGCCGGTGGACGGATCACGGATGGCGGTGGGGGACTCCAAGAAGATCTACCAGGCCGGAGGGACCCTGGAACGGCTCGAAACCACCGTGTTGGCCTTCCTGAAGATCTGCGGGTTGCAACCCGAGGGCGTGGTGGAGCTTTGTGATGCCGTCAGCCCCCTGGGCGATGGCGGACTGGGTGATGCGCCGTGGTTCGATCAGCCAGGTGTTACGCTGCCTGTCGCAGCCGACGGCGACGTTGTGGATCAGTTTGCACAGCGATGGTCGGATCGGTGCAGCGAACTGGGCCTCGGCCAGCCTCGCACGGGAGCCACGGTACTGACCGCTGCCGCCTACAACCGGGTCCTGGACGACTGCGACAACAAGGCGATCGTACTGTCACGCAGTAGCCTGGCACTGCTGGCGGAGCTGGTGGACCCCGACCAGCAGGACCCGACTTATGTACTGGCCGACAAGCACGGCGGACGAAATCGCTACGACGAACTGCTCTGCGAAGCGTTTGATGATCGGCTGGTGATGCGACGGCAGGAACATTCCGAGTGCAGCCGGTATCGGTTGGGAACGATGGATGTGCTGTTCGAGCCCAGGGCCGAACGCCACTTTCCGGTCGCACTGGCCTCGATGCTGGCCAAGTACATCCGTGAGGTGTTGATGGAGGCGTTCAACAGGTTCTGGGTCGCCGCTTGCCCGGGACTCCGACCGACACGGGGCTACCCGGTGGACGCCCGTCGCTTTCGAGACGAGGTGGGTGGGCGGCTCGATGAACTGGGGATTCTCGAGCAGACGTTCTGGCGACAACGCTGATCAGGACGCAGCCTGCAGCCGAACGATGATGGCGTCGCGAAGCGACTCGAGACATCCGGGCGCGAGCAGGCTGACATCGACCTGGTAGAGCGCCTTGGAGTAGCTGTCTTCGCTGGGCAGGTAACTGCAGCGGGCTCCGTCCGAGAGGACTCCGACCAGGACGGTGCGGCCGGGCACCGCAGCCTGCAGATCTGTGAGCAACTGGAAGTAGGGCTCACCCTCGACCAGGATCAGGTCGGC
>CAUZJR010000550.1:0-3488 GCA_963580005.1 Planctomycetota bacterium
TGCCTGGTCTCAATCACCGCAGTGCCGGCCGCGACGTACTACCTGGCTCCCGATGGAAACGATACCAACCGCGGCACGAAGACCCGACCCTGGCAGTCGCTGCGGTTCGCCGCTGGCAAGGTCGTTCCCGGCGACGTGGTCAAGCTCAAGCCGGGTGTCTATCGCCAGACGACCCTTGTGAAGGATTGCAAGGGCACGGCCAAGCAGCCGATTCTGTTCGAAGCCGATGGCGGCCAAGTCACGCTCGACGCCAGCATCGTCGTGACCGGCTGGCGGCACGAGGGCCAGGCTCGCTACAGCGCGACTGTCGGGAACCGCCTGATCTACACCGTCTGGGCGAAAGGACGGATGCTGCTGGGGCCGAGTTTTCACTACAGCGGAGCGTACGCCAAGGTCAAGTACACGCCCGCGACACTCAGACGCGGGCAGTGCCTGGTCGCCAACGGCCGATTGCACGTCCGGCTCTTCGACGACAGCGACCCGGCCAAGGCCAACGTACAAATCAGCCACGGCCACTGCCTGCTGTTGCAGCGGACACATCACACCGTCTGGAGGGGCATCGGCACTGCTTGGGGGCTCAACGGCTACAAGCTCGAGTTCGGCTCGAGCCACAACCTGTTCACCGACGCCGAACTGCGCTTCCATGCCCAGGGAGTGCTCGAAACCGGCAAGTACAGCAAGTACCTCGCCAGCCACCACAACACGTTCCAGCGACTGCACATCCACCATGTCGGGTTGAACCACTTCGAACACGGTATCTACACCGACGGCGTCGACACGAGCATCCTGAACTGCCGGTTCGATCACATCAGCGGCGCGGCGATCCACGCCTACCCTTTACCATTGCGAGGAATCTACGACGGCAACCGGATCAGCGACCCGTGGCCCGACTGGAACCCCCAACACTTCGTCGGCCAGAATCCGCCGGACGCCAAGGGATACTACTCGGCCATCATCTGCTGGGGCCGCGGCGGCCACCGGCTCACCAACAACCTGATTGCTGGCCCGTTCACCAACGGGATCAGTGTCCGTGCCAACGACTGCCGATTCGTCAACAACACGCTCGTGCTGACCAACGGGCTCGGCTGGTTCCTCGACGCCGGCAACTGCCAACTCGCGAACAACGTCACGCAGACCCAAGGCGACTACCTCAGCAGCGACGGGAAACTGGCACTCGACCACAACGGCTATCACGGCGGCAAGTCGTGGAGGATCGGCAAGAGGACCCACACGACATTCGCTGCGTTGCAGGCGGCCGGTTACGAGCGACACGGCGTCGAGGCCGACCCGGGCTTCGTCAATGCCAAGGCCCGAACGTTCTCTCTGGCTCCCAACAGCCCGCTGCGGGATATCGGATCGGCGAAGATCGCACCAAGCACAGACATCGACGGGACCAGGCGACCCCAGGGCAAGCGGGTCGACCTGGGTGCGTACGAGGCGGCTACGAAGTCGAATCGAGTTCGACGGCCTGTGCGACCGCCAACGCGCTGAGAATTCAGGCGCGATAGCATAAGATCGTCGAAGACAGGACGTGGGAATGCCGTCATCCGAGTCGAGAACTCGAATGTGTGAATCTCATCCCGAATTGCAGTGCCAATGACCTACGACGTGACCGCGAACATCGGTGCCTACGAAGAGGGCAAGCTGGACGATGATGCCGTCAACCAACTGTTCCAGCAGCTCGCTGATACCGGACAGGTATGGGAGATGGACTCCAAGTACGGGAAAAAAGCGGTCGAGCTGGCCGAGGCGGGACGCATTTCGCTTCCCGACATGGGGTTGGACACGACCCACTTTTTCGGACCTTGAGCAGGGGTGATCATCAGCCGTTCTCTCGCCGACGTCTCGGCGTTGATGATCACATCATCCTCGCTCACCGTGTCGAACCGGTCTTCCAGGTTGAAGACCTGAGCGGCGAACGCATGGCTCCAGGGACAGTCCCAGCCTACTCGCCACCGCCCAGTGGTTGCCCGATGGCTCGCAACAGCCGCACCTGTTCGCGGTTGTAGCCGATAATGGCCTCGAGACGGTCCTGGCGTGCCTGCGAGAGTCCTTCGACGGACTGCTGAGCCTCGAGCGGCAGGCCCAGCAGGCTGCGGATCCGCAGCCGGTGCAGACGTAGTGATTCACCGGCCTGCTTGAGACGCCGCTGCGAGATTGCCAGCCGCTTTCGGCTGGCGAGGAGCCGATGCCAGGCCGTAGTCACCTCGGTCACCACGACATCCCGCGATCGTGACAGCGTCAACTCGGCCTGCCGCTCGCGGCTGGAGGCCGCCTGACGAGCCGCGCTGGTCCCCCAGCCCATGTTGTCGAGTTTCCAGACAGCCAGCACATCGAAATCGGAACGACCGTCCATGCCGCCAAAATCACCGCCCGGTCCCCCGGCAAAGCCTCCGGCCGAAACTCCCAGCAGGAGATGTGGCAACCAGGGCCGCCAGTCTTCGGCCGTCCTGGCCGATCCGGTGGCATCGACCGTCGCTCGACCCGCATCCAGCTCGGGCCGCGACTCAACGGCCACATCGACCAGGCCCGCCAGGGTTTCGGATTCGTCAAGCAGGTCCACCGGCACCGCCTGTTTCTCGAGTGCAAACAGCGTGGTGGATGGGTCGAGCCGCAATTGTCGGGCCAGCAGTGCCGAGGCCACCGCGACATCACCCTCGGCAGCCGCCGATCGCTGACGACGTCGCTCGACATCAGCCGCGATGCGGGTCGTGTCGGCGTTGGAGCCCTTGCCCGCCTTCACAAAGGCCTCGGTCTGCCGCAACAGGGCTTCGGCATCCAACTGGTCGGCACGGCGATTGGCCAACTGGCCCTGCGCTGCGACCAGTCCGAAGTACGCCAGGGCCGCATCCCGCAGCGTATCGTTGAAGGTCGTCGACTCGCGGGCCAACGCGACATCGAGTTGCCGTCGCGCGACCAATGGTCCGAAAATCGCATCGGCCAGCGACAGGTCGACACTCAAACGCAACGGTCCACCACTGCCGCCGGTCAGTGGAGCGTTCCCCGTCAGAGCTCCGCCACCCACGAATACCGAGCTGCGACGGAAGTCGGAGACCGTGCCCGGAGTCGCCTGAATCTGTCCGTCGTGATAATTGTAACCAACCCCCCCGATCAACGAGGGCATCCACATCACTTCGGCTGCATCCAACGCCGCCCGGGCCTCGCGGACCCGCTCGGCAGCAAGCTCGGTGTTCCAGTTCCGGGCACCCGCCAGTCGCAACGCGGTCGGCAAATCGACCGGGAAGGGAGTCCCCTCGACCGCAGCGGCAGTCTCGTCCAAGGGCTGACTCGTACCCTCGGCTCGCCACGCAGCCGCCGGCAGGATCGAACCCGTGGACGACTCAAGCGGATCAGCCTCGCTCTTGGCCGCGGTCTCGCTCTCGGACGCGGTCTCGCTCTCGGACGCGGTCTCGGTCTCGGACGCCGCCTCACGCGAGCTGTCGACGAAATGTCTGAGTCGACTCGAGAACAGCTTGGTTACCGGATCG
>CAUZJR010000551.1:0-3487 GCA_963580005.1 Planctomycetota bacterium
CCAAGCATGTGATCTACCTGCACATGGCCGGTTCGCCGCCACAGCACGAGCTGTTTGATTTCAAGCCGGAGTTGCTGAAACACAACATGCAGCCGTGCCCCGATGACCTGCTGGCGGTGCTGCAGAAGGAACGGCTGCCGTTCATCAACCTCAAAGCCCGCCGTCCCAAGCTGCTGGGCACTCCCTACCGCTTTCAGCCTCGAGGCGACAGCGGCCTGATGATCAGCGAACTGCTGCCCCACCTCTCGCACCACGCCGACGAGATGGCGATCATCCGCTCGATGCACACCGACCAGTTCAATCACGCCCCGGCCCAATTGCTGCTCTACACCGGGGCCGCCCGATTCGGAGGCGCCTCGATGGGCTCGTGGGCCACCTGGGGGCTGGGTTCCGAGAATGCCAACCTGCCGGGCTTCGTCGTGCTGATCTCCGGAGGCACCGATCCCAGCGGAGGCAAGAGCCTGTGGGGCAGCGGATTTCTGCCCTCGGTCTTCCAGGGTGTGCAATGTCGAAGTGCCGGTGACCCGATACTCTTCGTCTCAAACCCCAAGGGACTCGATCGCAACGTCCGACGCCGCAGCCTCGATGCTCTGAGAAAACTCAACGAGCTCGAGCTCGAACGGATCGGAGACCCCGAAACGCGGACCCGGATCAGCCAGTACGAGCTCGCCTTCCGGATGCAGATGTCGGTGCCGCAGGTGATGGATGTCACCCGCGAACCCAAGCACGTCCAGGAATCCTACGGCACCACTCCGGGCAAGGCCTCGTTTGCCAACAACTGCCTGCTGGCCCGGCGACTGGTCGAGCAGGGGGTCCGCTACGTCCAACTGTTCGACTGGGGCTGGGACATGCACGGCACGGCCAAGAGCAACGACCTGGTCACGGCGATGCCGAAGAAGTGCAAGGAGGTCGACCAGCCGATCGCCGCGCTGCTGAGTGACCTGAAGCAGAGAGGCCTGCTCGATGAGACCCTGGTGATCTGGAGTGGCGAGTTCGGCCGCACGTCACTGAACGAAGAACGCAACGGATCGAAGTTCCTCGGCCGAGACCACCACCCGCACTGCTTCTCGATGTGGATGGCCGGAGGCGGCATCAAGGGCGGGGTGACTCATGGCGAAACCGACGACCTGGGCTACTTCGTGGCCCGCGACAAGGTCGGAGTCCACGACCTGCAGGCCACGGTGCTGCACCTCTTGGGCTTCGACCCGCACCGACTCTCGTATCGCTACCAGGGTCTCAACCAGAGACTGATCGGGCCTGAAGGCGACGGCCACGTGATCCGGCCGATCGTGGCCTAGGGAACAGGGAGGAACCGACGTTGAGGGTTGGCGGATTCACTCAGCGCGAATTGGCAGCCTCGACGCTTCCCTTTCTTGCCTATCACGTGCTGGTGTTCGCGATACTCAATGGAGTCGTTCCGGGCTACTGGTCGACATTCCCGCTCCTCATGGCCCTCGCTGCGGCCCTGGCCGTCTATGGCCTGGTGTTGCCGATCCGCCTGGCCTGGACCGCTCACGCCCGGGACCGCAGCGGCGCACGGGCATGGCTGATCAGCCAGGGCCTCACACGTGCCTGCTGGTTCAGCGGCTTCATCCTCTGGGAGGTGCTGTCGGTGTCAGTGCCTGATGGGCCCTAGCCCGCCTGCGGCGGGTTGAAGAGTCAGGTGTTTCCGGAAACAGTGACACAACTGTCATTCCGAGCGCAGCGAACGAGATCACACGGCTCAATCAGCGGATTGCCGAATTGGAATCCACCGCCTAGACATGTACGGTGCAACCCCACGACGGATCATCCTCCATGCAAAAGAAAACCATCACAGTCTTGGCCATTGGCTGCACCGGTTTCACCGTGATCCTGGTGATTGGTGTCATTGCCATCGTCTACCTGGTCCCGAATGCGTTCGAATGGGCTGGGAACCAGATCGAACTCGAAAACCAGCGGCGGGCACTCGCCAAAAGTTGGCAGGCGCCCGAGGACGACGCGTCACCGGAGACCTTCTTCCCGGCCAAGGTGTCTGGCTACGGTCTGGTCAAACACGATACCGAAGCAGCGATTCCGGCGCTACGCTTCGACATCCCCGGTTGGCACGCTCGCTACCGCTCAAGCGAAAGTCGGATCGACGTATTTGTCTACCAGGTGACCGACCTCGAGCGAGAAGCTCTCTTCGGACGTATCGAGGACACTTTTGACGACCAGGACAGTGGATCCAAGGGCTTGATCCGGTCGGGCTATCGCTGCTACTTCTCGTCAACCGCTCATCATCAAAACCACCTCTGGTGGATGAAGGGCTGGCTGCTGGTGTTCCGTACCGAGGACTCCAAAGACCGGGAGGATTTTGTCAGGACTTTTCTGGAAACCACGTCGCAGCAGCAGCAGCAGGCTCCCGCATCCTGAAATCTGTTCTCCACATGGGCTAGACGCCGCGTCTCTCGCAGTCGACCGATTCAGGCTGGATTCGGTTTTCCGTCCAAACCACCGCGACTACTCCAACAGTCTCATGTGCCGGCAACTCCACCAGGCACCTCTGACTCACTCCAAAGAGCCGATGTCAGATTCCACATTCGCCTTCGCTCAGGAGGGGCTTCGTCGCGCCAAGGCAATCGACTGTTTTGATTTTGTTCCCAGCGATTCCTCACTGCTCCACGCGATCCTAGTCAACATCCCCCGCGGTCGGTATTGCGAGTGGGGCAGCGGGATCGGGATCGCCGTCGGCCTGGCAGCCAGCCTGGGCTTTGAAGCCTGCGGTTTCGAGATCGACCCAGACCTGGCCGCGGCGTCCAGGTCGTTGCTGGCCGACTTTGGCCTCTCCGCAATCGTCACAACAGGGAGCTACTTCGATGACCATCCCGCCGCCGATGTCTACTTTACCTACTGCTGGCCGGGCCAGATGATCAAAGTGGAGGAGCACTTGCTGAAGGTCGCCCCGCAAGAATCGCGACTGCTCATCTGTCACGGCGCCCAGGACATTCGCTGCAAGATCAAAGACCTCTGACCGCTAGCGATTCTGTCACACATCGCCTCCTGGCAGCCCGTTGAAAACACTCGCACTCTACAGGTGTGGTTTGGTGTTGGTGTTGTGGAGTCGAGTCCAGAAGGGATTCTGATGGCATGGGGACGTCGAGCGGGTGATCGGCAGCAGGAGTTCTGGGTTGCGACCCAGGACATGTCTTCGGCCGTATCAAGGACATTCACGACGAGAACAGCGAGGTGGACCAATCAGACAGCCGACTTGGCTGGACCGGTCTCTGACTGGCACTCGTGGGCCTGATCCTGCCGATCCTCATCGCCATCATCTGCTATATGGCGCATCACGCCGCTTGCCCACGCACGCGGACGAGATCCCGAATCAGCAGAGGATCGGGGACAACCTACGCAACTTTTTCGGCCCATCGAAGAGAATCACTGTGAGGATCCCCGGCAACTCACCCCGGCAACCGCTCTTGCGGAAAGGAGCATGAAGCCATGGCCAAGCAAAAGGCGCAGATCC
>CAUZJR010000552.1:0-3486 GCA_963580005.1 Planctomycetota bacterium
CGACCCGACCGTCGGCGGCGGCGATCCCGATCGCCGTCAAGCACACCACCGCCAGGGCCGGCCCCACCAACAGCAGGCCGCGCATCCGCCGTCGCTCGCGGAGAAAACCAAACACACCCTGTGCCATCGACGTGGGCATCGAGTGGGCCAGCATCACCGCGACGAGACTGATCCCCACCAGGCCACACTCGAGCGTGATCCGGTCCCATAGCGGTGAGACCAGCAGAGCGCTGGTGTCGACGATCGTGTGCAGCAGTGCCAGGCAGACCAACGGCAGGTAGCGACGCATTCAGTCGCCTCTCCCGTACAGTTCCTGCTGCCCGACCTCGACATCGAGCGGGTAGATCGGACGACGGACGTGTCGATAGTCGAAGCACGAAAAGTCCGGGCGGTGGATCCCAGGCGTGTCGGCGTCAAAGATCATCTCGGCCCACGGACCCACGTCGGCACGAAAGTGCACCGCACTCTTGACCACCAGCAACCGCTTTTTGGACGGCTCGACACCGACAATCCGCAGCATCTCGGTATCGAGCAACTGCATGCGGCGGCTGGCCACCACCACCTCGACACCACCGATCTCCAGCACCGCCATCGCGCCCAGGTCCCCGGGGCAACCCCGCTTCATCGGACCGCGAAACGTGAATTGCCCGTCTCCCAACCGCTTCACCCGCGCCGTGGTCACCACCGGGTCGCCGTGAAACGTGTCGGTCTTGCCTCCGATTCGGAATTCCGCCTCGGCGCCCTCCCCCAACTCGTGGGCCCGCCGAGCCGTCTCGGGGTCGTACAACACGCCGACGACTCCACCCTGAAACCCCGCGGCCAGCATCGCCGCCAACGCGATCGTCCCGTCACACGGAGCACCGCCGCCGGGATTGTCCGACCCATCGGCCAGGATCACCAGGCCGTCGGACTCCTCCCGACAAAACCGTATCGCCTCCTCGACTGTCGTTAATCGCGGCTGCAACTCGTCCCGCAAGGCCCACACCCGTCCGGCCAACTCGTCGGCACGTCGCTCGGCCAGTTCCTCGTCTCCGTCGGCAGTCACCAGCACCGTCACCCCCGCATCGGTGATGTCGGCGAACGGAAATCCCATCGCGATCGTTGCCGTCAGGACACCCGGGCCCGCCTCCAACGCATGCAATTGCTCGATCATCCCTCGCATCGGCTCACGCAGCGTGCACTGCATGGGAGGCATCGTCATCAGCGGCAACTGCCGAAACGCCTGCACCGGATGCACCTCGCCGCGAATGATCGACTCCAGCAACCCGATTGCCTCGCGGCCCCGCTCGTTCATGTCGACGTGCGGATAGGTGTCGTATCCGATCAGGCAATCCGATTCAGCGGCCAACTGCTCGGTGATGTTGGCGTGCAGATCGAGCGTAACGACCACGGGCATCGAGGGCCCCACCTGGGCACGAACCGCCGAGACGATGGCCCCCTCGGCGTCCTCGTGATCGTCTGTAACCATCGCCCCGTGAAGATCCAGGGCCACGCCGTCAAACGGACCGGCCGCTTCGATTCGTTCCAGCAGCAGGCCCAGCATGTGTTCGAAGGCGGACTGCTCGACGGGTCCGGCCGGCTGCGCGTGGACACTCAGGACCGGCTCGAGATCAATCCCTCGCGCCGCGGCCTCATCGAGATAGCCGCCGTGGATCGTCCCCGTATCGGCATACAGCTCCCGCAACCGATCACCGCCAACCAGTTCGTCGCCACAATCGCTGTCCCGCTGAAAGTCCGCCAGCGTCGTCGGCACCGTGGCAAACGTGTTCGTCTCGTGCTGAATCCCACCGCTGACGATTTTCATCACAGCCACTCCCTACCAGACCACGTCTTCACGAACACGGCACAACCTGGTGAATGGCCCATCCACCGCCGACAGTTCCTCGTACGTTCCCGACTCCACCACCCGGCCGTCTTCGAGCACCACGATGCGGTCGGCCGAGATGATCGTTGACAGTCTGTGAGCGACGACCAGCACCGTGCGGCCCGCGGTCGCCCGCCGCAGGGCCTGCTTGATCCGCGACTCGGTCGCACCGTCAACCGCACTCGTGGCCTCGTCGAGAACCAGCACCGGAGCGTCCTTCAACAGCGCCCGGGCCAGGGCGATCCGTTGCTTTTGCCCACCCGAGAGTCGGATACCCCGTTCACCGACAATCGTCTCAAGACCCTCCGGCAACAACGCCACAAACTCATCCGCCCCAGAAACCCGCACCACCTCCTCGACCCGTTCATCACTCACACCCAACTGGCCCAGCAACAGGTTCTCGCGGATCGTACCGGCCAGCAGGAACACGTCCTGCGACACCAGTGCCACCTGTTGACGCAGCCACGATAACGGCAACTCGGCTACATCGACATCCCCCAGTGACACGACACCCGAATCGGGCTCGTAAAACCGGGACAGCAGATGGCAGGCGGTCGTCTTGCCTACGCCCGTCGCTCCCACCACCGCCACCGTCTCACCCTCGTTGACCCGGAACGATACCCCCTCCAGCACCGGCAGGCCGTCGGCGTAGCGGAACGAGACATTCTCGAAGGCGATCGTCCACACCGGATTTTCGGGCACGCGGGCTCCCGGACGGTCGACGATCCCAGGAGGAGTATCGAGTAACTCAAAGACCCGCTCCGCACTCGCCGCGGCCTTTTGCAGATTGTCGGTCAGGTTGGCCAGCCGCAAGAAGGGAAGCACTATCTGGCCCAGGTACAACAGGAATACGACCAGGTCAGCGACATCGACCCGCAAACCCGACGTGGCGGCCGGGTCGGTGGTGATCCACCCACCGGCCCAGATGATCAGCACCAGCCCCGCGCCGCTGGCGGTTTCGATCACGCCCGCGGGCACCAGCGACCAGCGGTTGGCGTGGATGATTTTGTCGCGGTACTCCAGGCTCTCTACCTCGACTCGCTCGGCCATCGCCGCCTCCGCCTGGAACGACTGGATCACCGCCAGTCCGCCCAGGTGGTCCTGGATCCGCCCACTGACCTCGGCAAACCGACTGCGGACGCCTCGCCACATGTTCCGGGTCTGCCGGGCAATCACGTAGACCAGCACAGCGATCACCGGCAATGGGGCCAACGCCACCAGGGCCAACTGCCAGTTGATCACCAGCAACACGACACTCATTGTCACCGGGATCACAATCGCCAGCATCGACTCGGGGATCCCGTGGGCGATGTAGTCCTCGATCGCTGCCACGTCACCCATCGTGCGAGCGACCAGGTTTCCCGAGTGGCGACGATTCAGGTACGCCGGTGACATCTTCTGCAGATGCCGGTAGACGGCCAGCGACAGGCGGTGCAACGCCCGGTAGGCGGCGATATGAGAGTTGAGGCCATAGAGATAGCGGGCCACGCCTCGCAGCAGGTAGATCACGGCCACGGCACCGCCGAGCATCCAGAAACTGCCGGCGACTCCCGGATCGCGGAGCCAGAACAGCATCTGCCGCACAAGCAGTGGCGGGATAATACCCAGCGCCGTGAAGGCCA
>CAUZJR010000553.1:0-3456 GCA_963580005.1 Planctomycetota bacterium
TGACGGTGCCCAGCTTGCCCAGTGCAGCCGGCATGTTGCCTCGCGAGGTTTCCAACGCCAACAGCAGCGGGCTGATCGGGTAGTCGATCACGCAGCCGGGCAGCCGTTGCCTGAGCGACGAGACGCTGGCCGAGGGGATCGAGGAGCCTTGTAGTGAGAGGTAGGTGAGTCGGTCGAGTTCCTGCAGCGAGTCGCCGGCGGCGGCATCGAGCTTGGTGCGGTCGAGCCACAGTGCGGTGAGTGCCGGTGCGGGGGCGAGCTTGGCCAGCCCCGCGGCGGTGATCGGGCAACCGCTGAGCACCAGCGACTCGAGCTGCTGCTGCTCGGCGAGCAGGCCCAGTATCTCGTCACCCAAGCCGGTGTTGGCCAGGCTGAGACTCTGGAACGAGAGTGTGCGGCAGAGTGCGCTGAGGTCTTCGGTGACCAGGTTGATCTCGTCAAGCCCGAGCGAGTTGAGCTTGCTGAAGGGGGCGAGAGTCTCGAGTTCGTTGCCGGTGACGTCGGATCGGGAGAGTTCGAGTTCGGCGAGCTGGTTGAGTCCCTTGAGTGCAGCCAGGCCGGAGCCGGTGACCGCCGTTCCGGCGAGGATGAGTCGTTTCAGCCTGGTGCAGGCGGCCAGCTTACCGAGTCCGGTGTCGGTGACCCGGGTGTCGGCCAGGTCGAGGTCTTCCAGGTCGGTCAGCCCGGCGATCGCCGCCAGCCCGGCATCGCCGGTGGCGGTGTCGGCGAGGTTGAGTTCAACCAGTGCGGGGAAGCGGGACAGGCTGGCCAGCGCGGTGTCGGTGACCGCGGTACCGCTGAGGTCCAGGGACTGGAGCTTGGCGAGTTGGGCGAGTCTGGTGAGACCGGTGTCGGTGATTTGCGAATCGGCGAGGTTCAGCGAGAGGATACCGGCGTCGGTCAGTCGGGCGAGTTGCCCGAGTTCGACGTCGGTGCATTGCTGGTTCAGTCGCAACTCGCCTTGCTGCAGTTCGCCGTGAGGGAATCGGAGCGATTCGAGCGAGGTGTCCTGGAAGAGAGTCAAGGCGGCTCCGGGGGTGACCCGGGTGTCTCGCAGATCAACCCATTTCAGCGACTTCAAGTCCGCCAGCCCGCCAACGAACGCATCATCGATCGGCGTGTGTCTGAGCGAGAGCCCGACGAGGAAGCGGAGTGGCTTGAGCCCATCGAGTCCACGGGCCGAGAACCTGGTGCGGTCGAGCACCAGGACCATATTGGGGACCTGGCCGATACCGGGCAGGACGTTGGGGCGGATCATGCCCTGGTCGGTGACGTGTCGGGGGTCGAGGTAGACGGCGACCCGGGCCGGGTCGTCGTCCTGGGCCGGAATGCTGACGACGCGGACGCCGAGATTCGAGAGCGAACCGGCGAATTCGGCCGGATTGGCCACTCGACCCGGATCGCTGTTGCCCGGTGTGCCGGCTTTCGGTGCGGGTGGGGATCCGGGTGGTGGGTCGTTGGCTGGAGGCGGAGGGGGTGGTTCGACGGAGCCGTCGCTGGAGGCTGTCTGAGCGGGGTTGACGGTGCGGACTCCGCCGTCAGCGGGGGCCGGCGCGGTTGCGGGTGCCGGTGCGGAGTCTCCGCATCCGGCGACGACCAGCAGCAAGGCCAACGCCGCCGAACTCAGGCGGCAGGCTCGCGCTGCAGTCTCGACCAAGAGAGTAAGACCGGAGTCAGACATGACCACTCTCTTGCTTTACCCTTCACGCTCGAGTCTACAACAACTCCGACGCCGCAGTCCAAGCCAATGAAGTCAGCGGCGATGTTTGCCAGCGAGTTGGTGTTGGGGATTACCGTTTGCGGGGTTGAGTTGTTAGCCTGTGACGTCGAAGTGGATCGAGTGATGGGGGGGAGCAGCGAAGATGATGTTGAAGCGATCTGGCGGTGGTGGCGGTG
The DNA here is from genome assembly GCA_963580005.1 of Planctomycetota bacterium. Taxonomy (GTDB): domain Bacteria; phylum Planctomycetota; class Planctomycetia; order Planctomycetales; family Planctomycetaceae; genus UBA8437. The sequence continues at coordinate 1,897 of CAUZJR010000553.1, forward strand.
GCGTTTCGGGAGCTGCGGTGCTGGTCGTGGTCGCGATCTGTGCTGCAACGTTGTCGGCGGCCGAGCCGACCTGGCCTGGCTGGCGAGGTCCTCGGGGCGACGGACACTCGACCGAAACCGAACTCCCCAGCCGTTGGTCGAAGGAGTCGATCGAGTGGAGCGTGTCTCTGCCGGGCCACGGCCAGTCGTCGGCGACGATCTGGGGCGAGCGGATCTTCCTGACGTCGTCGTTGGAGAAGGGGAAAAAGCGGGTTGTGCTGTGTGTGGATCGCAACACGCACAAGCTGGCCTGGCAGCACACCGCGTTTACCGGCGACGCCCTGCCGACTCACAGCATGAACGGCTACGCCTCGGCCAGTTGTGTCACAGACGGAGAGTTCGTCTACGCGTTCTTTGGCGAGGGGGGTGGGATTCACTGTTACCGCGTCGACGGGACACCGGCCTGGCAGAAACCGGTCGGAGTCTTCGACAACCGCTGGGGTTCGGCGTCGTGCCCGGTGCTGATCGGCAAGGCGGTGATCCAGTTGGTCGATTCGGACAAGGAGGCGTATATCGCCGCATACGATCGCAAGACGGGCAAGCAGATCTGGAAGACCGATCGGGACAATTTCCGTGGCTGGAGCACTCCGGTATTGATCCGTGCCGGGGGGCACGACGAGCTGGTGGTCAATGGTCATGCGGCGGTCTGTGCCTACGATCCTGCGACGGGCGAGGAGCTGTGGCGGGTCAAGAACACCTCGGGCCGAGGGACTCCGACGGTCACCCCGGGCGGCGGGCTGTTGTTTTCCAGCAACGGCACCCGGCCCTACCTAACGGCGATCCGCCCCGGTGGCAGCGGCGACGTGAGCTCGAGCCATGTGGCCTGGCAGGTGCAACGCAAAGGCCGCGACATTCCCTCGCCCATCGTCATCGGCAACCACGTGCTGATCGTGGGCCTCCGCGGAGGCATCCTGGGCTGCTACGACACCAAGACCGGTAAGGAACAGTGGCTCGAACGACTCGGCACCAACTTCTCTGCCTCACCGGTCGCCTGGAACGGACTCGCCTTCTTTCTCAACGAGGCGGGCGAGACGTTCGTGGTCAAGCCGGGTCCGAAGCCGGAGATCGTGTCGAGGAACCGGTTGGAGTCGCCGGCCGAGGAGATTTTCCGGGCGTCGATCACCCCGCTGGGCGGGCGGCTCTACATCCGCTCGAACAACAGGCTGTATTGCATCGCGAAGTAGCCGGGTTGGCGAGCGTCCAGGCAGGTCAGGCAGGTCAGGCAGGTCAGGCAGGTCAGGCAGGTCAGGCAGGTCAGGCAGGTCAGGCAGATCGGGACGACCGGTCACGAATTCGGCCAGGCCGCGTCGGCAGCAACCCGACCAGCATGCCCGAGGCGAGGCCGAAGGTATGGCCCCAGTTGGCGATGGGTCCGACCATGCCGGTCCAGCAGAGCACAAACCAGCCGAGCATCCAGAAGACACAACTGGGCGGCAGCGACGTTCCCGAGGCCGGGTCGAAACGCTGCTTCATCCACAGGTATCCGAACGTCCCATAGACCACCCCGGACATGCCTCCAAA
>CAUZJR010000554.1:0-3450 GCA_963580005.1 Planctomycetota bacterium
GCGACGGAGCAAAGACCTCCTCGGCACCCAGAGTCCTCAGCGACACGTAGACCATCAGGCCCATCACGAACCACTTCAAGACCGATGCGGCGACGATGCCCAGGGCCAGTCGAGGGCGTTTCAGAGAACCCAGCCCGCCGGACGCCGATCTCAGCATCTCGAGCAGACCCGCCCGCCACTTCGACCGCAGGAACACCAGTACCCTGTCACAGACCCACTCGGCCAGCCGCAGGCACGGCTTGGCCTGGCACACGAATACGACCGCCCCCAGCATCAGCAACCCGGTCAGCACCGCCAGGGTCACCGCCGCCTGCTCGTACTTCTCGGGCAAGGACCGGCCGCTGAGCAGGCCGACCCCGAACAGAGTCAGGATCGCGACGAGGTCGAAGAGCCGTTCGAGGATCACCGTGGAGAGCACCGCGGCGCGGGGCACGCCACGCGTGCGGCCCAGGACGTGCACGCGGACCAACTCGCCCAGGTGAGCCGGCAGGATGTTGTTGGCCATGAAGCCGATCATCAACGGGCCGGCCACGTCCCGTACCCGCAACGACGCCACCGGCTCGAGCAACAGAGTCCACCGCCAGGCCTTCAACAAATAGAAGACAAACAGCAGGACTCCCATCACCGGGGCCAGAGACCAGTTCGCCCCGGCCAGGACTCCCGAGACGGTCCCCCAGTTGACCCCACGCAGGGCCAACCACAGGCAACCGCCGGCGACCACGGCACCGGGAAGCAGCTTGATCAGTTGCCAGGTTGACCGCCGACCGCCGACCATCGGACCCCTACACTCGCCGTCGAATTGAGAACATCGAGACCCCGCTCCGCAAGCGGCACCCCATCCCGCTCGGTCACTTCCCCTGCTTACGACAAACCGGTTCCAATTGCAGAATCGTCTTGTCAATTTCGATGGCGGATTCTATGTTGACGGCTGCTTCGAGGTCCATGCGGACTCCACAGCGGCACAGGATGTGCCCCGCCGCAGTCCTTTCGGCAAGATGGCAAGGACGCCGGCCAATGAGCCAGTTGAAGCTGTTTCGACCGCAACACGACACGGCCTCCGGCGAACCCGCCGACCCGCACCCGGTCATCTACTCGATCAGGTCGATCTCGTCGATCTCGGCAACGCGGTTGCCGATTCGTGCGGCCTATCAACGGGCCACCCTGGCCCGGGCCCGGGCCATTCATGCCAATCGCACCTGCCCGGACTGCGGCCGGACGACCGTCGTGCCCCTGGAATTCCAGGACGCGGCTCTGAACCGCAACCTGGTGCCGGTGCCGGGCACCGCGACCCTGGTCGGCTTCGCCTGCCACGCGTGCGGAGCCGAGTGGTCTCTGTAGGGCAGCCGGCCGGCGGCTAGCGACCGACCTTGACCCTCGTTATGCTGACCCCGTTCTGACCCCGGGATGGGAGCTGCAGATGGCCAAGGTGCTGATCATCATCGGTGACGCCACCGAGTGTCTCGACACCATGTATCCCTACTTCCGGATCGCCGAAGACGGCTATGAAGTCGTCGTGGCGGCTCCCGAAAAACGGCTCTACCACATGGTGCTCCACGAGATTCCTCCGGGGTCCGACTGGGACATCACCCAGGAAACCGCCGGCTACCACCTCAACAGCGACATCGCCTTCCGAGACGTCGTCGCCGAAGACTACGCCGGGCTGTTCGTCTCCGGCGGCCGCGCCCCCGAATACCTCCGCTACGACCAGGACCTGCTGGCCCTGACCCGGCACTTCTTCGAAGCCGACAAGCCGGTCTGCAGCGTCTGCCACGGGATCGAGATCATTGCGGCGGCCGATTGCATCCGCGGCAAAACGATCACCACCGTCGCCAAGTGTGCACTCGATGCGACCACTGTCGGAGCCGAATACGTCGACCAGGACTGCGTGATCGACGGCAACCTCGTCTGCGGACGGACCTGGCACGACAACACGCCGATGATGAAAGCCTTCATGGAACTGCTCAATGCCCAGAACCCCGACCGTTGATTCGTCGAGACTGACCGCCCGGGTCCTGTGCCTGTGCTGCCTGCTCGCGACAGCCTCCGCCACGGCCGGCGACTGGCCCCAGATCCTGGGCCCTTCACGAAACGGACGCGCCCAGGGCGAGAGACTGGCCGAGGCGTGGCCGGCAACAGGCCCCAAGCTCGCCTGGAGCCGCCCGGTGGGATCGGGATTCTCAGGCGTCGCCGTCGCCAGCGGACGCACCTTCATCTTCGACCGCGACGGAGACCAGGAACGGGTCACCGCGCTGGAAGCCGCCACCGGCAAACTGATCTGGCAGACCGGCTTCAAGGCGGCCTTCGTGCCCGCCTACGTCAACGACAATGGTCCCCGCTGCGTGCCCACCGTCTCGGGAAATCGAGTCGTGGTCTTCGGCGCCCAGGGAGGACTCCACTGCCTGGATGTCGCCTCGGGAAAACCCGCCTGGAGCCACGACACGATGGCACTGTTCAACTCGAAACGGCCCTTCCGCGGTGAACCGCCCGAGGGCTACTTTGGCAAGGGGAGCTCACCGGTGATTGCCAACGGGCTGGTGATCGTCAACGCCGGTGGTGCCGAAAAGAACGCCGGCGTGGTCGCCTTCAAACTCGCCGACGGCAAACTCGCCTGGAAATCCACCAACGTCCGGGCCAGCTACTCCTCACCCACCCTCGCCACCATCAATGGCACACCCCATGTCATCTTCGCCGCTAGGCTCAATGTCGTCTCGCTCGACCCCAGGACCGGCAAGGAACTGTTCCGCTTTCCCTTCGGACGCACCGGGCCAACCGTCACCGGAGCCTCGCCCGTGGTCCTGGGAGACCAGGTCTTCATCACCGCCAGCTACGGATTCGGAGCCGTGATGGCCAAGATCACAGGCGGCAAGGTCAGCGAGACCTGGCGCAGCGACGACAGTCTCTCGAGCCAGTACACAACCGCCATCGTCGAGGGCAACCGGCTCTACGGCATCCACGGACGGCAGGACGTGGGAGGAGCCGCACTGAGGTGTGTCGAGGCGGCGACCGGAAAGGTGACCTGGGAAGAGACCGGGTTCGGATACGCCACCCTGATCGCAGCCGACAAGAAACTGCTGATCCAGAAAACCAACGGCACGCTCGTGCTCGCACGACTCTCACCCACCCGCTACCAGGGACTGGCCTCCGCCAAGGTGCTCACCGGAACCGTCCGGGCCCTGCCCGCCCTGGCCCAGGGACGGCTCTACGTCCACAACAGCCGTACGCTGAAGTGCCTCGAAGTCGGCCGGGCCACCAAGTGAACCGGGTCGTCTCCTGCCTGACCAACAGCTACGGACGCTTCGGCGCCCTGGCCGCCATCGCGATGGTCCGTGATGCGGGGATCGAGTGGATCGAGCTGCCGATCCGCACCAACGGCTCGGATTCGATCTTCGGCGACGAGCCGCTGCTGACCGACCAGGCCACCACCAGCCAACTCGCCGACATCGCCGCACG
>CAUZJR010000555.1:0-3446 GCA_963580005.1 Planctomycetota bacterium
TCGGGACCGCGCTGTTGATCCTGCTGGGCAACGGGGTGGTGGCCAACGTGGCCTTGAAAGAGACCAAGGGTCACAACTCGGGTTGGATCGTGATCTGTGCCGGCTGGGGCTTTGCGGTGTTTGTTGCGGTGGCCAGCGTGGCCGACATCAGCGGCGCGCATCTCAACCCGGCCGTAACCGTCGGACTGGCGGCCGCCGGCAAGACGGCCTGGTCGACGGTGCCCTCGTACGTCCTCGCCCAGATGACCGGCGCCCTGGTGGGCGCATCGCTGGTCTTCCTGTTTTACCGGCCGCACTACCATGTCACCGATGATGTCGACGCCAAGCTGGCGACGTTCTGTACCGGACCGGCCATCCGCAGTCTGCCGACGAATTTCCTGTGCGAGGTGCTGGCGACCGCGGTGCTGGTGCTGGCGGTGCTGATGCATGCACCGGCCCACATCTTCACCATCGATGGCCGGCAGGCGGTGGATACGATCGGGCTGGGGTCGATCGGGGCGATCGAGGTGGGACTGGTTGTGTTCGCCATCGGTCTGTCGCTGGGAGGCACCACCGGTTACGCGATCAACCCTGCCAGAGATCTCGGGCCCCGGATCGCTCATTGTCTGCTGCCGGTACCCGGCAAACGCGACAGCGACTGGAGCTACGCCGCCATCCCGGTCATCGGCCCTCTGCTTGGGGCCCTGCTCGCGGTCGGCGTGTCCCAGCTACTGGGGCTGGGCAGTGACGCGATCAACGGCGGTTAGCTTCGAGTCGGCTCGCACCTGGTAATGCCGCAGCCGCCGGGAACGGGTCTTGATCGCCACGGTGGCCACGTAGCCGCCGCTGGTCAACCGGATCTTCGGGGCCGCGACCACTCCCGGCCACCGGCTGTCGGCCATCCCCAGTTCCTGAAGCGACGCGGCCCACTTCTTGTGCTTGCCGATGAAGGACTTCTGCTGGTGGTAGACACTCATCAGGGCGACCCGGGCCGGCCACGAGGGGTCACGGCGGAACTTCGTGGCGGTCTTGCCGTCGGAAAACTGCACGTGGCCCCACATCTCGGGACGGTGCATGTCAATGATCCCCTGAGGTGACCAGACCCAGTTGTCCTCCCGCATCTTCGGCACCTTCCTGTACGTGCCGTTCTCCACAAGGTGCTTCCATTCGACTCGCGAGAAATTCACTCGCCACTGGTCACCGGACTTTGGTGGTGATGAGCGATGGGCCGAGACGGCCAGCACCTTCCAGGGGATCGCGATCTCGACTGACCAGCCGGTGTCGGTGTCGGAGGGGTTGTTGAGTGTGCCGCGGATGGCGACGGCGGTCTTCAGGCCGGGAATCTCCCAGCTGTTGTCGGCCCGGCCACCGTCCTTGTACGGCCTGGGCAGGAACAGGTCCCAGCCGGTGTTCAGGGCATTCATCTCGAACTCGTAGTACTCGTGAGTGTCTCCGTCGGGATCGATGAACACCTCGAAGTCGTTGTCGTGGAAGATGACCGAGTCGTGCTTGGTGAGTGTGCCCCAGACGTGAGGTTCGAGCATGTCGGCGGCGATGTAGAAGTAGTGCTGGTCCCAGAGCATCTTGGCCCGGGTCCGAAATCGAGGCTTCGGCTTCCGTTTGCCCTCGATGTCGACGAAGCGATCAGTCCACTTGGCACTCTTCCAGACCGCGTCGTCGATTCGCCCATCGATCACAGGCGGTGTCCGAGCGGGCCGGCAGACATAACCCCGCGGACGGATCTCCCGCATCTTCGCCCAGTCGTCGGCCGAACCAGCTCGTGCGGTCGAACCAGGAACCAGAAGGCCGATCCACAGTAAACAGACGACCCAATGCCCTTGTGCACTCATGCTGCTTGTTCCACGACAGACATCCGAATTCACGAACACCCAAAGTAGCCGAATTCGTGAGGATTTGGTTGTCCGCGGTCCCGCGTCAGGGTTCTTTCGAAATCCGCTGCCTGCATGGGATGGGGATCACGGCAGTTTCCAGCGGACGGTTTCTGTGGATGTGGTTTCGGGGGGTTGCAGCAGGTAGGCGGTCAGGGCGTAGGCGGTGATCAGGCTGCGGTTCTTCAGTTGCAGGGTGACCGGCCAGCCGACGTACAGATCCGCCGATGCCGCCAGGCGGATCGGTCGATCACGATCCCATGTCTTCCCGCCATCGGTGCTGACAATCGCGTACGCGCCGTAGGGCAGGTGGTAGTTCGAATAGGTGGCCAGGATGCGGCCGTCGTGAAGCTCGGTCAGGTAGACATGCACTTCGGCGGTGTTGACCATCACGCGGGGTCGGGACCAGTGCTTCCCGCCGTCTCCGGACTCGGTGACCACGGTGTCCTCGAATCCCTCGCCCTTGGTCTTGGGAATCTGTCGACGGAGTGCAGCCAGCAGTCGGCCGTCCTTCAGCCGAATCGCCGAGACTTCTCCGAATGCCTGGAAGTTCCAATCGACGGCACCCTCGCTGAAGGTCCAGTTCCTGCCATCTTTCGTGCGACACAGCTGCAGGTTCGGGCTGCCCTCGCCCTTGAAGCTCCAGTCCGACTTCACCGCGCGGACGAACAGAAGTGAACCGTCTTTTTCGGCGATCATGTTCCGCGGGTAGTCGGCTCCGGGAAGACTGTAGACGTCCCAGGTCCGGCCGTCGTCGGAACTGCGGGCCATGTTGATCGATTCCGTGGTCTTCGAACCGGGTCCGAAGTAGCCTCTTTGGGCCGACATCACCAGGGTGCCGTTGGCCATCACCGAGAGGCTGGGCTCTTTACCGAACAGCGGAGTCGTGTTGATTTCCTTCCAGGTGAGTCCCATGTCGGCGGATTCGTAGACGTGAATCAGGAATCGCTTCTTCGTCGGATCGGCATCGTTGTTGTTGCGGCAGGCTGCCAGGACAAGTTTCCCGCTGGGCAATTCCGCCAGGCCCGCCTTGTAGTTTCCACGAGGACCGACTCGTGTGCGGATCGCAGGTCGGCGACGTTCAAAGACGATTTGCTGGCGGTCCTGTCCGGTGTACCCGGTGATCCCCGCGGGGTACTTGCTGTAGTCGTATCCCTCGAGCAATTTGGCGTTGCGTTGCTGATCCGCCTTGGTGTTTCCAACCGGTTGCGTCTCTTGAGTGAAAACCGCCGAGTCGGCCAGTACCAGAACGGTGACGATCAGTGTCATGTGACAGAGGCTGTTCCAACGAAGGTCCATTCAGATGCTCCTGTGAGAGTGATCGTGTTGCAGAAGTCAGCTGCGACTGACTCATCACATTACTGGCCGTCGGTGCCCTTGCCCGCCTGGTTCCTCCGCTTCTTGCCGGCTGCCGCCGCGCCCGAGGTGGTGCTCTTGCGGAACTTCAGTGGGGTGATGCGATTGCGAACCGGCCGCAGCTGACGGCCCTTCAGCCGGTCGACGTCCCGGGCCAACCGGAACCACTCGCCGGCCATCGCGGCAACTCGTTCGGGGTGCTCGCTGGCCAGGTCGTTCAAC
>CAUZJR010000556.1:0-3427 GCA_963580005.1 Planctomycetota bacterium
CGATCGGGTTGAGCGCTTCCAGGTCCTCAATTGCGAGTTCCTCTGTCTGCGCGGCGCGGCCGTCGCCTGGTTCTACGCCGACGGGGGGCAAATGGAGATGGTCAATTGTGTGCAGTTGGGCCAGGTGGCAATGTCTGTGGATCCTCAGGGGCGTGAACCTCGCGACGTGTTGATAGCGGTCAGGGGGAGCACGTTTGTGGCGGCCAACGTGGTGCAGTTGTCGGCTTCGGACCGTGCGTTTCGGAGCCGGAATTCCCGGGGCGGAGTGTCCTGGCCGATCACCGTGAGCGTGTCCCACAGCGTCCTGGGGGCCAGCAACGCGGTGCTGCAGATCGAGCGTCCGCGCAGGCCGCCGCGTCCTCCGGCCGCTAAACGGCCGCTGCCCGCATTCAGGCTTCCCGATCTGGTCCGCTGGTCGGGTGAGAGGAACCTGTTTCAGACCGGCGAGCAGATGGTCATCTTGCGGACTCAGGGACGCCAGGTGCCACTTCCGTGGGCACCACGAGGGCTGCGAGAATGGGAGCGGTTCTGGGGTGGCCACGAGCGAAATGCCCAGACGTCGCAGCTGAGACCCGAGTCGATGAACCTGCGTGGCTCCTCTCTGGAAGATCTGGATGCGATCACGGCAGAGCGTTTCCGGTTGCCAGCCAGGAGTCTCGGTCGGGGTGCCGGAGAATCAGGCCGTGACATCGGTGCCCGCATCGAGTGGGTGGGGCCCGGTGCCGGGTATGAGGCCTGGAAGCGGTCGATGGCCGCGGGCCGCTGAAAGTTGGCCGGGGCCGGACCTGGTGCCTGGAAGTGTTCCATCCGCCGCAGGCGGGCTTAGGGCAGCGGTTGGGTGACACGCAGGAAGGCGAAGAGGTGCCGGATCTGTGCGTTGCTGAGCTTGTCGAGCAGGCCGTCGGGCATCACCGACTTGCGGTTGACCACCATCTCTTCGATGTCCTCACGCGGCACGACCACGTTCTGGCCATCCACTCCGCGGACGACGACCACCTGGTTGTCCTGGTCGGCGATGAAACCGGTCACGATCCGCCCATTCTCGGTCAACACCGTGTAGTTCTCGAACCCCTTGCGGATCTCCGCACTGGGATTGATCACGTTCATCAGGATCCCGCGAATATCGTCGCGCTTGAATCCCGTCAGGTCCGGGCCGACTTTCCCACCCTCGGTGAACAGCGTGTGGCACTTGCCGCAGGTCTGCTTGTAGAGCACCTTGCCGGTGTAGGGGTTGCCCGCTCCCTTGGCGGTGACCAGCATGCTGTTGAGTTCCTCGATCCGCCGCTGCATCTGTTGAGTGGTCGCTCCGGAGACCTCGCCGAAGTGCTTGTGCACCAGCGAGGTGATCGGCTTGCTGTTGTGCAGCAGCAGCTTCCGCTGGATCTCGATGCCGACGGCCTTTTTGTCGATGGCTCCTGAGTCAATCGCAGCCAGGAACGCCCGTGCCCAGTCGCGTCGGCTGGCCAACAGCGACTGGGCAGCGGTTCTCAGCGGCCCGCCCAGTGCGTTGTGTTGCCTGACGATCTGTTGACCGACCGAGGGATCCGCATAGGCCTGCAGGCTCAGCAGCGCCGCCGCCCGCAGCGAGTCACTGCGATCCTTGCCAACGACTTCCAGCAGCACCGGCAAGGCCCCCGGCGTGGTGACCTCGCCCAAGACCTGGACGAACGCCAGCCGCTGCCCGGCATCGGCCTTCGGGTTGCCGACGGTCCGCAGCGCCGTGTCCACGGCAGCGGGGATCCGCTGGCGGAGTTGCAAGGTGATCGAGCCGCCTCCGGCAGCTTGGATCGCCGCGGTCAATTCGTCGGGCAGGTTGGCCAGTGATCGGCCGGCGAACGCCGTTTCAAACCCCTTGATCAGAGTCTGCTGGTGGGCCTTGCCCGGAGCCGCCTTCAGGAGACGGGCGCAGGCGAGCAGGTCAGCCCGCGAACCGGCCAGCGCGAAGCGGCGGATCAGGCGGTCCAGGAGGTGAGTCTTGACCAGCGGGCGGTCCCAGAGTGTCCTGTCGGCCAACAGCCGGACCACCTCGTCGCCGTCGGTCGCCGCTTGGGACTCGATGGCCCACCACAGCAGAAGCGGAATGTGCTTGTCGCTGACATCCTCGTCATGAACCAGCAGGCTGCCGATGATCGCCAGGCAGGTGGCAGCAGGCAGGCGGCGGGCCGTGGAGGCCAACTGGCTGCGGACCTCGGCGTAAGGCTCGATCCTGGCCATCGACACCAGTCGCCGGGCAACTGCCTGCGACACCGTGCCTCGATCACCGAGTAGTCGGACGGTCCAGAGTCTCACGTATTGCTCTTCGTGCCCCAGCAGGGCCAGGGCCGTCGAGTCGGCCAGGCCGCCCGAGAGTTCAAGCGCCCAGAGCAATTCGAGGGCCGGCTGACCGTCGCTCTCGGCAATCGCCTCGACCAGCGTCGGCAACAGGCTGCGGTCGCGTCGGTCGCCCAGCACCCGCAGCGCCGCCTGGCGATGCCATTTGTTCTGGTGCGAGAGGACCCGAAGCAGGTCCTGTGACGAAAGCGAAGCGTAGTCGAAACGGGGGATCGGTGGCTTGCCGCTGGGAGCATCACGAGCGACCAGCCGATAGATCCGCCCGGTGTCGGGTGTCACGCGGCCGGCGTAGTGGCTGGCGTGGTCGATTCGCTGTTCGTACATGTCGCAGATGTAAATCGCCCCATCGGGGCCGACCTTGATATCGACCGGACGGAACCACTGGTCGGTGCACTTGATCGGCCGGTCGATGTCGCGGGTCTGAAACGTGGTGGTGTCCGGGCGAATCTCGCTCTGCACGACCTGCCCCTGCAGCGGTTCGATCCCGAACAGTCGCCCGTGAAACTTTTCGGGCAGGGTCCCGCCGGCGTAGATGATGAAGTTGTGTGTGAACCGCGGCACGCTGTGGTGTTTCATGGCGGGGAAGTGCCCGAAGGCATACGGGTTCGAGAGGGCTCCGTGCTTGGAGAAGCCCTTGCGTTCATAGGCCCCCTGCACGTAGTGAAAGCCTCGAGCATTTCCCCCGTTTGTCCCTGAGAAGATGCGGCCCTTCTCGTCGATCTCGACCCCGAACGTGTTCCCGCCCCCCTCGGCAAAGATCTCGAACCGGGTCGTCTTGGGGTGATACCTCCAGATGAGCTGTCCCATCGAGTGGGTCGGTTCGGCCCGGCTGCCGGGCTTCTTGATGTGGCTGGTGGTGGTGCTGCCCTGGGCCCCGTACATCCAGCCGTCGGGTCCCCAGCGGAGGCTGTTGGCGACCGAGTGAGAGTCCTCGATGCCAAAACCTTCCAGCAGCACCAGCGGATCGGCATCGGGAACGTCGTCGTTGTCCTGGTCGGGGTAGAAGAGCAGGTAGGGAGGATTGAGGACAAAGACACCGCCACGGCCGCGGACGAAGGAACTGGCGATGTTGAGTCCGTCGACAAAGGTCTTGTGC
>CAUZJR010000557.1:0-3424 GCA_963580005.1 Planctomycetota bacterium
GTTTTGACATCGTTGGCTCGTTGGACGTGGTCGCATCGAACACGAGAATTGCAGGTTTGCCGGGACAGGTGGAAAACAAACTCGTCCTGGTGAACCCCCGAGGATCAATTCAGGATACTACTGTGCGGGGGTTGAAATCAGCAATTTCCTCTGTCCGGGACGGCATCGTGCTGTCTCGTCATCTAGTTTTATTGACTGATCGCACCTGCACAGACTAACTTCTGCATCTGTACGTCAGTTTGCAGTAGCAGTCGATCTCAAAGATGTCCTCCACCACACCGGAACAGCGTTGTTGGTTCTGTCGCCGCTCGAACCAGTTTGTTCGAGCGTTGCTTGCCATGTCGTGGTGCCTGGTCTCGTTGTGGGCTCCGGTGTCGACACAGACCCTTGTCGAGGATTCCGAGGTTCCTGTCGAGGAGAGCCGGGAGCAGGAGTCCAAGGAATCGGCAGAATCTGTCGATGGCATACCTTTGCGCAATCGCGTGCACCGTTTGAGTGCATCGTCTTTTGCGGTGCTCACAGCAGCAGTTCGGGTGAGAAGTCACCAGGATTCATCGCTCATCGGCTCGTCGGGGCACGCCTACCCCAATGGGGTCTTGGCGCCGTTGACTTGTTAGGCCGAGAGAGCCGTCGCCGGCAAGAGTTACCCAGGAATCAGACCTGGCGTTGACCGTGTTTTCGCTGGTGATCGTTGGCGAGCCGCACCAGCGGCTTTCGCTTCTGGTCCCGGAGCCTTTTTCCAGGCCCGGTTCTCGAACTTGTTCTACACACACTCGAGTCTCTCGACCATGACCACATCGACCGTTTCCAAGGCGTCCACCTCGCGCCGCTTTCACTCCCGTGACCTGTTGTCTGGGCTCCTGGTATTTCTCGTGGCACTTCCGCTGTGTCTCGGGGTCGCCAAGGCATCGGACGCTCCAATTTTTTCTGGCATCCTGGCCGGGATTGTGGGTGGCCTGGTCGTGGGCTGCCTCAGTGGTTCTCACACCAGCGTCAGTGGACCGGCTGCGGGTCTCACGGCGGTGGTGGCATTGCAAATCCAGAAACTGGGATCGTTCGAGGCGTTTCTGGTCGCGGTCATCCTGGGCGGCGTGATCCAGCTCGTGCTCGGCGTGATCCGGGCCGGATCGCTGGCCGAGTATTTTCCGGTCAGCGTCATCAAGGGACTCCTGGCAGCCATCGGCTTGATCCTGATTCTCAAGCAGATTCCGCACCTGTTTGGCCACGACAGTGATCCGGAAGGAGACATGTCCTTTGCACAACCGGACAACGAGAACACGTTCTCGGAACTCATCGCCATGTTGTCTGACCTGCACCTCACTGCGGCCATAATCGGCCTGGCGTCGGTCGTGTTTCTCGTCGCGTGGAGTCGGATTCCGCGACTGAAATCGAGCGCGTTTCCGGCCCCGATGGTCGTCGTGGTCCTGGGGGCCGCGGCCACGTTCTTCCTGAAGAACACCTCCTGGTCTATCGACTCATCGCACCTTGTCGAGGTGCCCGTCGCCGCCGGATTGTCCGACATTCCTTCATTTCTGACCCATCCGGATTTTTCTGTCTTGTCTTCCGCGCCGGTCTACATTGCAGGACTCACAGTGGCCATCGTCGCGTCGCTGGAAACGTTGCTCAATCTGGAGGCGGTCGACAAGTTGGATTCCGAACAACGCGTGTCACCGAAAAACCGGGAGTTGTTCGCCCAGGGAGCCGGTAACATTGTGTCCGGCCTGATCGGTGGCCTGCCGGTCACCTCGGTGATCATCCGGTCCTCGGTCAACATCAACTCTGGCAATCGCACGCGGATGTCGACGATTGTACACGGTGTGTTGCTGGTTGGTTGCGTGCTGTTGATTCCCGATGCTCTCAACATGATTCCACTGTCCGCGTTGGCTGCCGTATTGGTGATCACGGGCTTCAAACTGGCCAGCCCGAGTCTGTTTCGCCAGATGTGGGGAGGAGGTCTCACCCAGTTCCTGCCATTTCTCGTCACCGTTGTCTCCATTGTGTTGACCGATCTGCTCACCGGAATCGTGATCGGTTTGGCTGTGGCTGTGGCGTTCATCCTCCGCGGGGCATTAAAAACACCCGTCTCGCTTCAATTCGAACAACGGGCCAGCGGCGGCATTCATCGGCTCCAGTTGGCCAATCAGGTGAGCTTCCTCAACAAGGCGGTTCTGTCCCGTGCTCTCAACGAGGTTCCCAGTGGTGGGCACCTGTTGCTTGATGCTCGGATGACGCACCATGTTGATCCGGATATTGAGGACCTGTTGATCGACTTCGAGACAACCACCGCGCCGGCTCGTGGGATCCAGGTCTCGATGATCGGATTCGAGCAGTTCAAGTCGCTGGGCGATCGATTGCACTTCTCCGAACACGTGGACCGTGTTATCCAGGAGATGTCTACACCGGCAGAAGTGATGACGTTATTGGCCGAGGGCAATCGCCGATTTCGTTCGGGACAATCGGTTGTCCATGACCTGACACGACAACGTGAGGCCACCGCGAAAGATCAATTTCCCCTGGCCGCCGTCCTGGCGTGTGCTGATTCGCGGGTGCCGAGCGAGATCATTTTCAACCTCGGCATCGGTGACATTTGCTCGGTTCGCACAGCTGCCAACGTGGCCCGCCGCACGACGCTTGCCAGTCTCGAGTACGCCTGTTGTGTCAACGGAACCGCGTTGATCGTGGTGTTGGGCCACACCCGATGTGGAGTCATCGCCACGGCCGTCGGCCTGTTCGACGATCAGCGTCCCACGTCAATAGAAACTGGCGAGTGTCAGCATTTCGAAGAACTGATTAGTGATCTTCGCTCAACCGGCCTGGCTGGGGCAACGGACCATCCGGCCCAAGAAGACGCCGACCATCGGACAGAGTACCTCAATACGGTCACCACCGGGCACGTCATCCAAACGGTGAACCAGATCCGGCGGGACAGTGTTGCGATTCGACGCCTTGTCGAACAGGGGCACGTGGCCATCGTCGGCGCCATGTACGATGTCGCCCTGGGCGAAGTCACTTTTCTGGACGAAACGATGGATGGGAATCCCGCGCTGAGCCAGTAGGCTTTTTGGTTTCCGGATTCGCAGCGGACCGCGATTCGCCAGGTCAAGAGGCTGGGATGACCTGATCCGCTGTGCGAGTTTGTGCTCAACGAACGGGTCGAGCGCCCCTGTTCTACAGGGGTCCGCGACCGGGTGCGAAGCGGTGCACCGCGGCCGAACCTATCTCCCCAATCCTGTCCCACCCCCAACGAGAGAGTTTCGGGCCAGTGTCTCCGGTAGGATTTTTCGACTGGCGGTTTCAGTTCTCGCCGCAGTGTTTCAAACACCTGTGACCTTACCCCCTCCCGTTGTACCAGTGGAAATGAGAGGATCACCCGGATCTGAGTGATCCGGAAAGGAGATTCTCGAGATTTCCAGAAAACGTCACA
>CAUZJR010000558.1:0-3419 GCA_963580005.1 Planctomycetota bacterium
TTCTCTCGCTGCTGTTTAACCCTCAAATTCCGCCAAGTCAAGGGGCGCGTCGTCCGGATCCGAATCGGCGCTCTCCAGAGGCCTCTCGGTCGGCCGGACTCGTAGACGATTGCCCCGCACACCGGTCACCTCGACCACCTCGCCACTCTCCAGCATCATCCCCTCTCCCTCGCAGTGCAGCCGCTCACCATCAACCTCCACCATCCCGCCAGGGTTGAGCACCGTGACGGTGATGCCGGTCCGACCGACCTGGGACTCCAGGAAATCCATCTGCTCATGGTACCCCGTCGGCACGTCGCCCTCGGGAGGCTCGAGCGTCAAGTGACGGCCCCAGGCGGTGTGAGGCAGGATCTGGATCGCGGCCAGGATCGAGAGAGGTACCAGGACGAAGGCGGCGGCCACGAACGACCAGAAATAACCCTGCGAATCGCTCCACCACGCCTGGCCGGCGAACAGGATCGAGGCCACCAGGCTGCTGATGGCCAGGACCGTGATCAGGCCCCCCGACGGAATGAAAAACTCCGCGGCAAACAGAAAAACGCTGATCGCCAACAGCACGAAGGCCAGGATGATCGCGTTCTCAGACATCCCGCATCGCTCCGCAACCAGGTCATTCGCCTCGCCGAAACAACCGCAGTGACCACACCCCACGCGCGGAATCACCCCCGGCAGTCTCGCGAGACCATTCTAACCCCGACCGCGGAGTAGACAATCCTCCAGCACCCAGCCCCAGGGCATACTCTCTACCTACCGCAGACCCCGCCGTGGATCCGGGGCTCGCCAGATCCAACCGCGACGATCACTGGCACGCAATGACAAGACAGGGGAGGCGACGGCGGAGGATGTGGTGGGGGCTGCGGTGGGGGCTGCGGTGGAGTGAGGCGACTGTGCACGGATGACCACCGGTGCGGTCCGACGCGAGGCAGGTTTCTGTGGCCGCCAGCCCGCGACCTGGATCAACGGCACGGCCGGCGTCCGCACCGCCCAGCCCATCCACTCGCGCTCCAATTGCTCGATCGATACCCCGCCGTAATTCGAGCCGACCGCGGAGTCCCAGTCCCCACCAGCGGCGGCATCCAGGAAGGCCAGGAAGCGGATCCGGCCCCCGCGCTCGACCAGGAACCTCACCAGAGAGACACCCTCGGCATACAGGGCCAGCATCGCGCGGCGGTCTGAAGGGTACTCCGAGATCCTCAGCAATTGCCTTAAAGGGATCCGGCGACCGGTCTCGAACAGCTTCACGACGGCCCGCTGCTGTCGTCGCCGCTCGGCCAACGATTCGGCCAGCACCGCCGCTCCTTCGTCGGCCCACCTGGGGACCGGGCGACGGAACCGGCAGGCGAGGACGGTGTGAGTCAACTCGTGAGGCAGGATCGATTCGAGCACCTCGCCGTCGGGACCCTGCAGCGTCATCTGCCAACCAAACACCTCGCCACGACGAAAACTGAACGTCGTGGCTCCGGAGGCACGAGGATGATTGGGCCGAACCAGCACGTGGCAGGGAGCGGACCATCGAGGCATCTCGTGGCCCAGCCATCGCACAGACAACTCGCGACGATGCACCTCGGCGGCCAAGGCAACCCGGGTGGCCAGCGAGCGAGTCTGGGCCGTCACGATGAAGTTCGGTGTCTGGAATCGCGCCGCGTCCAGTGGCTCTGCCCAGCTCGACAGGCACACCAACACCACCACCCATCCCGGCCCCCGCCGACACCAGCCGCTCCCCATACCACCGCACACCATTGGGAACCTCCCTGTTCCCCCAGGACTGCCCCCCCGGTTATCGGTATCCTGCTGCAATTGGCAGGCCCGGCACACGCAATCCGCACCTCGACTCGTCGCATTTTCACCCCTTGGTCGTGTCACCGATTCACAACGCAAGGCGCCATCAACACTTATCGACACTGGCCTGCGCCCGAGGATTCGCCCCACCGAGGCTCCCAGTGCCGCGGTGCCCGGTCGACACCGCTCAATCGCTGTAAGAATTACACTCTTTGCGGCCCGGACAGAAGAAATGACGCACGGTGTGGGCCGGTCGTCACGAGATCTCGCTTGGCGGGTCGTTGCTTGAAAGCCACATGGGGCAACGTTACAACGACAGCCACGCAGTCGGGAGCCGGCCAGTTGGCTGAATTCTCTCGCTTGTCCCCGTAGCTCAATTGGATAGAGCGCTGGCCTCCGGAGCCAGAGGTTAGAGGTTCGAATCCTCTCGGGGATACTCGCTCTCTACTGCCGGTTCCCCTCGCCGACAGCGGTGACTCCATCGAGACTCACTCATGAAACAGCTCCTCGCCCCCTGGGTCTGCTCTCTTTCGGTCCTGTTGTGCATCGCCAGCCCGCTCGAGGTCGAAGCGGCCGAAAATGTGTTGACTGCTTCCGAGCGTCGTGCCGGGTGGCAACTGCTCTTCGACGGCAAGACGTTTGACGGCTGGATGACCAGTGACGGCAAGCCGAGTCGTCGTCCGCTCGAGCAGTCGGCGATCAACCCGCACCGCTGTGGAGCGTACATGATGGTCCATAAGAAGATGTGGACCGACTTCCGCCTGAAGCTCGACTTCAAGATCAGCCCTCGCTGCAACAGCGGGATCTTTTTCAGAACCTGGACCCTCAAGAAACTCGATGGCAAGGACGTCGGCTTCAACGGCCTCGAGATTGCCATCGACGACACCCGCAAGGCCGGCTACCACGACACCGGCGCGCTGTACGACCTGGTCAAGCCGACCCGCAACACGATGAAACCCGCGCTCGAGTGGAACCAGATGGAACTGACCTGCCGCGGCCAGTCGGTACGAGTCGTTCTCAACGGGGTCAAGGTGCTCGAGACCGACCTCGAACGCTTCGACAAGAAGCACACTCGCCCCGATGGCACCCGTCACAAGTTCCCCTTCGCCTTCAAGGACCACCCGCGACGCGGTTACATCGGGCTGCAAGACCACGGCGCCGACTGCTGGTTCAAGAACATCAAGCTGCTGGACCTCAGCAGGCGTGCTGCGAAGGCCAAGCCAAGAGCGGACGGAACATGAGCGGATCGGAAATGAACGATACGGACACCGCGTTCCAGATGTCCGCCTCGAACATCCGCTTCGGGCCGGGTACGACATCAGAAGTCGGCATGGACCTGGCCGACATGTCGCTCGACACGGCGGTGGTCGTGATCGACCCGGCGTTGGTCGAGTTGCCAACCGGGCGAACGGTGTTTGCTTCGCTCGAGGATGCGGGAATCGGGTACGAGGTCTTCGAGCGGGTTTCGGTCGAGCCGACGGACCGGAGTTTTCAGGACGCATCGGACTTTGTGGCTCGAGGCAACTTCGACGCGATCGTGGCGGTGGGAGGCGGCAGCACGATCGACACGGCCAAGGCCGCCAACCTCTACGCCACCTACCCCGCCGATTTCCTCGAGTATGTCAACGCACCGATCGGAC
>CAUZJR010000559.1:0-3413 GCA_963580005.1 Planctomycetota bacterium
CCGGACCGGTGACCTGGTGGAGGTTGATCCCCGGCCGTGCGGCTGCGGGAGGTCGCTGCTGCGGTTGCGGGGCGGCATCCTGGGCCGCAGCGACGACATGATCACGGTGCGAGGCAACAACGTGTTCCCGTCGAGCATCGAGGCGGTGATCCGAGGCGTGGAGGGGGTGGTGGAATTTCGCGTGTTGTTGGGCAGCGAGGGTCCGCTGGACCGGTTGAGCGTGGAGATCGAACCGGTGGCGGGCATGGCCGGGGATGTGCTGAGCGACACGGTGGCCGCAGCGATCCGGGCCACATTCAACTTCGGAGCCGATGTCGCGGCGGTGGCAGCCGGCACGCTGCCCCGCTTCGAACTCAAGGGACGACGCTTCGTTCGCGACTAGGCGACCCGACCAATCTCGCTGGGTCAGTCGCCTGGAATGTCGCTACCGTGCGGGTCGGTTTGGGGTCCGTCGAGTTCATCTGCGAGCTGATCGCGGAGCTCGGGGTCGAGGAAGTGCTCGACTCGATGTGCGGCTTCGTGCAGGTGATCGCCGGGCACGTCGAAGTAGCGGGCCATGTAGCTCTCCCACAGCCGGTGTGCCCGGACGAGTTGCCGGGCGGCGTCACGGCCGGCATCGGTGAGGGCCGGGTCGGCAGACGGTCCGGTGACCAGGCCTCTGCGGCGGAGTCGCCAGGCGGCGAATCGCTGGATTCTCGATGCGTGCCCCGAGGGATATGCCAGCCCCGGCCGGGGGGTGGATTCGCCCTGGCGGTAGAGTACACCCAGCAGATCTTCGGCAGCGATGCGGACTGCGAGACGCAGGCGGTGGCCCAAGCGGACCAGCAGCCCGTGCCTGGGTCCCAGCAACAAAGCCATCAGAAACAGGCCTCCAGATGTGACGGCCATCATCCCCGACGTGCTGGCATCCAGGTCCTCGATATTGACTCCCTTGAGCAGAGGTTGATCGGCAAAGGGTGCCATCAACAGCGGAGGCAACGTCAGGGCCAGGGCGTGACCGATCGCGGCACTCAGCGCCGCGGTGATGCCCGCGAGAACCAGCATCACCCAGAGACGGTCGGTCAGCAGGTGCGCGGTGGCCGGAGGGACAATCAGCATGGCCACGACCAGGATGTTGCCGACGCTTTCGAAGGCCGCCACGGCCGTGACAGCCGTGACCGCCATCAAGGTGTAGTGGATCCAGGTGGCGTTGATGCCCAGCGATGTGGCCAGCGCCGGATCGAACGTGCTGATCCTGAGTTCCTTGAAGAAGCAGATGACGAGGGTGGCGTTGAGCAGCAGCACGCCCAGGCCGATCCGGGCCGCTCGAGGTACATGGCCGGGGCCGGTCCAGACGGTTTCGATGTTCCCGTACAGCACGCAGTCGGGGTCGATGTGTACGCTGTCGGCGGCCAGCCGGATCATCAGCAGGCCGACGGCGAACATCGAGGTGTAAACCACACCCAGTGCCGCGGAACTCTCGACCCGGCCCTGCCGATGAACCCACTCGGTCAGCACAGCGGTCAGGCCTCCGATCAGGACGGCTCCGGCGAACATCATCGCGTAACTGGTGGCGTCAAATGCCGTGTGCGTGCCGGCATCGCTGGTGGCGATCCAGCCGGAGGACTTGAGGTAATGGGACAGCAGGAAGGCTGCCACGATGCCCGGCAGGACCGTGTGCGTCAACGCGTCACCCATCATGCTCTGGCGACGCAGGATCAGGAAACTGCCGGGGATCGAGCAGGCAATGGCCGCCAGCGACGCGGTGATAACGATCCAGCTGTCGAGATCGAACCAGCCGTCGACACACGCACTGCCGAGGAAGTTGAGGATGTCGATTATGGGCTGCATGGGGTTGGTGCTGCGGTTGGAGCTGCGGGGTCGGGACGCTGTTTTCTCAGTGGGTCGAGTCAATCGGATGAGGGCTGGGCGGCATGCCCATGTGCGGGTACCGCTGCGAGACGGCTTCGAGCAGTTCTTCGACGAGGCCGGGGTCCAGCACGTGTTCGATCAGGTCGGCGTCACGGTCGACGTGGCTGGTCGCGATGTCGGCGTGCAGCACGAGGTAGGTTTCCCAGAGTCTGTGGTTGCGAGCCACCAGCCGGGCGTCGGCTGCCCCCGCTTCGGTCAACCGCCAGCCCCCCTCGACGACTTGCAGCAGGCCCTCGGAGACCGCGGTGCGGATCAGCCGCGTCAATCGGCGCACAGACCAGCTGCGGCGGGCCAGGATTTCGTCATGAACGAGCAGGTGTCCGCACAGTGGGTTGCCGGAGGGTGCGGTTGGGGGCTTTTCGGGCGAGGGGTCGGGCGAGGGGTCGAGCCGGGGTTCGAGCATTTCATAGAGGGCACGCGAGAGGTCGTGGCGGCCGACGCGTTTTGTGGTGGCGAGGTGATTGAGGAGTTGAGGGAGGAGTCCGCGGCGGCGGCCCAGGGCCATGCTGAACATGAAGAACAGCGAACCGACCAGCACGATGACCGCACCGGCCGAGAAGCGTGCGAACAGCGAACTGACGACTCCGCCCAGCCAGGCCGAGACGCCTCCCAGGCCTGCCGAGATCAGGGTCATCGGGCCGAGGCGTTCGGTCCAGAAACGAGCGGCGGCGGCCGGGATGATTAGCATCGCCACCACCAGCAGCAACCCGACACTCTGCAGCCCGATGATCGCCATGCAGACGACCATCGCCATCAGCACGAAATCGAGTCTCGTGGTGGGCCAGCCGTGGCTGCGACCGAATTCCTCGTCGAAGCACAGCAGGCCGAATTCCTTGAACAGCAGGATCGAGATGGCGACGACCGTGAAGGACGTGCCGCCGATCAGTTTCACATCGGCGGCGGTCATCGAGGCGGTTTGCCCGTAGATGAACTGCTGCAGACCGGCGACCTGGCCGGTGGGCAGCTTCTGAATGATCGTGAACAGGGCGATGCCCGCGCCGAAGAAGACGCTGAGCACGATGGCCAGCGAGGCGTCCTGCTTGATGCGACTGAAGCGGGTGATGCCCGTGGTGCAGAGGACTCCGAGCAGGCCGGCGGCCAGGCCGCCCAGCAACAGCGCCTGCAGCGAACGTTGGCTGCCGGGATGGGCGAGTTCGACGTAAAGGAAGGCCAGGGCGATGCCGGGCAACGAGGCGTGACTGACGACGTCGCCGACGAGCGAGCGGCGACGGAGCAGCATGAACGTGCCGACCGTGCCGGCGCCGATGCCCAGCAGCATCGTGCCCAGCAACACGATCCGCGTGTTGTAGTGTCGCATCAACAGCGTGTCGCGGATTTTCTGCCAGCCGGGCCACTGGATCCGAGTGTCGGAAATGCTGGTGCCGGACTGCTGAGGGGTGATACGGTGAGGGTGGCCGTGAGCGGGATCCGACGGGGCGGCGGAGGTTGTCGGGGGGGCCAGGCCCAGCAGTAGGGCCAGTAACAGGCCCGGGAACAGGCCC
>CAUZJR010000560.1:0-3411 GCA_963580005.1 Planctomycetota bacterium
GCAGTGTCAGGGCCTGCAGAGGCGTATTGGACTGCGACCTCGAAACCGCACAGACTTCGCGGCTGGGAGCATCGAAACTCACGAAACTCGGATACGGCACCGTACGACGCCAGTAGACATAGACTCCCCGGCGGTACAGGTCCTCGCCACGGCTGGTCTTCCAGAGATTGCTGGCCACGCCGATGTGGTTCCAGACACCGGCCGGCTGAACCGGGAAGACCGGAGGACCGTGCATCCTGTCGCTCAGCAGCCCGGCAATGGCCAGGGCGTTGTCGCGGATCAACTCCGCCGGCAACCGACGACGCGACGCTCGAGCATACCACCGGTTTCCCGGATCGGTGGCCCGCATCGATGACGGTGCGTCCGAGCGACGGCGATACGTCGATGACGTGACCAGCAACCTATGCAACGACTTCAGACTCCAACGACGATCCACCCACTCGCAGGCCAGCCAATCGAGCAACTCGGGGTGAGACGGACGAGCACCCCGGGTGCCGAAGTCCTCGATCGTCTCGACTAGGCCGCGGCCAAACAGCTCGGCCCAGTGACGGTTGATCACCACCCGGGCCGTCAACGGGTTGCGGCCGTCGACCAGCCAACGGGCCAGGTCCAGCCGGTTCAGCGGGCGGTCCGAGGGAACCTCAACCGCCGGCCACGCCGACGGGATCCCCGCCTCGACCGCCTCGCCCGGAGACAGGAAGTCACCTCGCTCGAAGATCCGCGTCCGGCGGAACTTCGACAGCTCCGACATCACCAGCGTCGTCGTCGGCTTCAATCGTTCACGGCTCGACTCGGTCTCCTTCAACAATTCGACCAGCCGCGTCCAGTCACGCGACAGGCCGCGGTAGTGGCCGCGGATCCGTTTCTTCTGCAAAGCCGTCCGCCGCCCGAGACCAACTCCCAGCAGCCTCTTCAGCCAGGCCGGCGTTTCGGTTCGGTTCTGTACCAACCGCTCCCACGCAGGCTGCTCGCCATCGAGCAGCCTCGACAACCGATTCCGTTCCGCCTTCAGCCTCACGCTCCGACGTGACACCGCATCAAACTGCCTCGCCTCGCCTCGCCTCCGAGGCAACTCGACCATCGCACCGCCAAACTCCCGCTTGCTGCCCGTCGCCTGGATCTCGACTCGGGTGCTGTTGAACAGGGCAAACAGACCGTAGTACTCACGCTGCGAGATGGGATCGTACTTGTGGTCGTGGCACTGAGCACATTCGATTGTGGTACCCAGCCAGACCGTGCCGGTGGTGTTGACGCGGTCCACCACCGCCAGCACACGCTCCTCCTCGGGGTCCACCCCCGCCTCAACATTGGCCATCGTGTTGCGATGAAAACCTGTCGCCACTCGCTGCGACAGCGTTGCACCCGGCAGCAGATCGCCGGCAAGTTGCTCGATCGTGAACCGGTCAAACGGCAAATCGTCGTTGAGCGCACCGATCACCCAGTCGCGCCAGCCCCACGAGTCGCGGCGACCGTCTCGCTGATAGCCGTTGCTGTCGGCGTACCGTGCCGCGTCCAGCCACGGCACAGCCCATCGCTCGCCGTAGCGTGGCGAAGCCAGCAACCGGTCGACCAGGCGGTCCCAAGCACCCCCGCGACGGTCCGACAGGAACGAGTCGATCTCGGCAGGAGTCGGTGGGATGCCGAGCAGATCGAGCGTCACGCGACGAATCAACGTCTCGCGATCGGCCCGGCCCAATGGCTCAAGGCCATGCTCTCGCAAACGACGCAACACAAACGCATCAACCGGATTGCCAATCTCTTCGCCAGCACGCGTCGGCGGAACCGACACCCGTACCGGTTGGCGGTAGGACCAATGAGAACCGCGAGGGAGCGGTTCGGCGGTGCCGACAACGCACGCCAGCAATGAGACTGCGACGACGGCTCTGATGCTGGTCGACTTCAACCCAGTCATGACCACTCGTCCCCGACTCTTGAAGCTCACACCTCAGGCAGACCCATCGCTGTCCGCCACGACGTCCGCCGAAAGTCCCGCCTCGGACTCGGTTGCTTCCGCCCGCCCGTCCACCGCACCCGGCTCATCAACCGGCTCATCAACCGGCTCATCAACCGGCTGCATCTCATCTCCGCCACCAGACTCACGATCGGCTTCCTGGCTCGATTCAAGTGGCTCGATCCGGCCCTCGACAATCTTCAGGATCCGATCACCCAACTGCTCGGCCTCGGTACGGCTGTGAGTAATATGAATCGTCGTCACGCCGGCCTCACGTGTGACCGAACGGACCAGGTTGTACATGTCGCCGCGGGTCTCTTCATCAAGAGCACTGAAGGGCTCGTCCAGGCACAACACGCTCGGCCGCGCCGCCAGGGCACGACCCAGTGCCACCCTCTGACGCTCGCCGCCGCTGAGACCCTCGGGACCCCGCTCCAGCAGGTCGCCGATCCCCAGCGATTCGGCTAGCGACTTCACCCGGGACTCGATCACCGACGACGGTTGGCGACGAATCTGAAGAGAAAACCCAATCTGGTCACGGACCGACATCCTGTGAAACAGGGCTCCCTCCTGGGGGACAAACCCGATCCCACGGGCTCCCGGCTTCATATGAGTCACGTCCTCGCCGTTGATCAGGATCCGGCCTGCAGCCAGAGGCTTCAGGCCGCACAGAGACTCGAGCAATGTCGTCTTGCCGCTGCCGGTTCGGCCCATCAGGATCCCGTACTCGCCGGCCGCGAGCGAAAACGAGATGTCCTCGAGCGAAAAGTCGCCGACTGTGACGCTGAGGTGTTCGACGGCAATCACGGTTCAATCCCAATCGGCTCAATCAGCCACAGTGTCCTCATCACCCACTCGAGTCGTGAGACGGTTCAGGACATGTCCCGCGGGCAGCTGGCCCCGTCACCCTGCCCCGCAGCCCCTCGCCACACCCAGTTTAACCCACAGCCGGGGCACGGGGCAGCGCAAGCCCCCTCGAATCAGCGAATCTCGCTTTACCCAGACCCCCCAGCGCGAACACTCAACGCCGCCGGTACAGCACGATCACCGTGCCTTGCCAGTGAAGACGTACGGCGGAGGTGGCCGATACGGGAAGGGAGTGAGCGTGCCACAAGTACCCCCACCCCACCCCACCCACTCTCCCGCACTGGTGGAACTCGATGACTTCCCAACAACCCGCACCCACGCCCCAGCAACGCCTCGAAATCCTCGAGGAACAACTCCGGCAGGCTCAGAAAATGAGCACCATCGGGGCGATCGCCGCGTCGACGACGCACGAGTTCAATAACATACTCACCACGGTGATCAACTACGCGAAGATGGGCTTGAGGAAGACCGACGAGGCGACTCGGGAAAAGGCCTTTACCAAGATCCTGGCCGCCGGACAACGGGCCGCGAAAATCACCACCGGCATGCTCTCCTACGCTCGAAACAGCGGCGATCGTCACGAACCGATCGAC
>CAUZJR010000561.1:0-3402 GCA_963580005.1 Planctomycetota bacterium
CGGATTCATGGGACGTACCCATGTCGATGCGGCACACAAGTTGGAGTCGGTGCAACCCATCGCCGTCGCCGGCGGCAGCCGTGCCGCCCGACTGGCCGAGGACTACGGGATCGTGACCTTCCGGCAGGCGTGCAACGGCCGGAATTTCTCGGAAGCGATGGATGAGGAGCCTGGTCTGGTCAAGCGTCAGCCGTGATGCAGCCACGGGAAGCAGCAGGCCGGTTTAAAGCACGTCCAGCGTGCCGTCTCCGCATGCTTCGGCGGCCTCCAACCGATCACAGAGTTCCAGGAGCTGATCCTGCGTCGCGCCTCCGTTCGTTTGGTTGATGGATCGACAGACGTCTCCAATCAAGTGCTCGAGTTCGAAATGGTCCATCGGGACGATTTCGATGTCATGACTCGCGTCGCAGGCCTTCAGTGCATGTTCAATCTGTTCGAACGGATATCCGTATCGAAGGAGAAGTGAGCGTTCGGCAGGTGTCAGCGGAATCTCGATAGTCTCTTGTGCCATCAGGGACAATCTCCTTCGTGACCGACACCAGGCCGATGACGGGCTGACTTGGGTGTGACCGGGATGCCGTGCGTTACGCAGCGTCTGAAACGCCATCGATGTTCTCTCGAAAATTCCACGGCATCCAGCGATCCGAAAACTTCATGACGTCCGCGGCATTGAGCTGGAGCTGGTTTAGATAATCGAACGCGTTGGCACCGTTCAGCTCGCAGGTGTAGATCAGGCTCATGTACATGTCGCCCACGCGGGCTCCGTTGCGGGTTTTGTAGAACATCGAATTCTTGCGGTGCAGAATCGCTTTGTTCAGCGCACGTTCGCACACATTATTGTCCAGCGGCGCTCCCGCTTTGCGGAGGAACAGCGTGAGTGGTTCCCAGCGTTTGAGCAGATAGTTGATTGCTTCACCGAGAGCCGAGTTCGGTTCGACCAGTTTATCGTCGAACTGACGCTGCAGCCATGAATGGAGATCATCCATGGTCGGCGTGCTGTGTGTCTGGTGCCAGGCGAGGCGTGTGTCAGCACACATGCCTTCGTCACGCGCGACCTTGTCGTTGTGACAGATCACCCTGAACGCTTCGATCACATGCCGGCATTCTTCGGGAAATCGATCGTAAAGTTCCACGAAGTTGCGGCGGCCATGCGCCGAACAGTTCGACAGAATCGTGTCGAATTCCCGGGGCAGATTCCGCGCCAGTCCGTCACACATCTGGATGGGCGCTTCGAGCCGGGCCGCACGATGCTGCAAAACGTCCGACAGATTTTCACCCGCATGCCGGCGGCCACTGAAAAACAGTGCCATGCGAACGCCGGCAAGCGTGGCGACAACGCCGGATGTAAACAGTCCGGTGCGCCTGGGATCATGCTCGTCTTCTGATGGGGGTGTTTTTCTGGCGCGTTCTCCCATCAGTTCCAGAATTCGAACGGTCGTATCGTCGTTGTGCACGACTTCACCCTGGGCGGCCTGCCGGACGAGTTCTTCATAAGCCGGAGCGATCAACGAAGAGGCCGCATGAGCAATGTCCCACTGAGTCGAGGCTGCCAGAGGAATCTCACAACTCCCCTGCAGCCGTTGAACCCGGTTGAACGGCAGGCCGCTTCCATACTTTAACAGTCCGATCATACTGGCAACCGTATGGTCGTACTTGTCGTCACCAACGCCGGCGGGAACCGGTGCCGTGAACAGTTTTCCGCACAGATGGCACCGCAGCTTCTGCCTGCGATAGACGGTTGCCTGCAGGGGTGCCTGGCCAACAAAGCGAACCAGCACACCGGGTGACTTCTCGTACAGCTTCCCCTGACCGCAGTCGGGACAGGCGTCGCCTGGCGAAAGTTCCGGATGACTGACGTGTACCTGGTCGGCGCCCGGATAATCTTCGGCAGCATACCTGCCATGACCAGGCGGAGGCTCAGAGGAACCGTCGTCCTCGCTGCTCTCAAATTCGCTGGACGCGTCATCCGCATCGTCACCGCCAGACGGATTCGGAATGTCGTCCCCATCGCCAAGGACGTTCTTTGATTTCTCGCTCGTTGCACCAAACATCAATTTGCGAAGACGGGCGATCGTGGTCTTCTTGTCTCCCACGATCTGAAAGAACCCCGCGTACGATGCGAAGACGTGACGCATCAGCTCCATGTCTTCCTCACGAAGCGTATTGGAGTCGGCTCGCTGGAGGAGTTCCTCAAATCGTTCAGAAGTCACTTCAATAATTTCCGGGGCATTCCGAGTCATGATTCGACCGGCTTTCCCTGCCACGCGTTCGATCCGGATTGCCGGCAGAGAACAGGACAGACAACTGATGCGCAGCCAGAGTCTTCACTCGAGTGTCCTGGTTCGCCGCGGATGGCCACCAGCGGAATCGTCCTTCAGAAAGACGTTTGTGACACAACCAAAACCCCTGGCCGTCGTACACCAGCGCTTTGATCGCCGTGCGGCGACGATTGCGGAAGACAAACACGGCACCGGCAAACGGATCCTGCCCGAGAGAGTCTTTGCAGAGTCGCACCAACCCGTCGATTCCCCTGCGAAAATCGGCCGGCTCGACAGCGACCAGAATTTTCATCTGCGGCGTGATCTGCAACATCACTCTCCGCTCCAGAAGCTTCGGCCCAGAGCCACCAGGTCAGGCACGTCACAGCCCCGCAGATGCACTCGCATGCTGGCACCCAAGCCATCTTCAAACTCCACGACACATTCCCCCGAGGGCGCAAGCGACGGCGGTGACAGTTCGATGAATTCCCCAGACACGGAGGAGCAATCGGGAGTCTTCGCGGCAACGCGTTTCTTCAGCGTATGGTAATCCAGCTTCAGTGTGGAAGCAGTGCGGCTGAGGCCATGAGCCTCTGCCAGTTTCACAGCCAGCCCCCAAAGCTGATCCGGGATACGGGCCCCGACTTTCCGATCCCCACGCCAGGCCTCAAAGCGATCTCGCCCACGTGCCAGCGAACCGGAAATGTCGCCACGCTGTCGTCCAACCATGGTCGTCCTCCAAAAAGGTGAAACCAACCACGGTAACCGTCACCCGAAAATCGTTCATGCAGGCTGGCCGGAAGGACTACGGGATCGAGACCGAGCCGGATGTTGAGTCACTGGTTCGGCGTGGTGACGTCGATGCGATTGTGATTTCAACGCCGCACCATTGTCATTGCCACGAGGCCCTGGCGGCCGCTGCTGCTGGCAAACATGTGCTGGTGGAGAAACCGATGGCGACATCGCTGGAAGACTGCGACCGAATGATCGCAGCATTTGCCGACCGCAACCTTGTCCTGTCGGTCGGATATCACCAGCGATTTCGCGAATCCAATTTCCGCACTCGAGATCTGATTCAGTCGGGTGCGATCGGAACGGTCCGTTGCATCCAGATGTCAGCGTTGTTCGATGTTACCACGATGCG
>CAUZJR010000562.1:0-3390 GCA_963580005.1 Planctomycetota bacterium
GCGCCCCCCCCCCCGCCGGCGGGGCCGCCCCCCCCCCCCCCCGGGCGGGGGGGGGGGGGGGGCGGGGGTGTGGGCAGGGGTGTGAGCTAGGTTGGTTCGCAGGCCAGTTGCGACCAGTCGATTGTCGCGGTGGCATCAGGCGGAAGCAAGTCGTCTGCACCGTGTTGGACCTGGCCGAGAATCGTGACCTGGCCCAACCCGGCGATGGCCAGGGCGTTGGTGTGGACCGAGCGGTCCATTGGATCGGGAGGTTGGGGTTGATTGAGAACGACGCCGGCGATGTGGAGGCCACGATGTCGGGCCGCATCGATGGTCAGCAGCGTGTGGTTGATCGTGCCCAGGGCATTGCGAGCGACGATGACGACGGGCCAGCCGAGATCAACGGCGAGTTCCGCAACGGTTTCGGTCTCGGTCAACGGGCACAGCAGCCCTCCCACCCCCTCGACGATCAGCATCTCGACCTGTCCGTTCCACCAGTGTGCCCCCGATCTCAGCAACTCCGCATCGACCTCGCGGCCTTCCTGCCTGGCGGCATCGGGAGGTGCCAGTGGCAGGTCGAAGCGTTGCGGGCAGATCCGCTCGTGCGGGAACCCGCCCCCGATCGCTTCGTGCAGCAGGTCGACATCGGCCCAGCGGCCGTCTTGGCTGCCGCTGGCCGCCGGCTTGTAGGCTCCGACCCTCACACCCTGAGCGCTGAGGTGTGAGGCGGCCCTTGTGGCAATCCACGTCTTGCCCACTCCGGTGTCGGTCCCGGTAAAGAACAGCCCCTGCATAGTAGGATCTCAGCGCCAATTGACCGGTTTCTGGCATTGGCATAGACTGAAATCGGCACATCTGTCAAACCTTCGAGGCTTCCAGTTGAGTCTGGCGGCCTGTTTCGAACGGTCTTCGAGGATCGCTGTCATGTCTGGATCGTTTTTACCCACGAGATTGATTGCGTGGTGTGTGGTCACTTTGGTGGCGATCACGAGTTCCCCGGTCTTTGCTCAACAGGCCGGCAGCAAGACGGGCAAGGAGGACCACACGCTCTCGAGTGCCCGAGACAAGTGGCCGATCCACGTGACCTACTACCCGTCGCGACTGAAGGAGAATGCGGCGGTGGTGGTGCTGTTGCACATGAAGGGTGGCAGCCGGCTGGTCTGGACCCGCAAGGGCGGCCTGGCCGAGGCGCTTCAGAACCAGGGCTTTGCGGTGATCGCCGCGGATCTCAGGAAGCATGGCCAGAGCAAGCTGGTGGGCGTAGCGACTACGGCCAAGAAGAAGCGGGGCAAGAAGGGGAGCGATTCGAAGCTGACCCGGATCGATTTCGCGATGATGGTCACCAGCGACATGGAGGCGATCAAGAAGTTCGTCAGTGCCGAGCATCAGAAGAAGCGATTGAACATGCGAAAGCTGGCAGTGGTTGGGGCGGGGATGAGCAGCCCGGTGGCGGTGGTGTTTTCGGCCAACGACTGGGCCAAGAAGCGTCACAATGATGCCCCCACGTTCGCCGCCAAGACGCCTCGCGGACAGGATGTGCGGGCGCTGGTGTTGCTGAGTCCCCAGGGCAGCCTGCCGGGGATGACCATCAACCGCCCGATGAAGTACCTCAGAGGAAAGACCGCGTTCCTGGTCTGCGTGGGGGATCGGAAGTCGAGAATCCCGCTGGCGGATGCCAACCGGGTCTACAGCTTCCTGAAGCCGATCTCCGAGGATCCGGAGAAGCGGATCAACTGGATCAACACGTTCCCCGTGCAGCTGCAGGGCACCGACCTGCTGGGCAAGCGGATCGGCATCGAGGACGTGGTGGTGGCGTTCTTGAAGAAGTACGTCGGCGACCTGAAGGATCCGTGGACGGACCGCCGTTCGCGAGTGAACCGCTAGCCCTGGCTACTGCACGGCCAGTTCGCTCTTGGCGTCGGTCCCCACAGCCACCGCCTTCATCTCGACGGTCGTCTCGGTCCGCTTCGCGAAATCGTCTCGCGGATCGGTTTCGCGCTTCCGCGAACGCGTGACCTTGACGCTCCAACGCGCCAACCCAAACGGCACCTCGCGGCTGAGCCAGAGTTCCGAGGAATGCTCGGATTGACTCACCCGGCTCTGCAGGGTCTCGGCCCCGACCCACTTGATCGCGTTGATGGCACCCAGGGCTTCCAGCGCCGGATCTTCCGGCTCGCCGGTCTCGGGACGCAGCACCTTGTAGTGTTTCAGCAGCGAGATGGCCGGGTAGATCCGCAGCACCTTGGTCTTGATCGGTTCTTCCTTGCGATTCCCCAGCTTGCGATAGCCGCGGATGATCGGCAGGAAGGAAACGGGGATCCCGTCGGCATCGACGCTCTTGTTCTGCACCAGAGTGCCAAAGACTCGCGACTCGGGAATCAGCACCTTGTAGAGTCTCGCGCCGCCGGGGCCGGTATCCAGTCCCTGCTCACCCGGCTTGCCCGTCTCGACCTTGATCTCGATCCAGCGGCAGGTCACCTGCTTGCCGCGGTACATCGCCGTCTTGTGCTCCTCGGGGGTCGCCAGCGACTTGATCGTCACGTTGCGACGCCAGTTGAAGACCTGGTCGCCGGTGGCAACTCCGGGCCGAAACTCGGTCTGTTTGTACTCACCCTCGAACCGCACCCACGTTCCCTCTTCCTCGGGCAGGGACCAGATCAATCCCTGGGCCGGCAGCACGGCGGGGGCGAGCAGCAGCCCGGCCAGGGCCAGGAGCCAGGTTCGCAGAGTCGTCGGGGATGTGGTCATCGGTCATGGTCCTCGGGGGATCCGCAACGTGGACAGCCTGCCCGGCGCTGTGCCTTGTGGGCACTTCGCCCCGCAGATCGCCTCTGACTGAAGTCTGCCACAACACCCGGGGGCGGGCAAGGCGGTTTCAGCGGTGCCGGTGCGAGTGAGGTGGGGTTGCATCGATCGGGTCGACCCACTGTCTCCTGCTTGCGGCACCCGAATCGGTCGGCTTATGCTGGTTGCAGCGAATGCAACATGTGTCCGGCACGACCGCGTGTTGATGCTGGCACCGGAGATTCGAATTGATGAGGGAATCCAGGATGAAACGCACCAGCAGGCTCGTGGGACCCGTGGCGGCCGTGTTGCTGCTGGTCGGGTCTCTGGCCGGTGACCCGGCCCAGGCCCAGGAGCCTCGAGGACCCTCGCCGCTGGGACAGTACTTCGGGTTCCAGCCGGTCGAGATCTTCAAGCTGGAGTTGCGATCGAGCAACCTGGTGGCTCGAGATATCGACCGCGACGGGCTGGTCGATCTCGTGCTGGCCGACAACAGCCACAGTCGCATCGACTACCTGCACCAGCGCAAGCAGAAGCCGGCTGGAGAGCCGGTCGCGGATCCCGACGGTGAGGTCAACGCGGTCGAGAGTGACTGGCGGTTCGAGCACCGCAAGATTCCCGTCAATC
>CAUZJR010000563.1:0-3382 GCA_963580005.1 Planctomycetota bacterium
CGCCTGGTCACTGGTCGTCACACATCCCGCATCGCCCAGTGCACCCAGGTTCTTGCTGGGATAAAAACTGAACGCGGCTGCGTCTCCCAGGCTTCCGGCGGGGCGGTTTTCCCTGAGGGCACCGTGGGCCTGGCAGGCATCCTCGATCAGCATGAGTCCCTTCCGGTCCGCCAGGCTCTGCAATGAGGACATGGCGGCCGTCTGGCCGTAGAGGTGCACGGGCAGAATGGCCGCCGTCTGGCCGGTCACCGCTGCGGCCACGGCATCCGTGTCGATCAGCGCCGTGTCTTCGTCAACATCGACGAACACCGGCGTGGCCCCGGCCAGCAAAACGGCTTCGGCATCAGCCACAAACGTGTTGGCCGGCAGGATGACCTCATCACCCGGCCCGATGTCAGCCGCCCGCAAGAGCAATTCGAGTGCTCCGGTTCCCGACCCCACTCCAACGCAGAACCGCGTCTGGCAGAACTCGGCAAACGCGATCTCGAAAGCCTCCACCTCCGGCCCCCCCGCGAAGGCACACGAGTCCAGCACCCTGTCGATCGCTGCTCGCAGAGGCTCATCGAGTGCCCGGAGTTGGCGCGAGAGGTCGACAAACGGAACAGGCATGATTGTGTCCGACCGGGTTTACAGCGTGACGAAGGCACCGTTCTGAGCCAACGAGCGATCGGCGGCTTCGAGCAGTTCGACGACAGCCAGGCCCTCGGCGCCACCGCTGAGTGGTCGGCTTCCGTCCCGGATGCACTCCAGAAAATGCGACGTTTCGACCTGCAGGGCTTCGGCGCGATCGAGCGTCGGAATGCTCACGTCTCCGGCCCGATAAATGGGTTTCTGTGGCGTGACGTCCTCGCCTTCAAGATCCAGCACCACCCCCTTGTCGTAGACCTTCACTTTTTCACTTGGCTCGACATCATCGTAGACGATCATCCGGCGACTGCCTCCCAGCATCGTTCGCCGTACCTTGACCGGAGACAGCCAGCTGACTCGGATCTGAGCGTGTAGCCCACTGGCATAGTGCAGGTTCAAGGTCGCCATCTCCTCGCGTCCCGATCCGACGTGCCGGTAGCCGACCGCCTGCAACGTTGTGGGACGCTCGTCGAAGAGATGAGCCAGGATCGACAGGTCGTGCGGGGCCAGGTCCCAGACCACGTTGATGTCCTGTTGCAGGAGCCCGAGGCTGATCCGCTCGGAATCGAAGTAGTAGGGCGTCCCGATTTCACCCTCCTCGAGCAGGGCCCGCATCTTGCGGACCGCGCCGGTGTAGAGAAACGTATGGTCGACCATCAGCACGACACCGGCGTCCTCGGACAGCGAAATCAACTCACGCGCCTGCTGGCTCGTGGTTGTCATCGGCTTCTCGATCAACACGTGCCGACCGCTCCGGATCACCTGTTGGGCCAGCGGAAAATGGCTTGAGACGGGGGTGGCGATCGCCACGGCATCGACATCGTCTGAAGCCAGCAGTTCCTCCACATCCCCCACGATCCGCACCGCGGGGTAGAACCGGCCGGCAGTGGCCCGGGCCACCTCGTCCAGGTCGCAGACGGCCGTGACGACGCAGTCATCCAGGCCGCTGAAATTGCGGACCAGGTTCGGGCCCCAGTAGCCGTAGCCGATTACAGCCACCCGGATCGGCGCCGTCACTGCCTTTGGCGATTCGTCCATCGTTCAGGTCTTGAAGAACTTTTCGTAGGTGTGTGCGGGCAGGATCTGTAGTCGGCCCAGCAGCCGGATCAGCGGACTCAGCAGTTTCAGGACAGGGTAGTAGGTTGGGTAGTCGGTGAAGTACTTCGGCTCGGCCGCCAAGATCTCCTGCCATTCCTCGGGCGAGATTCCCTGCTTCTTCAGTCCGTAATCAACGTACTCCTGGCTCTCGATTTCGGGTGTCTCGGTCATCTTCTGCAGAGCGTCCTCGCGGGTCAGTACGCCGGTCCGGACCCAGGCCGCGTACTCGCAGATCCTCCAATCGATGCCGAACTTCACCCTCGAGTAATAGCAGGCCAAGCCGAAAATCTCATTGTCAAAGTGCCAGCCCCCCGTCTCCTGCCAGCCGAAGTCATTCTTGAGCAACTCGTCGATCTCGGGGCCGACGTCGTTGTAGTAGTTGGTCATCGTAAAGGTGCGGATCCGCTTGACGAAGATCCACCAGAAAAAATGTCTCAGCTCCACGTTGCGAAAGAGTTTCAGGTGGATGCGACAAAACCGCTTGATGATCTGTCGGACCAGACGGCCGTCCATGTAGTTCCACTTCAGAGGGTTGATTCCCTCGGACCGGAACGAGTGGCTGTGAATGATCCAGCGGATCTTCTCCTGGGCGGCAGTCCGATACAGCGCACTGACGATGCCCACATCGTCGGTCATGTCGATGTACGGCAGCGACGCGCGGATCGTGCAGTTGGTCAGTTCTCGGGATTCTTCCCAGTCGGCGACCACGGTGTGCAGGTCGACATCGAGCTTCTCGAGGACGTTTTTCAGGTTGGTCTTAGCGATTTCTGAGTCCCAGCCATTGTCGAAATGCACCGCCAGTGGTCTGAGACCCAGCTGTTTGGTCATGTAGAGGCAATAACAGGTGTCCCGCCCTCCGCTGATGCCGACGATACAGTCGTAAGGTCCGCGACGGCCGTCCCGCTTGATCCGTTCCACGATCGCCAACAACTCCTGGTGGCCCTCGTCGTTGAGCGGGTAGAGCCTGTCCAGCGTGTCGTGAATGTGACAGTGGTTGCAGACGCCCTGGTCATCAAGAGTGAGGCCCGAGACCGTTTCGTCCATGATGCAGCGGCTGCAGACCCGCGGGGAGGTCGTGGTGGCGGTCATATCCTGGTCCGCACCCGCTCGGCTCCCAGCACGCTGGCAAGCTCCTCGCATGTGGGAAACGAGATCAGGATGCCGCGTCGCCGGCCGTGATAGAGGAAGAAGCTCCCGGCGGCTACGGCCGAGGCTCCGGCCTCGCTCACCGCCTTCCCGAAATCCTCCAGCCGCCCGGCCCCGCCACAGGCAATCACCGGGATTCCCACCTCCGAGGACACTCCCTCGACCAGTTCCAAGTCGTATCCTTCCCAGGTCCCATCACGATCGATCGAGTTGATCAGGATCTCACCGGCGCCCTGCTGCTGCAGGTCACCTGCCAGCCTGCGGGGGTCGAGTCCCGTGGTGGTGGTGCCACCGCGGGTCAGCACCTGCCAGCCCTCAGTGTCACGACGAGCATCGATCGAGACAACCACGCACTGGCTGCCGAAGTGCGTTGCGCAATCCCGAACCAGTCCCGGCACCTCGATCGCGGCGGAATTCAACACGACCTTGTCAGCACCACAGGCGAGCATCTGCCGGACCGACTCCACGCTTCGCAGGCCACCGCCCACGGCGATTGGCATCAGGCTTTCGT
>CAUZJR010000564.1:0-3381 GCA_963580005.1 Planctomycetota bacterium
ACCCCATCAGGAACTGAATCGATGCTGCAATCGGTCACCGCGCTCACGTACTCGATCGTCCTGTGTGACGACATCGAGCTCATGAAGTCCTTCTATCGCCAGCTGCTGCCGTTTCCGGTCGTCACCGAGACCGACACCAGCCTGTCTCTTGACGCTGGAGGAGTGCTGCTGGGGCTGCGTTTGCGCGAGCGAGACTACGATGGACGCGGTGGAGGGACCGAATCGCCGGGGGTGCAGTTGGCATTCCTGGTTTCTCCCGACGAGGTCGCCGACTGCCACCAACAGCTGCTGGAACACGACATCCCGATTCTCGAACCCCCCACCGACCAGCCGCGTGGACACCGCACCGTCTACTTCTCGGACCCCGAAGGCAACGTGCTGGAAGTCTTCGCCGAGATCTAGACCGCCTCAACAGCACTCCCCCCCCCTGCCCTCGCCTGCCTCGCCTGAACCATGCCGACTCGCAAGAAAATCGCCGCGATCGTGACCGAGTACTTCGCTGGCTCGCACGCCGACGTCGTTGTCACCAAGTTCCTCAAGGGCTTTCCCACCGACAACGGATTCCAGGCCCCTCGGGTTGAGATCGTCTCGATGTACATCGACCAGGTGGCCGAGCAGGACATCGGGGTCGAGATCGCCGCCGAACACGAGGTGCCGATCTACCCGAGCATTGTTGGAGCGTTGAGGCTGGGGGGCGAGTCTTTGGCCGTGGATGGGGTCTTGCTGATCGGTGAGCACGGAGACTATGCCTGGAACGAGAAGGAGCAGCAGTTGTTTCCTCGCAAGGCGTTTCTCGAGCAGATCTGTGGAGTCATGGCCACCAGCGACAGGTCGGTCCCGGTCTTCAACGACAAGCACCTCTCCTACAACTGGCACGACGCTCTCTGGATGGTCGAGCGGATGGCGTCGCTGGGTGCTCCCCTGATGGCCGGATCCTCGCTGCCGGTCTGCTGGCGCAATCCCTGGCTCGAGCATCCCGCCGGCACCCGCATCGACGAGGCTCTGTCGGTCGGGTTTTCGGGCCTCGAGATCTATGGATTCCACACGCTGGAGGTCTTGCAGTGCATGGTCGAAAACCGGTTGGGTGGCGAGAGTGGCGTGAAGGCGGTGACCTGTCTCGAGGGGGAGGCCGTGTGGGAGGCTGCCGCTGAGGGACTCTGGTCAAGAGACCTGGCCGAGGCGGCCTGTGCGGCCATCGAGAATCGGCCCCAGGGTCGGATCGAAGATCACTGCAGCGAACCGGCCATCGCCCTGATCGAATACCGCGATGGTCTTAGAGGATCTGCTCTGATGCTCGACGGCTACATCGAAGACCTGGCCTACTCGGCCCGGCTGGGCGACGGGCAGGTGGTCGCGACCGAGTTTTTCGCCCAGGGGCATGGAGGCGAGGACGATGTCGGAGCTCATGCTCACTTCGCCTACCTGTCGCTCAACGTCGAAGAGATGTTTCTCACCGGAGAGGCGACCGTTCCTGTCGAGCGGACCCTGCTGAGCACCGGAGTGCTGGAAGCGATGCTCGATTCGCGTTACACCGGGCATCGTCGTCTCGAGACCCCGTGGCTGGATGTCTGCTACGCCAGCCTGCCGCCGGCACCGTGGCGTCCCCTCTCTCGGCGCCCGACAGGAGCCTGCCTGGACCCCTGGCCACCGGCGTGACGCCACAGAGCAAAGTCGTCCAGATCCGCCTCCCCTGCTACACCGGCAGCCGGGTCCGCTCAGGCGGTTCACCTGTGGTCAGCCAATGGTCGATCGCATCGGTCGTCATCACATAGCCCCACACACGGCCAAACAGAACCTGTGTCGCCTGGGCGCTGCCGGGATCGAGATTGGCGACCGCATCGCTGACGATCACCACGTGGAACCCGCGGTCGGCCGCGTCGATGGCCGTGGCCAGCACACACTGATCTGCGGCCACGCCGGTCAGTACCAGCGTTTGGATCTGCATGTTGCGGAGGTACAGGTCAATCGGTGAGGAATGAAACGCGCTGCTGGTGTTCTTGTCGAGAATCATCTCGCCGTCGATCGGCTCGACACGAGCATCGATCTCGTAGGCGGCCTCGCCATGGATCGCCATATGGCCGCCGACTTCATCGGTCGCCGCCCGAGCCGCCTCCTCACGTCCCCGCCGTCGGACAACCATGTCCGCACCATCGGGCAACTGCGACCCATGCCGCGTAAAGAACACACGCCGGTTCTGCTCGCGAAACATCGACTGCAGCCGCTGGATGTTCCCGATCATCGTCTCGGCACGAGCCAGGAACCCCTGTTGCAGGTCGGGATCGTGCTGGGTCACCGTATGCGCCAGGTGACCGTCGGCGTTCAGCACATACCCCTGCACGTCGATCACCCCCAGCGCGGTCGTTTCCGGCCGGATCGGCAACGTGAAGGCAAACCCCTCGGAAGGCCATTCCCGGTCGTCAAGTAGCGAGATCTGTTTGATGACGTTTCTCCCCGTGTTTCCCGGGCTCTCGTTCAACGACGCCCCGAACAGAGTGCTTCCTCTATAGAGCACTGCAGGTGCTGTGATCATCCGCCCGGTCGTCACCACTGGTAGAGATGGACCGACCAGGGGCCGAACACATCGCCTACCGTATTGGACATCCTGGCCATCTTACGATTCTGGAAGAGCGCTTTCGCCTGCACGGGCTCCTTGAACCGCCAGGTCACCGGCACGGTCCCGGCCGACATGTTGATCGCGATCAGAGTGTGATGGTCACCGTGCCGGAGCTCGCGATGGAACATCGAGCCGGTGTATGGTCCGGGGCCCAGCCGCACGGTGCGAACATCTCGGCCGGAGGTCAACGGAGCGGCGATGTGCCGTATCCGACGTGCCACGTCCAATGCCGTCGCCCAGTGGTCGGGGAAATCCCTGGCATTGAGCGAATTGGCATACAGGGCATAGCCGTTGATGCCGCAGACCAGGCTGTAAAAGGCCATAGCCCGCACCTCGTCCGGCGTCGGCCGCATCGGCCGGGGCAGTTTGAACCGGGTCCCGTAGCCAAGATCGACCGCCTGCGACAGGAACCATAACGGCTTGTCGGGCACCAGGCTGCGGCAGGTCTGGATCGTAAACGAGTTGATCGTCATGGGATGATACTGCGGCACCGGGTACCGGTAACTGAGCAGGATGTCACCGTAGGGCATCGCCGGTTTCAGACGGGGGAGGTTGGAAATGGCAAACACCGTCGGGATCCGCGGGAACCCCTTCCGCAGAGCCAGGCGGGCGTTACGCATCTTGGCGATCGCAGTCTTCGAAATCGGAGTCCCCATCGAGTTCTCGACGTTCTCCGGATCGTCGGCCCAGAAGGCAACCACGCCAGGATGATCGGCCAAGCGGCCTTGCCCTGTTTTCAGCAAGGCCACCTCGGCCGCCGCGGGGTC
>CAUZJR010000565.1:0-3369 GCA_963580005.1 Planctomycetota bacterium
CCAACCGGTCCGAGGCCATCGAGCAGATGGCCGCCGGATGAGCAGTCGCACCGTCGCCGGCTCGACTCTCGGCCCACTCACCTTCCAGCCCCTCTACCGCCGCGCCCTCTGGGGCGGCACCCGCCTCACCTCGCTGCTCGACAAAAACTCCGCTCACCTCGACGACTGCAGCGAGAGTTGGGAGATTGTCGACCTGGACGACGACCAGCAGAGCGTCGTCGACTCGGGGACGTTCAGCAGCTGGACACTGAGACGCCTGGTCGAAGACCACCCCCTGGAACTCCTGGGCCGCCATGCACCCCTCGATAGATTTCCCCTGCTGCTAAAGTTCCTCGACGCCACCGATCGCCTCTCACTGCAGGTCCATCCCGACGACCACGTCGCCGCTCGACATCACCCCCGCCTGAGGGGCAAGGCCGAGGCCTGGGTCGTCCTGACCGCAGAACCGTTCAGCCGACTGTGGGTCGGCCTGCAACCGGGTACCACCGCCGAAACACTCACCACCGCCATCGACTCAGACGACATCGACTCGTGCGTCGCCAGTTTCCCGGCCCAACCCGGTCAGTGCGTCATCGTCCCGGCTGGAACAGTCCACGCCATCGGCGAAGGAATCGTGCTGGCCGAGATCCAACAGGCCAGCGACCTGACCTATCGGCTCTA
This sequence comes from Planctomycetota bacterium, assembly GCA_963580005.1. Lineage (GTDB taxonomy): Bacteria > Planctomycetota > Planctomycetia > Planctomycetales > Planctomycetaceae > UBA8437. Next base: position 661 of record CAUZJR010000565.1, read on the forward strand.
CGACTGGGGACGACTCGATCGCGACGGTTCACCCCGAGCCATCGATCTCGAACGGGGTCTCGAGGCGGTCAATTTCGAGGCCGGACCCGTTCTCCCCTCCTCGATACCGCAACTCGACTCGACTCACCAGGTGACGCGGGTCGAGTGTCCCGAGTTCCGAGTTGTCGAGCACCAGGTCCATGGGCATCACAAACTGGTCAACGACAATCGCTGCCGGATTGTGACAACGATCGCCGGAAACGGATCGCTCGAAACCGACGACTCGCATCACGCACTCTCGCCCGGCCGCACCGTGCTGCTGCCCGCCTCGGTCGCATCAGTCCAACTCAACAGCAACGACGGGCTGACACTGCTCGATTCGCACCTGCCGTAACGAGCAGACGAACAGCATCCCGATCCACAGGGAACCCCCACCAACACAAAACCCCGAAGGAGTTCTTGGGAGACGGGGGGGAGTCAGGGATCGGCAGGGGAATCGTTGAGACGCGGGTCTTCGGTCGCTGCTACGGCACTGGCTCCGAGGCCGTGACGCTGCAGGTGTTCGATCGCCGACTCGAGCCGCGAGATGATCTCGCCGTGACGCTGACCGTCCTCGATCTTCTCTCCATTCCGATCGACCACGTAGAACACGTCGACCACCTGGTCGACATGCGTGGAGATCCGGGCCAACTCGACCGAATGGCCCAGTTGGAACAGGGTGCGAGAAATGATGTAGAGCAGCCCGGGCCGGTCGTGGGCGAAAACGTCGACGATCGTCCGGGTCGGGGACGACTCGACATCGATCACGATGCGGGTGGGGTGGTTCGAGACCGGTTCGTCGCGACCCGGTCCGCCAAAGACGCGATGCCGCTCGGAGAGCTCTCGCACTCTCACCTCCCGACGCACCCCCTCGCAGATCGCTCGACCGATTTCCCGGATCCGGAACTCGGTGACCGGTCCGTCGAAGTCGTGATCGACCACGTGAAAGCGGTCAATCGCCACACCGTCGAGCCCGGTCGAAATCGAGGCGGCCAGCACCTCCAGCCGCAGCGCCGTCAGCGTACCGGCGATCCGGTGAAAACACCCCTCGGAATACTCGCCGCCAACCAGTACCCTCAACCGAACCGTCCCGGTTTCAGGATGGTACTCGCCATCAACCTTCACATCGTCAATCCGCAGCTGCCGGACCGCCCCCAGGTCGCCGGCGATGGTCTCGGGCGGCGTCGACACCAGGTACTGATCCGAGAGTCCCTCGAGTTGCCCGTCAGTCCACTCGTGCAACTCGACCCGTTCGACGTCCTCTTCGTCTCCGACCGAGCATTCCAGTACCTGTTGGCGGATCGATTCGAGTCGCTCTTCGAGCCGAAACCGCGGTCGTTCACCACCGAGTACCACCAGCGCCTGATCGAACAACTCGGTCAGCAGCTCGGCCTTCCAATCGGTCCACTTGCCCGGCCCCACGGCGATGATATCGGCGGCGGTCAGGACGTACAGCATCCGCAGTGTCTCGGGGCTGCCCACCAGTTGGCTGAAGTTCATCACCAGCCCGGGTTCGGAAATGTCCCTCCGCGTGGCCAGCTGCTCCATCGCCAGGTGACGGTGAACCAGGAAGACCAGTCGATCCGAGTCGGCCGAGTCGAGCCCCAGCCCCTCGGCGGTTTCCAGCGCGAGCCGTCGACCCACCTCGCTGTGATCCTCGTCGAAACCCTTGCCCAAATCGTGCAGCAACAGTGCCAGGTGCAGCAGGTCCTTTCTGCCGATCGCCCGGTAGGCGGCTCCCACCGGTCCCTGCTCCTCAACCAGCGCCTCGGCCGCCTCGACCGCCCGAAACGAGTGCTCATCGACGGTGAAACTGTGGTACTGGTTGAACTGCATCAGGCACCGCGCATGGCTGACGGCGGGGACCAGCTGATCGAGAACCCCGGTGTGGAACATCTGTCGCAGGATCGGCCCGACGTGGCCGGTCTGGCCCAGGATCGACATGAAGCGACGGCTGGCCGACTCGGTGATTTCAGGATCCCAGTCGCGGACGGCATCGGTGAGCGTGTCGAGCAACCGGTGGGAGGGGTCGACGCCGTACGTCGCGGCCGCCTCGAACAACCGCAGGCTTCGCTCGAGTGTCCACTCCAGCTCGTCCCGCTCGGTGCCTGCCACGTCGATCGTGCGGCGATTGATCCGAAACGGGCCAGAGCGTCGAGGGATGCACCACCAGTCGGCGAGCGTCTCGACCAGTCGCGGAGGCCGGTTCCGCTCGGCAAATCGCTCGGCCACGCGTGCCAGGCCGGTGGTATGCCGGAAGTAGTCCTGCATGAATCGCTCGACCGGCCGCTGACCCGCCACTCCCTCGGCACCACGACTCTCGGCCAACCGCAACTGCTCGTCACGAGTCAATACGTCCTGGCCACGCCCGGCCTCCAGGTGCAGGTCGACGCGAATCCCGGTCAACATGCGGTGCCCGTCAACGAGCACTTCACGCTCTCGGGGCAACAACGCCCCGCAGGCAACCAGTTCTTCGATGTCGGTCGTGCCGTGGCGACAAAAGCCCAGCCAGCGAACCAGGTGCACGTCGCGGAGTCCGCCGGGAGACCGCTTGACATCGGGAACCAGCTCGCTGGCCGAGAGTCCGTGTCGAGCCCACTCGGCACGTCTGGCCTCGAGGCAGTCGCGAAAGAACCGCGACATGCGTCCGGCGACCACCCGCCGCTGAAACGCCTGGCGAAACGACTCGGC
>CAUZJR010000566.1:0-3368 GCA_963580005.1 Planctomycetota bacterium
TTCCCAGCTCCCGGCGGCAACATCGAGTCCCTGCAGCATGCCAAGGACTTCGAAGAGTCCTCCGGTCCCGGTCCGCTGAGTGCCCGGATGCAGCCCGTGATGACGGGCGAGGAATCTCTGGAACGTGGCCACATCGACGGGGCGAATCTGCCGCCTCAAGCCCTCGATGGTCAACCTGTGGATCCGGGCCAGGAGCCGGCGATGGCACCATTCGACCGTGTCGGGCTTCTCGAGGCCTTCGCCTGGTCCTGCGCCTGGTCCTGCCACAGTTCGGAACCGTCCTCTGAGCACTGTCCCCTCACCCTCGAGCGCCTCGAGTGCCGCGGCGGCCTGCGAGGTGGTCATGGCCAGTTCGGCTGCGATTTCGCCCTCGGTGGTCGGTCCACAGACTTCGACCAGCCCCCTGACGATCGCCACGCGGGCGTCGATCGAGGAGCACTCGGTCCTGACCCCCTCGGGAACCTCGATCACCGGATCGACGGCTGCTTCCTTATAGTAGGCCAGGGCCACCGGCAGACGTTCGGCGGCGACCCAGGCGGTGTGCCCATCCGCGGCCGTCACACGGGTGGCTCGCCCCGCCTGGCACAATTCCTCAAACCAGAGGTCCCACTCGGTCGGCGTGGTCGGGGAGGCCGGGAGCGAGGCACTGGTTGGGAGGACGATCCTGGAGAGCAGGAGGTCGTGGAGTTCATCGGCGTCGCGGACGGGCGGTTGGGCTTCGTCACTGACCTGTCGGATGGCGTCGGGGTCGAGTCGTCCGAGGTCTCCGAGTTCTTCGACCGAGAGGCTGCGTCGGGTGGCGACGGCCCGGGCACGCCGTTCCTGGATCTCGCCTCCATCGAGAAACGCGTAGGGGTTGGCGTTGAGTAGTTCCCAGGTAAACGGTGACGGTTCGCGGGTATCGCGTCCGACCAGTTCGATTTCGCCCGTGTCGATCCCCTCGAGCACCCGCTCGAACCCCTCGTAATCCAGGGCCTCGTGCAGGCAGTCGTGCATGGTCTGCTGCACCAGCGGATGTTCGGGGATCTCGTGGTCGCCGGTGATATTTTCCTGGCAGCCGGTCAGCTTGGGAAAGACGGCCGTCAGCAGGTCGTCGGCCCGGAATCTCTGCAACGCGTGCGGCACTTTTTTGCCGCCGTTTCGTCTGAGCACGATCAGTGCGCGGGTGAGGTTCCAGCGCCAGCGGAGTTGAAAGACGGGCACGGCCAGCAGGGCCTGTTCGAGCAGGTTGCGGGCGTTGTGCGGCCCGAGCATCCCGAAGAGGCTCTCGAGCGGAAAGCTGTGTTGCGGACCCAGCGACAGGATGAAGCCGTCATCGTCGGCGGTGGCCTGCAGCTCGAAATCGAAACTCCGACAGAACCGCTTCCTCAGTGCCAGCCCCCAGGCCCGGTTGATCCGCGACCCGAACGGCGCGTGGATGACCACCTGCATACCGCCGGCTTCATCGAAGAAGCGTTCAAAGAGGACACGTTTCCCGGAGGGGACCATGCCGACGGCGGCCTGCTGCGCCGCGACGTACTCGACCACCTGTCGCGCGGCGTGTTCGCTGCAGAACGTCTCGGTGGCGACCCACACGACTGTTTCGGAGATCAGCCGTTCGCGTTGCCGCTGTTCCTCGCCCGGCCCTCCGATCCGCCGGGCGATTTCTTCTCGAAGTTCCGAGACTTCTTCCGAGAGTTCCCAGCTCCGCCCCGGCGCCTCACCTCGCCAAAACGGAATCGTCGGCGGGGCACCTCCGGCGTCCGAGACGGTGACCCGTTCGCCGCGGACGTGGTGAATCCGCCACGAGGTATTCCCCAGCAGGAACACGTCTCCGGCCTGGCTCTCGATCGCGAAGTCCTCATCGAGGGTCCCGACGAACGAGTTGTCCTCGGTGACCACGCGGTAGCTGCCGATATCGGGGATGGCTCCGGCGTTGGTACACGCCGAGAGCCTTGCGGCCTTTCGCGGCCTGAGACGTCGACCCACGCGATCGTGATGCAGGTAGACCCGGCTGCGTCCCGACGTGTCGCTGATGCCCTCGGAAAGGAACTCGATCACCTCGTCGAACTTCTCCCGCGGCAGCTCGGAATAGGGACCGGCTCGCAGGACCAGTTCGAACAGTTCGTCGGACTTCCATTCGCGGGCCGCCACTTCGGCGACGATCTGCTGTGCGAGAACATCCAGGGGTGCGACGGGGACCTGGACCTCATCGAGTCGTTGGCCACGGATGGCCCGCACCACGGCTTGGCATTCGATCAGTTCGTCTCGCGAGAGTGCAAATAGCCGTCCCCTGGGGATCAGGCCCAGCGAGTGTCCCGAGCGGCCGATGCGTTGCAGGCAGGTGGAGATGGCTCGGGGGGACCCGATCTGGATCACCAGGTCCACGTGCCCGATGTCGATACCCAGTTCCAGCGAGGCGGTGGCGACGACTGCCTTGAGGCGGCCTTCCTTGAGTCGCTGCTCGGTGTCCAGGCGGGTGGCGGCCGAGAGTGAACCGTGGTGACTGCCGACGTGGTCTTCTCCGAGGATCTCGGTCAACTGGTGAGTGACCCGTTCGGCCATGCGGCGGGTGTTGACGAAGACCAGCGTGCTGGTGTGCTCGTTGATCAGCTCGACGATCCGCGAGTTGATTTCGGCCCATTGTTCGTGCGAGCAGACGGCCGAGAGATCGCTGGGCGGGACTTCGATCTTCAGGTCGAGATCTCGCTGGTGGCCCACATCGACGACCGTCGGACCGGGCTCGGCTGACGTGCCGCCGACCAGGAACCTGGCGGTGCGGTCGATGGGTTTCTGGGTGGCCGAGAGCCCGATCCGCTGGAGCGTCTTCGAGTTGGTGGAGGTATGAGCCTGCAGGCGTTCGAGGCTCAGCGACAGGTGACTGCCTCGTTTGTCGCGGACCAGTGCGTGGATTTCATCGACGATCACCGTGTCGACGTGCTCGAGAGTCTTGCGGGCCTTCTCGGCGGTGAGCATCAGGAACAGGGATTCAGGCGTCGTGACCAGGATCTGGGGCGGCCGCCGTACGAGCTTGGTCCGTTCCCACGAGCTGGTATCACCGGTACGGAGTCCGACTCGCAACTCGGGCACCGCGTGGCCCTGCGATCGGCCCAGTTCGAGGATCTCCTCGAGTGGCTGATGGAGGTTGCGGTGCATGTCGTTTGAGAGTGCCCGCAGGGGCGAGATGTAGACGACTCGAGTGGTCTCTTCGAGTCCTCCGTTCTCGAGTCCTTCTCTCAGCAGTCGATCGATGACGGCCAGGAATGCGGTCAGGGTTTTTCCGCTGCCGGTGGGCGCGGCGATCAGCGTGTGCTCGCCCGCGGCGATCGGCGGCCAGCCGCGGGATTGCGGTTCGGTGGGCGCATCGAATCGCGACGCGAACCACTGCT